>JAHCMI010000001.1 GCA_019192545.1 Rivularia sp. MS3 | reverse complement strand
AGATATCGTTGCCGTTACCGCCTCTGAGGTTATCGTTACCGATACCGCCTAATAGACTATCATCTCCGCCATTGCCGAATAGATTGTCATTTCCAGCATTACCAGAAAGAGTATCTTTACCGGCACCACCGCGTAAGATATCGTTGCCGTTACCGCCTCTGAGGTTATCGTTACCGATACCGCCTAATAGGCTATCATTTCCGCCATTGCCAAATAGATTGTCATTTCCAGCATTACCAGAAAGAGTATCTCTACCGTTGCCACCGCGTAGGATGTCATTGCCGTTGCCGCCTCTGAGGTTATCGTTACCGTTGCCGCCTAATAGGCTATCATTTCCGCCATTGCCAAATAGATTGTCATTTCCAGCATTACCAGAAAGAGTATCCCTACCGTTGCCACCGCGTAGAGTATCTCTACCGTTGCCACCTCTAAGGTTATCGTTACCGTTACCACCTAGAAGACTATCGTTTCCTCTATTGCCGAATAAATTATCATTGCCCGTAGCGCCTATAAGGGTATCTCTACCACGACCGCCGCGCAGAGTATCGTTTCCTGAGCCACCATCAAGAATATCGTTACCTATACCGCCACGGAGACTATCGTTATTTTCGTTGCCAAACAACGAATCATTACCTGCACTACCTAGTAACGTATCGTTACCTCTTAAACCAATAACCGTATCATTACCTGCCATTCCATCTATAAAGTCAGGGCCATTTGTCCCTACCAGAAAATCATTGTTAGGAGTAGCCATATCTAAAATCCTTTGTATCTGGATATCAAAGAGTGAATATGTAAAGAGATGGTTAAAACAAAAAAGTGATTTTGATTTCAATCTCTTTAGCTACTAATAGTTGTATCTAATTTTTATTTGCCTAAATATATTTAGCTAAATATTGATATTCTTTTTTACATAATAGTTAATTTTCACTAACTATGATTAGATTAATTAATATACGTCCTTTGATATATTCTCTGACCGCTATTTATTGCCATAAGAATTAGATAGAGTCTAGATATACTGTTAGCTTAAATAAGCTATGCTTTTATTTTGTTACAAAACTATAATCTTTATATTCTGATAATTTCTGTGTTTTAATTTTTCTTCATATTCAATTGATTTAATGTATTTAATTCGATAATTTCAGTGCAATTATACTATAAGTCGATTTATAAATAATGATTCAAAAAATACTACCGTTCCTCACAATTTCCTCATAATTTTTGTTTACAATAGAATAGCCAGAAATAGCCGCAATTGTCACAATACTCGGCTGGTGCGTGACACTAAAAACATTGTTACTGCGTTCTAAATAGTTCAAATTGTCACAGCAACGGCAATAATGCCCGAAGTTAATCTACACCGCATTTTGCCTCCCCTACAAGAAAAATAAACCATTTGCGTAAGTCCTAATAGCTTGAGACAGAGCCTCAAGCTAACGAATAATCTAAAACTATTTTGACTGAATATTTAATTGTGTAGAAATTTGCTGATTCATTAGCATTGTTTCTGAAGAATTAGGTACGTTGGTACGCATTTGAGTATTTGCATTCATTTTAAGCGACGTACTTAAAGGCATAATTTGGTTTAAAGAAACTTTTGATTGTCCCGTGCCACTGGCGTTATAAGATTCCATTGTCATAGTCATACCTTTTGGAACTTGGGGTAATACTATTTTTTGTGCGCCAGGTGCTTTTTGGATTAAATTGATATTCATGGTTGCAATGTCATCTTGAATATCAACCAATTCGTAGTTAATAGTTTGCTCAAGGGTGATTCCATTGAAGCTAATTCTTGAGGTATGTTGCCATTTTGCGCCTTTACCAACAGCTTCTGTGGGAACTTGTGCCGATAGCTGCTCGATGGAATTTTTCAATTGTTCCATCGTTTGTTTTAAAGCTGGATTGAAGTTTTTGGGGATAGTAAAATTAGCTTTTTTTGTTCGCCCTTTATTGTCAACAATCACGTTACCTTTCAAACCTTGCATTTTTTTGATTTCACGGCGCATATCTTCGAGAGCGCTGGCTGGTAGATTGCTTTCTCCGGTTATATCAACATTGTCATAAGAAAAATCATAGTAAATATCGCCATTTTGTTCTACCTTGTTGACGACAGTATTTAATTTTACGCTAGTACCAGGTATTTTAAATGATGGTGCTTCATTGCCATTCACAGACATGGACATGTCCATATCCATTTGCATATCAGCAGTTTCTTTTTGTCCAACTTGGGGTACAAAACGTAATTTTTGACGCGGTTGTGCCCCTGGTGTAATTAATTGAATTTGGGAGTTAGTTTTTGGTTGGGGGGATAATTGATTTTCAAGGGGTGTTTTTGGTTGTGTCGTTTGAGCAAAAGCACGATTGAAAACAGGTTGCAATCCGCTTCCCATAATGGTTAACAGCATTCCACCAACTAACAAGTTTTTTTTGCTTTTCATTATTTTTTTACCGAAGTTTAGATACTTATATAATTCAGTTATACAAGCATTTATTCCCGATTGATTCGTAATATGATGTCCAGCAAATTAACCATAATATGTGATTGCGAGCGAAGCGAAGCAATGGCGGTTATTTTAACGGACATGATATAACTGGTGGTTTTGACATACAGGTGAACCTCACCCCTTCCCCTCTACTTATAAAGGGAGAGGGGTTTTGAATGTTTTATTAATTATCGAGACGACTGCAAACCATGCATATGATTAAACAAATTCCAGCAATATTCTTCAGGTAGCTTGCAGGTAATAGCACCCCGCAATACAACGTTGAAATACCAATCACTAGGAGCGATTTCTTGCAAAAGTTTGTTCACCACCACATATGTGCGAACTTTTTCATAAGTCTTACCTTGAAAATTAATATCGACAAATTCTTGACGGTAGCCACCACGGGGTACATCTTCGCGTTTATCTAAACTTTCGCTGAGCCTTACAGGTAATCGATAAAGTACCCCATGCACCGTACTCTGAGAATCTTTGACTACATCTAAAACACCACATTTGCGAAAAGCGCTATAACGGTAAAATCCCAATCGATAACCTTTGAGAATCCCCGCACCCATCACATAATGATGCGTATTTTCACCCATAGTACGCTTTAAATCTACCGGACACATACAAGAACCGTAGGCAAAATAATAAAACATTGGTTCCTTTTGCCGCAATTTTTGCCCCTTATAAGATTCGCGGTGAGTGCGATCGCTCATCTATCTATAGAAATATTAATTACATTCGTCAATATACCAAAAGATGGGGAATATGGCTTGTAGTTGCGCTTTAGCGGCAAATATTTATAATAGCAGCACGATGCAGATAAATTCGGGCATCTATTCTCAATTAATTCACTATATTCTCAATAATCTGAGACTTTGAAAGCGCGATTAGTGAAGTTAGATGCCTCCGGTGTATCGCGCTTTCAAATTATAGTGGGTTTTTCGCGTTGCTCCGATAGATACTTGCCGCTGTAAGCGTGACTACGAACCTATATTCCTAAAATTAACTTCTTAAAATCTGATTCCAATTATCGACAACAGTCAGTAAATCTTTGGGTAGGTTTTGGCGGGAAGTGTCGTTAAATTGCACGGTACCGTTACTGCTGGTAAGGGTATATACAATATAGTCTGCGGCACCTCTGGAAGCGGGATAGCTCAAATTTGTGAATTCATCGCGCTGACGCTGCAATAATTTTTGAAAATTACGTACTTGTTGGCGAGAAACTTGACGCACGCTACGATTTGAATCATTCATATCACCTATGCGATAGCGCATAATCCGTCCATCTTCAAATAATATTGTTTCGTAAGTTTGTCCGGCAAAGCCACCGCTGGTAATTTGACGAAATACGATTCCTCTTGTTAAAGGTGATGGTAATTCGCGTCTGGGAATTCTTACGGGTAAAACTGTGGTTTGATTGTTGTTAATTGTGCTGACGGTTTCGTTGAAAATTGCTCTGGATCTACTATCTGTATGGTAAACCAATGTTTCCGAACCAACTTTTACCGTGACTCGGTAGCCTTCTACAAGTCTGTAAAAACAATAGCGCTGTCTGCGTTGGCTAACTATACCCAAGCAACCATTGCGCCATGTGACTTTTTCGGCTTCTACAATATTTTTGGGAGATACTCTAATTCTACCTTGGAGGCGTTTGCTTACGTCTTCTAATACGGCATCTTCAATAGATTTTGGCAAGCTGAGAGTGCCGTCAAGTTCAAATTCCGAACCGTCTTGTTTAAAGCGGTAAGTCCAAGTTTCTCTACCGTCGGATAAGGTAGCTTTCATCAAAGGAACGTTATCTTTTCTTTCCTTGAGTCGTTCAACTTCGATAACCCGGATTTGATAAGGGCTGGATGCTCTTTGAGAAAGTCTGGCAGCATCTTGTTTTATTACTGCTGCGGCTCTTTGAGTTAAGCTGGGGGTACGGTCGAGAGCTACTATTGAAGCGTTATCGTTAGCGTGGTAAATCCAGGTTTGGTTGTTTGCTTTTAATGTCACAATCCAGCCGGGAGTACGAATAAAAGCTTTGTTGCATATTCTATTGAAGGTTAAATAACAAGGATTATTCCAAATTTTGCGCTGGCTGCCAACAATTCGTATTCTTCTTGAAGGTAAACCGCTCCATCTTACAGCATCTTTAAGGATAGTATTGGCAACAATTCTAGGTAGGGTTTGCTGGTTGTTTTGATTGGATTGATTAGCTAATTTAACTTGATTTCCGGTGGCATCGGTGAAAAATACCCAAGTTTGCGACTCTCCACTGACAGTTACCTCCCAACCGGAAACAGCAACTCTGTCACAAGGATTGTTAAAACTAAAATCTTCACAGCCGTATTCCCAGTTTGCTGGTTTGAAGGAAACAATTCCTAATTTTCTTCTCGATAAACCGGAAATATTTCTGGCTTCTTTGAATACGCTGTTGCGAACTCGTCTGGGTAATCTTAACTTGCTAGCTGCTGCATTTAAACGAATTTGGTTGCCATCAATAGAAGTATGATAAACCAAAGTTTGTCTGGCACCTTTAACGGTAACTCGCCATCCTTTTTGATTTGCTCTTAAACAAGACTCGGCAGCGCCTCCTAAATTCAGGCAGCTATCGGTAAAGGTTACTTGCTCGGCTTTTGTAACTTTAACTCTGGAGCTAGCAGTTAACTTTGATGCTGCTTTTAAAACTTTGTCTTTGACTTGAGAAGATAAACCGTTGTCAGTAATTTCACTGGCTTTACTATTCAGTTTAATTACCGAGCCTGACCTGTTGGTATGATAAACCAAGCTTTGCCCTTTGGTACCTACGATAACTCGCCAACCGGGTACTATAACTTGCGAGCAGATGGTATTAGCATCTCTTAATTCCAAACAGCCATCTTTCCAAGTTTTCTGCTGTGCTTGCATAATAAAGAAGCTAGAAACCGGCTTTTGCAAGCGTCGAGCGGCATCTGCAATTACTCGCGATTTCACCGATGCTGGTAGCTGCGAACTAGAATTACTAGAATTACCTCCAGAAGCCAAACGTAGCTTCCGCCCGTTCTTATTGGTATGATAAACCCACTTTTGATTTCTATCGGATACCGTAACTCGATAGCCAGGAACTAAAGCTTGGGTACACATTTCTCCTGGCTTCAGTACTTCCAAGCATCCATTACGCCAAGTTTCTTCACTGTAACCGATAACTCTTAGTTGTGTTTGAGGTATATTTTCTTTACGAGATACATCTTTGATAACGGCATTCACAACCGCAAGAGGTAAACCGCTTCTGGTATTATTTTGTCTTTGTACTTGAATTATAGTTTGAGAATTGCTTTGTTTTTGACCAACTACTCTATTATTTGCAGTATTACCTAACTTGTAATTTTGCGATGTCGGAACAACCACCGGCGTTGCGCTGGCACTTTTTTGTAGTGTAAATTCCGACGCAACAGACACGATACCAGTTAGTAGTAAAGCAGCAAATATCCGTGCCTTATTCGTAGTAGAATTACCTTTAGATGAAGTCATAGCAAAATTACCTGTATCCGTCATTAGTTTACAAATAGTGAGAATTTGTGTCTGATATTTAACTAAAATAATAAAATATAAAATCTATGAATTTTATGGTAAATACTCTCCCTAAGCAGCTAAACACAAAGTATTAATTATCCCATACTGTCAACTTAGTAGGAGCAGAAATAAAAACAACCTGTGTGTTTATATACGAGAATAGACCTATATATGAAATAATTTGTTCCTGTTTTATTTATCAAATCTTTATATAAATAAGTCACAGGTTAGAGGTCGAAGGTAAAGGTTTGAGGTCAAAGGTCAAAGGTCAAAGGTTAGAGGTCAAAGGTTAAAGGTTGAATTCAATATTCTCAGCAATATAGGGATAATCATGAACAATTTTAAACAAATCCAAAATATCTATAAAAACTATCGGGATGATTACAGTTTAGAGCAGAGGAAGAACTGGTACAGTAAAGTTGCGGATGCGTACAACAGAACCAGACCGCGCTATTCCCAGGAACTGATTAATCGTACAGTAGAATTAGCTAACCTCAGTAAAAATACGAGTATTTTAGAAATAGGGTGCGGTCCGGGAACTGCAACAGTGGAGTTTGCTAAACTAGGTTGCCCAATGGTGTGTCTTGAGCCGAGTGAGGAATCCTGTAATTTAGCGAGACACAATTGCGAGAGTTTTCCCAATGTAGAAATTATCAATACCACCTTTGAAGAATGGGAGTTGCACGCAGATACCTTTGATACTGTTCTTGCTGCGACTTCATTTCATTGGGTTTCACCGGAAGTCGGATATCCCAAACTAGAAAAAGCATTAAAAGATAATGGTAGTTTGATTTTACTATGGAACAAAGAACCCCAACCCAGCTACGAAGTGTACCAAATTTTAGATGAGGTTTATCAAAAACAAGTTCCTTCCCTTTCACGATACGAAACTAGGGCAACTACAGAAAAAATTCTCAGGGAATTGGGACAAAACGTTGCGAAATCGGGTTTATTTAAGGATTTGGTATTTGAATGTAAGGAGTGCGATCGCGTTTATAATATTGATGATTATCTAACCTTATTGAGTACGCTATCACCTTATATTGTGTTGGATACTCAGAAGCGAGATGCTTTATTTAATGATTTAGGAAATACTTTACGTAAAAATCTTGGGGATACCATCGAGACATCGTATCTTTGTGCATTTCATGTTGCTTGGAAGAAAGAGAAGTCCTAGATTTATAGATAAACTTGGTTTGAATCGTCTATCAACTGTGACATTAGGAACTAATTATGAAATTACAGAGAGTTCAAGTTCCAGATTTTCGCGTTTTGAAGAATGTTGATATCTCTTTTGAAAAAGATTTTTTACCGAATATTTTTCCCTTGGGTAGTCAAAATGGTGGTGGGAAAAGTACGCTTTTACAGTTGATTTTTGTGTTGCTTCATTGTTCTGGCGATCGGGTTAATAAAGCAAGAATCGGAATCATAAATATGGGTTTGCAACCTGAAGAATTGCAGCAACATTGTCAGCAAATTCTTAAACAACGGCGGATTTTAAACAAAATTGTTATTCTTTTATTGTAGTTTTCAGTTGAATAGAATACACCCTTCTCCCCCCTCTCTCACTAACTTTTCCCTTTTAAACGCCATTCATCAATATTCCACAACAATCCTCCTACAGCAGAATATTCTACATTCTCGACACGATTCCGCACTGCTTGTAAAGATATGGGATTAACTAAGAAAAATACTGGTAATTGTTCGGCTACTATTCGCTGAAATTGAGCATAAATTTGTTTTCTTTCGTTTTCATCAGCTTCTTTAGCTGCTTCTTGAAAAAGTTCGTCTATTTGTTTTTCCCAATCATTTATCTTCCAACCTACAATTGGACGTTTTTTAGATTTGGAACCTTTATTAAACATGTGAAACGAACCGTTACTAGCCCAAAAGAATGCGATACGATTCGGTTCAAATATGCCAGCTTCAAAACTACCCACATAACAATCCCAATCTCGTTTTGCGAGTATTTTTTGTAGTACAGTATTAAAGCTGAGGGTTTGTAAGCTTGCTTGAATACCAATCTGGTTTAAATCTTGCTGAATTTGTACGGCAGTAGCTATACGAGTTTGGTCTTCTGATTTAACTAATATATTAAATTTGACTTGGTTGTTATCTTTATCCAGTAATTTTTGTTGAGAATTGTACCTAAAACCAGCCTTTGTTAACAATTGTTTTGCTTTTTGAGGATTATAGCTATATGTCTTTAAACCTTCTGCTGGAGATAAATAATAAGGACTTTGCACTGCAATCGGCGAATGTTGTAACTCACCGATTCCTTGATAGATGTTAGTTTTTATTCTTTCGCGGTTGATAGCATAAGCAATTGCTTGGCGAAATGCTAAATTATTAAACCAGCGAGACTTAACAGGATTTACAAAAGGTTTTCCTTGAGAATTACTAGCTTGATTGAGATTAAAAGTAACAAAACGAATTCCTGGCTTTAATCCACCATTATAAATAGTGAAATTACCCCGCTTTTCTTCTCGTTTGAGCAAAGCAAAAGTATCTGCTTCAACGCTCAAACTGTCTAATTCCCCAGAACGAAATCTGAGTAAATGGTTATCGGTGGATGGAATAATTTGCCAAACAATGCTTTTAATATATGGCATTTGTTGCCCACGAGCATCTTTACGGAAATAATAAGGATTCCGTTTTAAAATAATTCGTTCGGAAGGAGTATAGCTGTCTATTTGATAAGCACCATTAACAATAATTTTTTCTGGTGCTGTATCTGTTCCCCAAGTGGAGAGAAATTGAGGGTTGCCATTAGCATCATTGGATAAAACTGAATCGCGCAAAGCATGAGCCGGTAAAATAGCAAGACTCGCAGATTTTCTTAAAAAAGGAGTAAAAGGTTCGGGTAAACTAAACTCAACGGTGCGATCGCCTAACTTCCTGATTGCAGGAAATAAATCTTGATTCCCAATTCGCAGAAAATCTTTAAATATAGTAGGAATTTTTTTATTCAGATAAATATCTTTATAGGTAAACATGACATCATCTACAGTCAATGGTTTACCATCCGACCATTTTAATTTATCTTTAAGCTTAAAAGTAATTCGCAGTTTATCGTCCGAAACCTTCCAAGATTCAGCTAAAGCAGGTTCTAATTGATTAGTTTTACCATCTTCTGCAACTAATCCCTGATAAATCAAAGGAAAAACGCTGAAGGGGGAATTATTCATTGCATAGTTAAATGTCGCAATATCGCTAGGAGTAGCCAAAGTCAACTGAGATTGTTTTACTTTTCTATCCCATGACGGTTGACAAGCTGTAAGAATTGTGAAGTGAAAAGCTAGCACCAAGATAACTGTTAAACGTAGATAGCGAGACATAGCAATATTTGTAAATAAATGTCAGCTATTACAACATTAATAATTTTTAGAGGATTGCGATGATTATTTTATATAAGGTTCTACGAACAGTCAACTGCATTAATTTTGACTTAAAAAATTTGTCTTTCTCAAAAAATCAACTGTGGCTATTTCAATGGCATCAGATGCACCGCTCGAAGCATCATGATGGCATTCAGGCAGTAGTTGAAATATAGATGAGGGAATCACTTGATGTAATTTTTTTCCGTGTTCCAGAGGAAACCAAGTATCTTGTTCCCCCCACATGATTAGTGTGGGACATTTTATATTGATTAAATTATCTTGAATTTTACTCAACCAATTGGGCTTATTGTTCTTAGAATTTTCGATTTCTCGCGCTGCAATCTGTAATTCTTGAGCAACTTTAAGAAAAGTACCGGGAAACTCAATATAGGGATAAGTTATCCAAAAGACATTTTCCTGAGTCAAAATAGAAGGATCGAATAAGACGCTACGTCTTTCTATTGCCATGATTTCTCTAATCAATGGTGCGAATAAATAGCTTAAACGCAATCTGTCAATTGCTTCGATGATTTCTAAAGGTGTATTAGCTAATAAAGACATTCCCCAATGAGGAAGTTTTTTTGTGAATATAGGTACGTTCACAACTGCTAAATGAGAAACTAATTCGGGATATTCTTGAGCAAAAGCTAAAGCAACTAAAGCACCTAAAGATTCGGATAAAATTGCTACTGGTTCGTTGCATAATGTAATAATAATTCTTTGTAACTCAATTACTTGGTGCCCGGTAGTTTCTTCCCGATGCAGAGGCTTTTCTGAAAACCCAAAACCTTTCGCATCAAAACAAATTACTCGAAAATATTTAGATAAAGGTTCGATAAGATTGCGCCAGTTATAGCTCCAGCTACCAATACCGTGTAGCAAAAATAAAGGTTTACCCTTACCTTTTTCTCCATAGGCAATTTGTACGGGATAACCTTGAGAATCAGTAATAGTTATTGTCTGTTTTCCTTTGGGAAAAGTATCTTGCCACCAGTTTTTCATATCAGAAACGCAGTTGTTCATCCGGAGGATGTGGATTATCAGTTAAAATTGGGAATTGAGTAATATGAATCGGTTTGGAGTTATCAATATTAAAATCTTACTTGGTCACTGTTAACTGTTAACTGCTAACTGTTCACTGTTCACTGTTCACTGTTAACTGTTAACCCCCTGTAATTAATCCCCAAATAAATCTGGAAACAACTACAGAAAACGTGACTAAACCGATAGCAAGTAATAATAATACAGCTAAAAGTATAAATACAAACCAAGTATCGGCTCGTTTCTTTTGGCTGGGGAATTTTAAATGTTCTTCTAATAGCTTAATATTATGGTCGTTAGCTTTCCAAGCAAAATCAAAGAAGTCTCCTAAAACTGGTACTACACCAATTAAGGCATCAAGTATAATATTTGTCGTCATTCTGCCTAAAGTGGCTTTAGAAGCACCCAGTCTCGCGGCTTCTAAGACTATATAAGCAGAAAGCAAAACACCTAAAAAATCACCACCTGCGGGCAGTAATCCTAGGATGGGATCTAAACCTATGCCAATTCCAGTTCCAGGAATTGTAATTGCTTTATCTAATATGCGACTAAAAGCACGCAGACGCTTTAAAGTTGGTGCTTTAACATCGGGATTAAGAGAATAAAATTGTGAAGGTGGCAAAGACATGATAGGAATGACTTTTATATAATGAAATAACAGCTTCTTTTACTGTTATAATTGAATGTTAGACGATGTAGCGTGAAGTATGTCGCGTAAAATACTAATCCACTTTTTTTATAGAATTTGCATACATGCTTTCACCCACAGTAACGTTTAATTGATTGCCTATTAATACTACAGCAGCAGTCATATAAAGCCAGAGCATAAGTACGATTACAGTACCAATTGCACCATATGCTTTATTGTAATTGCCAAAATTTGCTACATAAATTCGGAACAAAATTGAGACAAATGCCCAGCAAATAGCCGCGAATATTGCCCCCGGCATAATTGGCGTACCTTTTTTCCATCTACTGGGGCCATAACGATAAATAAATCCAAATGCAGAAGCTACAATTATTAATGCTAAAGGAATACGCATGAGGTTCCATAAATATAATAAAAAGTTTAAGTAACCGGCAGAATTATTAACTACAAAATTTAAAAGTTCTCCACTAATAAATATTAAAAGGCAAGCTATAAGTAAAAGGATAATAGTACCTATTGTTAATCCTAAAGACACTAATTTCGCTTTCCAGAATGGGCGTATGTTTTCTGAGGATGTTTGTTGAATTTGATCTAAAGCCGTCATTGCGGTACTAATTGCACCGGAAGAAGTCCAAAGTGCAGCCAAAAAGCTTAATGAAAACAAGCCGCCATTTTTTGAGTTAGCAATTTCGTTTCGAGCAAATTCAGTAATTAAATTGAGTGCATCTTCAGGTGCTACTTTACTAATTTGTTGTGCTAAATCCTTAAAAATATTTTGTAAGCCTTCTTCGAGTAAACCAATTGCCGTCAAAATTGCCAGAATTGCCGGAAATAAAGATAATATAGCGTTGTAAGCAATTTCGGAAGATAAACCTAAGAGTCTTCGTTTAGCAACGTTAGTAACAGTTTCTTTAACTGTCTTAAAACTAAGATGACGAAAAAATCTCAGGAAGCGAGGTTTGATCATGTCGGTTGCTTGATTTTGAATTACCAATTTTTAATTATCACCTTTCGAGTGCAGTTTATAAAGACGATGTTGATATTTATAGCTACATCAAATTAAATACAAAACCTCACCCTGCCTCCGGCTTCCCTCTCCTTAATAAGGAGAGGCATTGAGGGTGAGGTATTTTCTTATATTTAATTAAGTCTATCTAATTAGAAGATATAGCATTCCTAAATCATTTGTGAGATTTGATAAACCCGGTTTTTCAGAGCCATCTTTCTTACGACTCATATAGGATTGCTATAGGTAAAAGGTGTTCGCTGCTCACTGCTCGCTGCTCACTGTTAAAATTGCATTTGTCTGCGATTCTTTTCCGATTTCGGGGGATATGCGCTCTTTGTTGATTTGCCATTTTGACTCTAGATAATCTTCAATGTTTTTGGCGCGGGTTTTGTTAGTATCTGTTGCTTCTTCTGGTTTCTGATTGGCGATGATTTTTAAGTTTAAAGCCGGTTGCTCCTTTAGGATAGAGGCAATTTTATCTAAAGTTTCTAAGCTTTCGGGTTGGAGTACTGTTGAGTTTTCTGCAAACGCAATATTTCCAGGATTTACAGCAATTCTTTTCAAGCTGACTTTTGTCGATGGGTAATTCAATCTTTGTCTAATATCGTTGGCAAGTAAAACTTGAGCGTCTTTATCAATTTCCCGCTGGCTTAAATAGAAAATGCGGATAGCCATCGAATTATTAGGGCTGGTAATTACTTCATAATTAATCAATTTTGCTGGTGGCGGCAGTTTTAAATTAAGTAAAGATGATTTGACTTCTTGAAGAAAGTTAGCTTGCAATTCGGCGACTGTAATTATCGGCTCTGGAGATTCTTCTTCAGGAATGGCGTTTAAAATTTCGCTTTGGGCTGTAGGGATTTCAATTAAGTTTAAAGATAATAATTCTGGAGGTTTATTTAACTGTTTGGCTAACAGTTCGATAAAATAATTTTGTTCTTCTGGCGCATACAGTTCGCTAGTAAAAATATGTAGCTGAATCATCAACTTTTGATTTACTTGACGAGTTGATATTTGATTAATAAAAGAACGGGGTTCGCCATCGTTTGAATTAGAAAATTCCTGCTGCCAAATATTTCTGACTGCCGAAGTTATATTATTTTCCTGTTGTTTGGTAACTATTTCTTGTCTGAGTTGAATAAACGACTGATACAGTGGAACTAAAATAGTTAAAATTGTCACTATAATCAGTAAAAATCTACCGGGAAGACTGCCAATTTTTTTCAAGCGTTTCGATTCTGGAAACAACTCTAAAATCGTTTTCACCCAACCGCTTTCTCTATGCTTTCTTCGCCATTCTCTAATTCTTTGCTTGGCTCTAACGCTATCAATATGTAAAGCCAGAAAAACAGTCATTGAAGTAAAAGTAATTGCCACTAAATTGGTGAAAAACAACAATCCACCACCTCTAGCAACCCGCAATCCATTCACCATATTGACGCTAATTGCAATCCCGAAGCCGTAGCCCACAACACACAAAGGCGGCATCAAAGCAACTGCGATCGCAACACCAGGAATTGAAGTTACAACACCTTTAGGCTTCTTACAGATTGCCACAGAACCCACAGCACCAGAAAATAATGCTACTACCAAATCAAGAATATTGGGTTGAGTGCGGGCTAAAATTTCTGGAGTCATTTCTTTAAAAGGCAGTACGGAAACCAGCAGCACTGCAAACAAGATAGCCAGCAAGCATGAAAGCGCTAATTTGATACTAGCCCGCATAGCCAAAATCACATCACCAGCAGCCAAAGCCAAACCATTGCCTAAAATACTGCCCATCAAAGGAGAAATTAACATCGCTCCAATAATCACCGCCGCACTAGACAGCACTAACCCTACAGTCGCAATACCAGCCGAAAAAAGCACCTCAATCCAATAGCTAACATCTCTAAGGCTTACCGAGCGGCATATATCCAGATAAATATTTTCTTTACGAATTGCATCAATTTCCAAATTATCTGAAAGCCAATCTCGAAAACTACCAACCGTTTTATGTTCTTTACCTTGCTGACTCATGATATTTGATTAAAAAATTGGTAATGGGTAATAGGTAGTTGGTAATTGCTAACTGCTCGCTGCTCACTGGTAACTGTTCACTGTTTATACTACGCGCCAAATTATCGTAAATATATAGTGGTGCGATACTAAGTTGCACCGTTAGTAATAAAATTTCTAAGAATAATAAAAAAGATACACATTTGTTCTATGAGTGAAGATTTGACTAAACAATGGTTGACAGAAATTCAATCATTGAAACAGCAGATAGCACAACTGCAAGCAGAGCAGGTTACAACTCGCGAGAGTGCAGATAAGTGGCGTAAACTTTACAACACCGAAGCTGAGCAACGCCGTACAGATTCTCAACTTTTTCGCCAGACTGTTGCTTCTTTGAAAGCGGAAATTCAAAAACTTCAAGGTATAGAAGATGCTACACTTCCCGATAGCGATACGGTTACAGCTATTGAGCAGGAAGTAGCGCAACTTTCTTCTACACAAGAGTTAAAAACCAAATTAACTTTAGCTTTAAAAGAGCGCGATCGCTTATTACAAGCTTTGAAAACCGAACAAGATAAACATTCCCAAACCCGTCAAAGTTTAACTACCGCATTAGGTGATGCCATTGACGGTTTGAAGCGACAGAAGACAGTTAACAGTGAACAGTGAACAGTTACCAATCCCCAAATTCAGTCAATTGCTTCGGTTATTTTGTCAAATTGAAAGTTGTCGGCAAAGTATTTTAAGATTTGTGTAGCTTGGGGGTTTTTTGGGGGTACTGTTTCTAAGATTTCAAAAATTAAGTTGTCGCTGCATTGGGCGGCTGCTTGTTTGATTTCGTTCAGCCATTCGGGGGATTCTTGTGCTAATGATTGACGTAATGTCGCTGAGGTGAATTCGGTGCTGGATGTGTTGTCGGTTTCTTGTTGATAAGAATACTCGACTCCCAAATGTTGGTTTAATTTTTCTAATAATGTTTCTTTGGGAAATGGCTTGTTAATTAAATCATCGCAACCGGCGGCAATAATTTCGTCTTTCTGTTCTTCAAATGCGTTTGCGGTTAAGGCTATAACTACTGTTTCGCTGGGAATATTACCATCATATTCTGCTTCTTGCTGCCTGGTTTTGATGATTTTTGTGGCTTGATATCCATCCATAGTTGGCATTCGCATATCCATTAATATTAAGTGTGGTTCCCATTCTTCCCACTCGGCTATTGCTTGTACTCCGTTAGCTGCTTCTTTGGTGCTAAATCCTAATTGAGAAAGCATTTTTACTAGTAGCAAACGACTTTCCGGACGGTCATCGACTACTAAAATACGGTATTTTATTTGAGATGGTGCCAATCCTATGATTTGAGCAGTAATTTTATTTGTTTCAATTTTTTGGGGGGAGCTAAGATTTACTTGAATATCAAAAGTAAATTTTGAACCGACTCCAAGGGTACTTTCAACTTTAATATCTCCTTGCATTAGCTGCACGTATTTACGGCTGATTGCTAAACCCAATCCGGTTCCTTGTTGGGATTGTCTACCGGCAGAAGTTTGTTTAAAAGCTTCAAATAAAAATTCGGTTTCTTCTTCAGAAATGCCGACTCCGGTGTCGGTAAGTTCAAAAATTATATGAGTAGAGCTTTTTTCCTTTTCATCCACGCTGACGCTTAACTGGATGTAACCTTGGTTGGTAAATTTAATCGCGTTGCCGATGAGGTTGATTAAAACTTGACGTAGTTTGCTTTCGTCACCTTGGATATAACGAGGCAGGTTTGCTGCGGTTTTGAATGTTAGCTGTAAATTTTTGCTTGCAGCGCGGAAGCGGAGCATTTCTTGCAGGTTATCTAAAAGTTTATACAAGTCGAAGTCATCAATATTTAATGAGCTTCTACCTGCTTCGATTTTTGACATTTCCAAAATGTCATTGATTAGCTGAAGTAAATGTTCGCCAGCACGGTTAATTATTGAGAATGTTTTTTGATGCTCTTTGCTTATGGTTTTATCTTGGTTCATTAATTGACTGAAGCCTAAAATTACGTTGAGGGGAGTTCGCAATTCGTGACTCATGTTGGTTAAAAATTCGCTTTTAGCGCGGTTGGCTGCATCTGCGGCGATGACGGCTTGCTTTAGGGCTTGCGATTGATGTTGAGTTTGGGAAAGTAGCTGTACTTGTTGCAGTGCGACTCCTAAGTGATTGCCGATTTGTACTGCAATGCTGATTTCTCCTGTTTTCCAGTGACGGGGGGCGGAATTTTGGTAGCTAACGAGCAATCCCCAAAGCTGGTTGCCGCAGAATATGGGCACGCCTATATAAGCTCTGGCTTGAATCTGCTCTAACGAGTCAATAATATATTGGTTAAAACCAGTTTGGTAAATATCGGAAACGCAGATAAAGCTTGCACCGTTGTCATAACTATCTTCTAAGTTTTCATCGGCAGCAGTATCGCGCACTTGATTTAAATTGCTGCTAAGATCGCGGATAATATATCCATCTTCTTCAAAAATAAGCGGGTTAAAATCCGTACTATCTGATTCTAAAGACATCAAAGATTGCCAATCACCTGCGAGGGATTCACCCACAACACTGCCTTGACTCTCGGAATTAAATTGGTATACTACAACGCGATCGCAATTTAAACAAGAGCGTAATTCATCGGTAGTAGCGGCGAAAATTTCTTCGATATCAAGGGTTTGCCGCATTCTTTGAATTATCTGAGCGATGGCTTTTTCTCTTTGAGCGCTTTCTATAAGTGCTGTTTGAGCCAGTTTGATATCGGTAATATCGGTTACGGTGGCGATATATCCTTTAAATTCACCTTTGTCGTCAACTTCTGGTAATCCTTGAACTTTTACCCAAACAGTTTTACCATCAGGACGAAGGAAACGATGGTCGCTAATAAATACGGTTTTTTCTTGTAGGGCTTGTTTCCATGTTTGGAGAACTTTTTGGCGATCTTTAGGATGCAATACTTTCATCCAACCTTCTCCCAAAGATTCCTCTGTAGAGAGTCTGGTGATTTCGCTCCAATGTTGATTAAAGTAAATACAAGAGCCTTGAGCATCGGTATTTATTATGCCGACGGGGGAAGCTTCAGCTAAAGTTTGATAACGCCTTTGAGAAAGCTGTAAATTTAATTCTGTTTGTTTGCGTTCGCTGATATCAATCCAATAACCTACGTATTCTAATGGTTCGCCGAGATGATTACGAATTAATCTAATTTTTTCTTGTAACCAATGATAGCTACCATCTTTATGTAAAAAACGATATTCGCAGCTAGCATATTCTTGAGTCAAAGCTTGCAGCAGGTATTGTCGCAATTTCGGTAAATCTTGTGGATGCAGGTGAAGCTGCCAAAAACTGGAATTCGCTAAAATTTCTTGTGCTGTATAACCGAAGGTTTCGCAAATATTATTACTCACAAATGTAATTTTACCCAGATTTTCGGCTGGTAAACGGCTGAAAATCACTGCTGGGGAAGAAGTTAGCAAATATTGCAAGCGTTCGGTTGCTAAACGCATTTGTTGCTGAGCATTTTTACGAACGCTGATATCTTCTACTACACCGATAATATATTTTATTTCTCCAGAAGGTTCCCGTATTGCCGATGCTGTTAAGTTTGTCCAAATTAGCTGGTTGTTTTTGCTCACAAAGGCTTTTTCCATTGCAAATGCATCAATTTCATTGTTTGTCAGTTGCTGACAAAAACTTAGATATTCTGCAAGGGAACTACTGTGAGTAATTTCGGAACATTTAAGTTGTAATATTTCCGATTTAGAATAGCCAGTAATTTGACAAAATTGCTGGTTGACATTGATAAATTGACTCTTTGGAGAGACTTTTGCAATCCCTACCGCTGCATTTTCAAATATAGCCCGGAATGCTTCTTCTCGTTCCCGCAAAGCTGTTTCTGCCTGTTTGAGCGCGGTAATTTCTACTAATACGTTTCCTACTCCTACAGGAGAATTGTCTTCACCGGGTATGGGAAAATAAGAAACTAGAAAGTTGCGTGTAGTTTCAGGTTGAGAAACAGAAATACCGCTGAATTCAAGATTAAGAATTGGTTTATTGGTTGCTAACACCTGCTGGTAAATTGGTTCAACTTCAGAAGCTATATTAGGTAACACTTCTTGAATAGTTTTACCTAAATGTTCTTTTGCCGAAATACCGTTAATTCCAGCCAACAGTTCGTTAATTTGAATAAATCTTAACTGCCTATCTACAATTGTTAATCCTACAGGCGCATTTTTGAAAAAAGCATTTAAGCGAGCTTCCCGTAAAGCAATTTCTCTTTCTAAAATTTTACGCTCTTGGATATCGCGTCCTTCGGCAATTAATAATACTACACGATTATTGTCGTCAAATATCGGTTTAATCGAAGAGTCAATAGTTGAAATCGAATCAGATTCGGCGACAAAATCAATTTCAAACCGAATAAATTCACCATTTGCTGCTTTTGTAGTTAGTTTTTGTAGTTGCTTACGACTCAAGCAAATTTTGTGCCCCAAACATTCCCAAACAGATTTATCTACAACTTCGTTTTCTGTTACGCCGAAGAAGTCAAGAGCAGTTTGATTGAGTGAAATAATTTTGCCATTCGGTTGTAGCAGAGCCGTAAATCCAAAACTGGAATTAAAAATAGCTCGAAAACGTCTTTCGCTTTCTTGTAAGATATGCTCGGCTTGCTTGCGCTCGGTAATATCTTTGTAGGTACCCGTCATGCGTACAGGTAATCCGTTTGTATCCCGCTCGAAAATTTTACCGCTAGATTGAATCCACTTCCAATTGTGATTTTTAGAGCGCATCCGGAATTCTACTTCATAAGTCTGACGTTTACCTTTTAGATATGCTTTCAACTCTTGCCGCACAAAATTTATATCTTGCGGATGTATTAGCCTGCGTAAACTTAAAGCATCTTCGCTAACTTCTGAATCTTTATAACCGAGCATTTCCTTCCAACGGCAATCGCGATAAATTTGAGCAGAATTAATATTCCAATCCCACAACCCCAAATCGCTGGCGTTGATAGCTAACTGCAATCTTTCTTCGCTGCGTCTGTGGGCTGTTTCGACTTGCTTGCGCTTAATTAATCCTCCTAACTGTGCTGCTACAGCGCTGATTAATTCCAATAAACGTTTATTTCTACTTTGGGTAGTGCATTTGAAAATCATCAAGACAGCTAATACTTCATTACCATTCAAAATCGGCACAGCAAAGCAGCTTTGTATACCTAATTTCACCGCAATTTGTTTACGGATAAATTTTGTGGCAGAAACTTGAGAAATATCTTCTATCCATTGAGGCTTTTTACTTTTCCAGACTATTCCTGGAATTCCCAGTTTTTTACCAAATCTCAAAGTTTCACTGTAGCGGCAAAATTCTTTTAAATTATTTTGATTATTATGCCAACCCGGATAATATTTAGCAGGTTTACCATAACCAGTAGGAATCCAAGCTTCTCCAAAATCCCAATCAATATGCTGACAAATTAACCGCAAAACTATATCAAAAGCACTATCTATATCAATCGCTCTGCTAATAGCTTGAGTTGCCTTTAATAACAAACGAGTTTCCTGCAAAGCTTGTTTAAATTGAGTAATATCGCGGGCAATTGCTAAAACATATTGCTGCCGATTGATTTCGATTAACTCCGCACTCAATAATGTAGTTCTAATGTCTCCTCGGGCAATACGAAAATCCACTTCATGATTGCGAATTTGTCCCTTGGAAATTAATAGCTCTTGCAAAGAATTATATTGTTCTATACTGTGCCAAATTGCTAACTCTATTCCCTTAAGTCCAATAACTTGCTCTCGGGTATAACCAAAAAGATCGCAAAAACTATCGTTAACTTCGATATATCTTCCCTCCGGGAAAGTACTCAAAGAAATTGGATCGGGACTCGAACGAAATGCTGCCGCTAACTTCTGCTCGCTCAAACGGCTTGCTGCTTCTGCTGCCTGTCGCAATCGCGCTTCTAATGCCAGAGAAATTAAGTTACCTAAAGAACGTCCGAAGTTAATATCTTCTTGCGTCCAATAATGCACTTTTTGCACTGCTTCTAAACATAACATTCCCGTTGTAACACCAGATAAACGCACGGGAACGCAAAATAAAGAAGTAATATTAAATTGTTCTAGATAAATTTCTCGTAATTCTTGAGTTCTGGCATCGAGTAATGGGTTATTAGTTGCAATAATTTCATCTGCATTCAAAGATTGGAAAAAAACCGGATAATCTGCATAATTAAAACTAAAACCCTCGCTGTGACTATTCAAACTTAATTCAAATAAATCAACGCAGCGAATTACCGCAGCATTATTTTCATAAAGCCAAACACTAGCTCGCTCGACTTCAATATTCTCAGCAGCAGCTTCAGTTATTTTCTTTAAAGCAACCGGCACATCCCCATCGTAAATTGCAGAATTTCTAGCTAAATTAGTTAAGACAAAATTATTGCTGCGTAACTTAAAAGCACTTATTAACAGTGCCTGCTGCACTCTTTTAATTGCAGTAATATCATGCAAGGTGCTGATTATTTTAATGACATTGCCTTCTGTGTCGTACAAAGGCATAGAGCTATACAGAAAATCAACACTATCGCCACACTTATTTAAATAAGTTACTTCTCTTGCAAAAATTGGCTCGCCATTTTTAACCCGCTCAAAAGCCGATAATTCGATTGCTGTGCGTGCTGGCAATAAAAATTCCGTAAAACAGCGATTAATTAGCTGATTCGGCTCGTATCCTAAAACTCTCCTGACTGCTGAATTTACAAAAAGAATACATCCGTTCTTGTTAATTGACCAAATAATATCTTGTGATGTTTCGACTAGCAAACGATATTTGCTTTCGCTTTTTTTCAGAGCAGCTTCAATTTGCAAGCGATTATCTACTTCTTTCTGCAACTGCAACCTTGCAAGACTTTCTGTTTCCAATAGCTGAGCTTGAGCGATAGCAATTCCTAACTGCGCGGCAATAGATTCGAGAAATTCGACTTCAGCAGTTGTCCAGCAGCGTTTTATTTTAACTTGATGCAAGTATATAATGCCATTAGCTTTACCTTTATAGGAAGTTCGTATTCCCAGCATTGATTTAATGCCGAATTCTTGATATTTCGCCAGATTATTTTGTACTAAAGGTTCTTCTTCTATATCTTCAGCAACAACAGCTTTGTCTTGGTTTAATAAAAAATTTAAATAAGTATTATCTAATAGAAAATTCTCTTCTTCAAGAATTGAACTATAGCCGGAAGCAAGATATTCTCCCCGAGCAACAACTGCCGGTACCCGTAAAGAATTGTAGCTAAAAATTACTCCCCGACTTATATTCAAAGCCGAGCCAATTTCTTGAATTGCAGTGTTTATAATTGAGTCGGCATTAAATTCGCCACGGATTCTATCAGTAATTTTCTTTAATAATTTACTTCGATTAAGTTCTTGCTGTAACTTAATCTCTGCTTGCAGCCTTTTCTTAGCTAAAGAGATTGCAGATGCGGCTGCCTCTAATATTGCAACTTCTTCAGTTTTCCAAGTTATCGCTTCCGAACAATTCTCAAAACAAATAAACTCAAAAATATCATCCTTAACCAAAATTGGTACGATTAAAATTGCTTGAGTACCTTTTTGTTGAAAAATAAAGCGTTCTTCTGCGGGTAAATCCGCAACCAAACTAGAGATAACATTGCCACTAGCAAGTAAATCTTGCCACCGTGAAAAAATAGTTTCGCAGCAATTATCCTGCTCGGGATTAATATCTGTATTGCACCATTTAACTGAAGGGTAATTTTCAACTATACAGACACAGTTAGCTAAAGAAGTAGCTTTTAATATATGAATAATTCGAGCATAACACTCAGCGCTATCGTTAAAACCAAGTAAAATACGTTGAATTTCTACCAATCCTCTTAAATATCTTTCTCGAGACTTTTGCTGTTGATTGCGAATGTTTAACTCAGAAGCTACATTTTTTAATCTACTATTTTGTTTTTTTAATTTTGTTTGTAACTTCCTAATAGTCAATTGATTGTTTACCTTAACCAACACTTCTTTAGGCTGAAGCGGTTTTGTGACATAATCAGAAGCCCCCAAATCAAAAGCTCTGACTTTCTCGGATACGTCATACATAAAGTTGAGAAAAATAATCGGAATATTCTTAGTAATAGGATTAGCTTTCATATGCTGGCAAACTTCATAACCATCCATATCAGGCATTGCAACATTGATTAAAGCCAAATCGGGAGGAGAAGTAATTGCAGCATTAATAGCTAATTTTCCTGTAATTGCTGTTTGAACTTTATAACCTCGATTAACCAGAATGTTTGATAAAAAATCTAAGTTTTTTACTTGATTATCAGCTATCAAAATTTTTATATTATTACTCATACATCTGTATTAGTTACTAGCTATTACTTACTGCTTAGTAGTTATTCTTGATTTATTTATGGATAAATAATTAGATTAATTCAATATATTTTGATTTCAATAAGCAATAAGGTCTAAACCAAAAAAAACATCATTATTATCAAAGTATTTAATAAATTTTATTTATATTTAGGCATCTCTGCTATCAAGCTGTTTAATAAATACTCATCAACTTTATTTATTGCTTATGGTATTTTTCAGAATCATTGTAATACTAAAGTATTAATAGATTCATCGCTAATTAATCTAAAAAACATATCAACCGCGTTTAAAGATGTTCGTAATTCGTGACTCTTAGCATTTTTTTAACTGCTGTCAGCCTCAAATCCATTAACTATCCTGTTTTAACTTATTTTAGTTTCATCATTTCATCCCGAAGCTGATTTTAAAGCTTCTGTCTAGCTAATTGATGCTCTGCTTTTGCCAACACTTCTTCTAATTGAAACGGCTTATTTATAATCGTTACCTCCTAATCTAAATGCTCTGCTTTCACTGCAATACAATGTACTGCAACAGATAAAATTATCGAAATATTACAACTTTATTTAGACTTATTAACTTTTATGCCAAGTTTGTAATCATCTATACATAGCATAAAAACATCCAACAAAATTAAATCTAACGAAGTTTTGATACTATATTTATATCCATCGAAATAGTATTATCTGGCCGTATCATGTACCCGCAATCAAATAATATGCCAGACGGAAGCTTAAGATTTTCTAAAGAATTGTCAACGTTCGGGATATTTTCTTTAATTGTTTGTTCGTAGAAATTTCTTTTCATTTCTTATGTACAGAAACAAATACTTAATATAGTTATCTACGCTATCAGTAGAAATCATCATCACACAGTGACGAGTATCACTGCTAAATGCAAATCATAAATACAGATAAAAAAATAAATAAAAAATTAGACGCTGTTAACAACATAAAGTAGCGATTTTACATTGTTTGAGACGTAACGATATTAAGTAGATGGGCACGATTAAATATAATTATGTAACAGAATCTTAAAAATACTCAGATTACTTCAATTACTTTATGTATCTTTTCGTCATGAAAGGATGATATTTACAGCATATATTATCTTATTAAGGTACAATTAGACCCACAGAGATGCCTATCCCACAAGAGTTTCAGAATATAGCTGCGTACCTCATTTACTTACAAAGGCATGTATATTTATTTGCTTATGTTTTTTCTTTTTATACAACTTAGCTGCACATTAGCTCAACAAAGACTAAACCATTACTTAAATTATCAATAACATCTGAAAACGCAGACTTTGCGGATGCGCTCTTCTATTAAAAACCGTCATTATTAAGATAACGGAAAAAAGGAGCAAAAAATGGACACAAAGTCAACTAACCCATATTCTTCCCTTAAAAACGTTCCCTCCGGTTATTTGAACATCATGGGTTACGTTGATGAATCAGAAGTTAATGGTCCGGGAAGTCGTGCTGTAGTTTGGGTGCAGGGTTGCAAGCGCGAATGTGGCGGCTGTTTCAATCCCGAATCATGGTCATTTGAAATTAATCGACTCGAATCGGTAGATTCCCTTGCGAACAAAATCCTTAGCAAACCTGGAAATACAGGACTAACATTTTCAGGAGGAGAACCTTTTTTGCAAGCAACTGAACTAGCGTCTTTAGCTCGTAGAGTCAAAGCATCTGGATTAAACGTAATGGCTTTTACCGGCTTCACTTTAGATAAACTGCGATCGCAGCAAGCGCCGGTAGGCTCTCAAGAATTATTAGAACAGTTAGATATTTTAATTGATGGCCCTTTTATAAAATCTTTAGCAATCAACTCACCGAATTCACCCGTTTCGTCGAGCAATCAACGAGTGCGTATATTCAACCCAGATTTTCAAGACAAAGTTACCTGGGCTAGCGATCAAATTGAAATTCACGTATTTAAAGATGGCAGTCGATTAGTTACCGGCTATCAAGGGTGGCACGAGCAATAAATATTAACGTCAGTTCAAGTTAAGAGATTCGCCATCAATAAGTAGCAAGTAGTAAGTAAAAACACGAGCATAAATATCTTGTTCCTTGTCTTTGGCAAGGAATACAGTGAAAAGAGGCTCTGACTGGGAACAAGAATAAAGTAGTTTTATAAATTGCTATACAAATAGCAAGTAGCAGTTTGCTACTTGCTACTTGCTACTCACCATATTCACAGAGTTTAAAACAAACTCAACTTTCAAAAACCTATTTACTTGTTGTCATGGGCTTGTCAGTCAAAGTATTTGCATAGCTTTTATGCAATGACCCGTATAGATTCGTACTGTTATCGGAATAGCTCACATCAGATAAATACTGCTTGAACCAGTGACTCGCTAAACGAGCAACCTCTTCTAATGCACCGGCTTCTTTAAATTGACGGCTGGCATTTTGTACGATTTTCAATTCTTTATCAGCCGTGGGAATTTGTTTAATTATGTCTTCGTTTGTCGGAATTGCTGGTAAATCGTTCTCACCAACAATCAGTAAAGTGGGAGTTTTTACAGAAGATAAAACCTCATTTGTTAAACAAGTTTTGCCGCTAGAAGAAACTACAGCACCTACTGATGTAGAAGTTTCTGCTGCTGCAAGCAAAGCCGCACCCGCACCTGTTTGTTCTCCAAAATAACCAATTTTTAGGTTGCTAGTAAACGGATATTTACTCAACCATTTTGTGGCATCAGTTAATCTTTTAGCTAAAAATTGCACATTGCTACTGCAATGTTTGCTGCGTAAATCAATTGCTTCTTCTTGAGGAGTTAATAAATCAATTTGTACCGTAGCTAATCCTGCTGTTTGCCTTAAAAGATGAGCTAGGTAACGATTTCGAGTACTATAGCGACCAATGCCACTATTGTGAACGAATATTACCATTCCTTGGCAGTTTTTAGGCAAAACTATTTCTGCTTGTAAACGAATAGAATCAAGTTCAATTGAAACTATTTTTTCCTCTACATGATTTACAACAGTTGTATTCATTTTGGTATCCTTTTTTAAAGATGGTAATTATTTATTACTATTACCAATGTATTTTGCTATTACCCTGATTCAGTAAATAATCGTATACGAATCATCTCTAATTTGACAAGTATTTTTAATTTTATCTACGGATAGCGCAAATCGAAGAATTTGCTCGAAATATTGCTAGGGAGCAATACTGTAAAGATTTTCATGGATTATTTAGTAAGGCAAAACTTAATACTTGGTAACAACTCAAAACTAAAACTAAGCTTTTTAGCCCGATTTTTTACGAAATATTAAGGTCATTTTCATAAACTATCGGTTTAAAGGTAAAGAAAATATTTTATTTTTGCTACATGTTTTTCAGCAGTGATAAGCTGCTTTCTAAGTAATTTATTCTATTTATAAAACAAAATTTTGAGGAACTTGTGAGTATTATTATTCTTTTTTCAATTGTAAAAATAGATAAACAGTAAAACAACTGGCTGAAGATATACGCCTTTGGTAGTATTTTGTACTCAGTTTGAGAGCAAAGAAAATCAGCTTTTAAATTATAAGTGTGGTGATTTATTAATAAAAATTGCTTCTTAACCTATTCTCAGATTAACTTTCTAGTACCGCTTCGCGGAAGTAAGAAGTAATAAATAAGAAGTAAGAAGTTTGATTTTTAGGCTTTTCCAGTATTTTTAATGGTTGCCTTATTTACGCCAACTTGTACTAGTAGTCTTTTTCATTCAAATTGTCTAGTTCGTAGTTGCGCTTACAGCGCCAACAGATGGCATACAAAGACGAGTGGCAAGGTACTAGTACTCGATCAAACAGGCCAACATTGCTGGGCGAAGGATTTGAGGGGTACTAACTTAGTCCTCTTAAGAGGACTTTTGCTGTGAGAGAGGGATTTTCAATCCCTGACGGATTGGATGCACACCTTGGGGGTTCTAAGTTGCACAGTGACTTGCCTTCTTATGCGACATATTTAGCGAAGACGGCGTAACTACGAACAATTCCCAATTTTCTATTGCCCATTCGCTTTAAGTACTGCTGCATAACGTTGTTCAACATCTTGCTTATCTTCCTCAAAAGATAATTCTTGACGACTACCTTTCAATATCAAATCTGCATGACGACGCAATGCTTGTTTATTTTGAGAAGTTTGTGTATATTCGGCAATAATTGCAATAGATTCTAATAAACGAACGGTTACAGCTGCATCGCTACAGCAATTTTGGCGAATTTGATTAAAAGCAGCGTCGGTTAATCCTACAAATGTCACCGGATGAGCGATTACCCGGAGATTGTTAAAACCATCGTAACGATAAGGAGAGGGAAAATTTGTTTGAGCTAAACGAGAAAGTCCCGCACTAAGATGATCGATGCAGCGAATCGCGGTGAAAGGATCGTTAAGACTCGGAGACAAAGCACGTAAAGCTATTTCTACTAATTGATTGATGGGAAATTCAATATCTTGCTGTTCGTTACGCTCTCTGCCTAAAATAAATGCTTTGTGAATCTGCTTTTGAATTTCTTTAAAATCCGGTGTTTTGCTATTATCGCTTTCCATCACAAGAATTTTAACTAAATAGCCTTGCCCAACTACAAATTTTCCCGGACGAGTTAATATTCTTACCATCAAGTTATGTTGGCAGGCTACATCCATCAATTTCTCGGTATCAATCGCTTGCACGTAACCTCTTTTTGAAGCTCTGATGGGAAAGGCTTCGTTATCAAAATTATCTGGAATTAATTTTTGAGAATGCTTATGCTCGGGTTCGCTGTTACCGATTTTTTGAGGATATAGCTTGTCTATAGTGTTGTCTAATTCCTGGCTAATTTCCGAAATTACATAGGAAACCTGAATAATAGTTGATGCATGATGAATAAAGTAAATCAGCACTGCGGTGCAGAATACGGCTAAAATAATTCCTACTGTTACTGAAAGATGCGGCACAAATTGATTTCTGTCGTTAGCGCTTCCATAAATTGCTCGCAATACTAATAAAGAATAAATGAAAGTGCTAATAAAGGTACCAAGCACAAATTTATTACCCGAATCCTGCATAAAATTACGCAGAATTCGAGGTCCGAAATTTGAGGAAGCTAATTGAAGCGCCACAATAGTGATAGAAAAAGCCGTTGCAGTAATGCCTATTGTCGAACCTGCTACCGTTGAAAGTACGCCACGGGCACCGTCTGCACTACCCGTGTAAATCCAACCCCACTTTTCTAATGGGCCGTAGTAGCTTAATCTATCTAATCTAAGTAATACAAAGGCGATCGCGGCAAATATAGTTGTCATAACTGTGGGTACAAACCAATAGCTGGAGTTAAGGGAGTCCCACAGTTTACCGAGTCTAATATCTTTCATGACTCATTATTTATCGATAATCGATGCATTACCAACGTTACCATCTCTATCTCGGGATTGATTTTTAATCAGTCGGCTTAAGGTGCCGCCGATGCTGCGGCTGTTAGGAACTTCTCCATAGGCTGGCCATCCCTCTCGCTGACGATTTCTATCGCCGTCTGTTTCTTCGGTTTGATCGTGGAATAGAATTTGTTGAGTGGGAAATGGCATATCAACGCCGTTAGCCGTCAACTTGTTTTTAACTGCGGTGAGTACGCGATCGCGAAAATCTAAAGCATCGGCACGGCGGGGAGGATTTATCCACCATCTGCCGCGAATATTGACAGTAAAGTCTGCTAATTCTACTACAAGTACATCCGGTGGGGGGTCGTTAAGTACACCTTCAGTTTCCCGTATTGCTTCTAAAATTAACTGCTTTGCAAAGTCAATATCATCTCCGTAGCCGATGCCAAAATCGTATTCTATCCGTCGGTTTTCAAAAGCAGTATTGACAGTGACGGAATTAGTAAATAATTCGGCATTAGGAATCACAATCCGACGACCATCATAAGTTCTAATTGTAGTTGCCCTTGTTTCAATATTTTCTACAGTTCCCTCAAAGCTTTTAAATACAATTTGGTCGTTAATTTGAAAAGGTTCGGTAAGTAAAATTAGAATTCCGGCGAGAAAATTTTGTAAAATATCGCGGAAAGCAAAACCAATCGCAACACCACTGATACCGAATAGCTGTACTAAATCGCCAATCTTAAACGAAGGAATAACAATTGTTAGCGCTATAAATGTACCAATTAATATAATCGTACCTTGAGCCAGCCGACCCAAAACCATTCCCAAGCTGCGAGCATTACGACGATGGCGCGTAAATCTTCTAATTAGTCTTTTAACGGCTCTAGCAATCAGAAAAAAAATTATAAAAACAACAATTGCCAAGATAATACTTGGCAATCTATCAATAGCATTTTGATACAGTTGTAGAGTTCGATCCCAAGCCGAAGTGATTTCCTCTTTTGCATTCTCAGTTGCAGACGGTTTTTGTGCAATTATCATACATTTTTATTAGTTGTGAGTTTTTAATTATCAAAACGATACTTATAATAATATGAAACGAAAAGAAGATAATTATTAAAAATAGTTTTTCATATTTTCGTCGTTAACGAAATATGTTCGGTAGGACATGCATCCTGAACGAAGCGCAAGTAATAGCGAGTAAGATGCTCGCACTCAAAATTATATTTTTGCCTTCATTGGGATGCTCTCCACTGTTAACTGCTCGCTGTTCACTGATTCAACTGATGTATTTTCCAAGCAGTATAAGTACCGATGGGACTCCAAATTAAATAAGGCACTAGTAATAATCCAGCCCAGAGGGATACTGGTAAAACAAATAAAGTCAAAATTAATCCGATAACAAATCCGATTCCTCCTACGATTGCTCCTGCTTTCATACTTTGCAACCACAAAGAAACCGGAGTGAAAGCAACAATCACTATTTCAAGCAGTAGATAGAAACCCATAAAAAACCAAGTTTGAGAACTACCCGGTTCGTTTTCCCAAACTATATAAGCAGACCAAGCACCGCAGATAAAAATTACCGTCCAAATAACTGGAATTAATTTTTCAAATGTCAACCAACTCGGTCTTTGCAATCGCTTGAACCATTTGATATCTTTAGGTCTAATTATATTACTTCCGAGAGCCACTACTAAAGTTACGGCTCCGATTATCATCCAAGGTTTTAACATTGTTTTAAAGTGGGCATGGGGGATTGGGCATTGGGCATGAAGAATTTTAGAAAATGGGGAGATAAAGGGATAAAGAAAACACGATTAATTCTTCAATTCCTAATTCATAACTCCTAACTCCTAACTATCTCCTATTCCCTATTCCCTATTCCCCAATTTTTAACTTGCCATAAAACTCTTTACTTTCATTTTCTTGCGACGCAAACGAGCGATTGCTTGACGCTGTAGCTGTCGGACTCTGGTATGAGAAATGTCCATGCGCTTAGCAACTTCTGTTAATGTTAATTCGCGTCCGTCGCTTAAGCCAAAATGCAAGTTAACAACTTCTCTTTGCTGCGGTGTTAATTCTATGAGCATTTCGTCAAGACATTCTTTTAGCGATTGGCTGTTGACGTAATCATCTATGGAAGAATTTGTATCTTCAAGCAAGTCTTGCAGTTCTGTATCTTGCCCTTCACCAACTCGTAAATCTAAGGATACGGGTGGGCGGGACATGTGGAGATAATCCTGAATTTGGGAAGGTTTTAAAGATACATGGCTGCTAATTTCGCTGATTGTAGGAGTACGTCCTAACTTTTGAGTTAAATCGCGACGCGCTTTTTTGATTTTTTTTAGGGTTTGACATACATGAATCGGCAAACGGATAGAACGACTTTTTTGATCTAAAGCGCGGGTAATTGCTTGTCTAATCCACCAATAAGCGTAAGTAGAAAATTTATAACCTTTATCGGGATCGAACTTTTCTACTCCTCTTTGCAAACCCAGAGTTCCTTCTTGAATTAAATCGACAAACTCCAAATTCCGATGCTGATATTTTTTAGCGATCGCCACAACTAAGCGCAAGTTGGCTTCAATCATTTTTTGTCTGGCCATTTCTCCCTTGTCAAGAGTTTCTTGCAATTGAGTTGGTGTCATCTCTACTGCATTTGCCCAAGTGGAAAAACTGGGTTCGGAGTTTGATTTCTCTGTTAAATCTTCTTTAATTTGCAGCAATTCCATCAATTGCTTAACTCGTTGAGCAAAAAATATTTCCTCTTCACGAGATAACAATGGTACGCGCCCTATTTGAACTAAAAAAGACCTTACGGTATCTGTATTTAGCTTTTGAGTGGCGGATGCGTTACTTTTTTGTACCCTATCAACTACTGGTTGCATATTAATTAAAAACTCCTAAAGGCTTTAACTCAATGTTGTTTATCTGCGCTGTCAGGTGCGTTTCAATAATCAAACTTTTTCCTATTACCAAACCAAAGCCCTAGCATCTAAATTTATATTCAATCTTTTTTTTCAGATGCTCGGCAACTTTTAAAGCATTAGCTACTATGTTTAATATCGGATTCATTGTCCCAATTGAAGGGAAGAAACTTGAATCTACCACATAAATATTATCTATATCGTGGGTACGACAATTTAAATCGAAGACATCAACTGTTGAGTCACTAGCAAATCGGCGAGTTCCTCCCTGATAATTCATCATTTTTAGCTGCACGGACATCCCGGAAACTAGCAAAGATACAGCTTTGCAAAGTATTTTTTCAAATTGATGTTGCAGACAAAGATGAGCTTTTTGGTTATTTGAACGATAATAAACTTTTATTGGTTTGTTTTTTGCTATTTCGACACGATTTTCAACATTCGGTAAGTCCTCACTTCGCATCAACCAATCTACAGAAAGATTGGCAAAAACTTTCAGTAAACTATTAAGCAGCCATCTATGAAAATATAATCGCATTATCTGCCATTCATGCTCTAACGTTTTTGCATCTTCTAACAAATCGAAATAAAAATCATTTATTGCCAATTTTTTCTGCAAAACTGTTTCTTTTTTAACTGGAGAAATTGCATAACCTTCAGTTGTAATATGCTTGACCAAATTACACCCTACCATTCCCGAACAATTCGCCAATGCCGAAGGCAATAATGAATTATAGAGAAGGCTCATGACTACAGCAGCAGTTCCTATAATTATTATGCCGTAATATTGTTGCATTTATTTGATACTTTATTTGTGATTAATTATTAATTTTTAGTGATAAATAATGTTTTTAGGTGTCTTTATTAATCAAAATAACTACATCAATAAAGACACGTTTAGCCTCTAGATAAAGTCGATTAACTCGATAGCTGTCCGCCAGTTACATCAACAAGGGCACCAGTAACAAAACTGCCGTCTTGAGACGCTAAAAATACGTAAGCTGGAGCAAGCTCTTCTGGCTGTCCCGCCCGCTTTAATGCCGAATCTTTATCAAAGTTTTCTACCATTTTTTCTGGCATCGTTGCCGGAATATTTGGTGTCCATACAGGGCCGGGAACTACAGCATTAACTCTAATGTTTCGTTCTGCTAAATTCAATGCCAAAGATTTAGTAAAAGTATGAACTGCACCTTTACTTGTAGAATAATCAATTAAAAATTGCTTACCAATTTTACCTACAATGCTACCTGTATTAATGATAGCGTCGCCTGCTTGCAAATGAGGTAGCGCCGCTTTTACCATATAAAAATAGCCGTAAACGTTGGTTTCTATGGTACGTTGAAATTGTTCGATGCTTAAATCCTCGAAGCTTTCTTGCACCATTTGATAAGCTGCATTGTTAACTAAAATATTCAGCTTGCCGTACTTATTAATGGTCTGTTCTACAGCTTGACGACAAGATTCAAAATCACGAACATCTGCCTTGATATTTAAACAATTCTGCTGCTTCTTTTCAACAGCTTCCCGAGTAGTTTGGGCATCTTCATCATTTTGATTATAGATAATCGCCACATCAGCGCCTTCCATTGCATAGGCAATAGCTACAGCCCTACCAATTCCGGAATCACCACCTGTAATTAAAGCCACTTTACCTTGCAATTTACCGGCAGCTCGATAATTAGATAAATCGCTGTCAGGCTGGGGTGTCATATCCGACTGCTTGGCAGGATAATCTAACTTTTGTCCCGGTATTTGTTCTGGAGTCGGTCGAAATTCTTTACTTTGAGTCATTATTAATGATTGATGGTTAATTCTGAGATTTATTTTGTCTATTTAGGTTCAACAAAAGAATTTAGTTCTATACTTAGTAAAGTAATAGGGAAAATATATTTAATTGATGTTTTTAAATAATAAAATATTAAGTACAAAGTATAGTCGTTACTTCATACTTTTCCTTGCATACTACTAAAGATAAAGCTTTTCAGATTTTTAAGTAATAAATAAAAGTATTGAGGATGAAGTAAGAATGTTTCTATAGCTGATACTTCATCCTCAACAATATTTAAGTAGTTACTTTTTGTTTAGACCAAACTCCATTTTCATCTTCTTCATATTTTTCATGAACTGCATTCCAGGCTGCTTCTTCCGCTTTACTTTCATCTTTTAAATCTTCGAATACAGCTTTGTAGCGTTCGATGAAAGTTTTTTGAGCGTCTTCCGACAAGTGAGAACGTACTTCAGGAGCTAAATCTTCTGGATTATTACACCCATCAGGGCAAGCACGAGGTAAAGTAGATTCACTGGTATGAGTTTCTTCGCCACCCGCACTTTCCATAAGCAGTAAAATCTCCCCGCTCTTATCTGCCGGTACTTCTGCCATTACGATAAATTCCCCAGCTTTCAAGCGAGTTTCGTAAATAGCAGCCTTCTCCTCGGGCATACCTAATGTTACTAATACCGATGCTAAGCCCGCGCCAGCGCTACCTGCTAACGCGCCGCTCGCAGCCCCTAAAAGCGCTCCACCGATGGGTCCTGCTGCTACAACCGAACCAATGAAGGGGATAAACAGCACGCCTACACCAGAAAGCAAACCTAACAAGGAGCCGAACAAAGAACCAAAGATAGCGCCGGATCTCAATCCGCCAAATATTACATCTTTCTTGGAAATAAAACCCGAAATTCTAGTTTCAGATTGAAAGTTATTTCCCATCACCGAAATATGATCGCGGGATACCCCTCTATCTAATAAACGACGGATGACGTTATCGACTTGTTCTTGTTGTTTAAATACGCCTGAAATGGTACGTTCTGCTTTGTAATCGGACATTTTGATTCCCCTCTGTTGATTCCCCTCTGTAGATAGATGCAGTTCGTAAATAATTTGAACTCAAAAATGAAATTGATGTTTGATTAATATTTCTAGTTAACTCCAGCGGCAGCTTTTGTAGCTCCCTTACCATCTGCTTGTAGAGATTCTCCTTCAATAAAGGAGCGCAACATCCAAGCCATTTCCTCGTGCCCTTCCATCAAACCGGTAAGGAAATCAGCAGTACCTTCGTCATGGAATTTATCGCCACAAGAATCGATATGCTCGCGCAAATTGCGGATAATCTGCTCGTGGTCATCAACTAAACTAGATACCATTTGAGTTGCTAATGGTAGATTCTCGGGATTTTCTTTCAATGATGCTAGCTTTAAAAATCCTTCCATAGTTCCTACGGGGAAGCCACCCAAAGCACGAACTCGCTCTGCAATGGAGTCAATATTTGTAGTTAAGGCTTGATAGTGTTCTTCCCAAAGCATATGCAAGCTGCGGAACTGAGGCCCTACTACATCCCAATGATACTTCTTGGTTTTAACTAATAATAAGTAAGCGTCTGCTAAGTCTTTATTCAACAGTTCGCAAACACCTTTACGTTGGTCTTCCGTTAATCCGATATTAATACTTCGCATAATTGATTTACTCTTTTCTTCAACTCTTTCTCAATTTGACCATATCCGTTTTTATCAGGAATCAACCGTAAGTGATAATCTCAGGTTAGATTTTGAAGATAAATACCTAATTCTTTTTATGTAGTTTAACAATCTATCACTTTAGATAAAAAACTATTTTTAATAGTAATAAAATTGCTTATATCACTAGTAATAATAAGGAGTCTAATATCTTTTAATATCTACAGATTATCTCAATATTTATATAGCTCTCTAGCATCATTGCAAACTAAAGTAAATTAGTAATTTAACTAAAAAATATATCTAGCCTTATATTTCACCTCTGATAATAGAGGCTCTTAATAAGGCTAAGATCGGCTGCTTCCTTCCAATTACAGTGAAGAAGTAACTTGATTATCTCCCTGTTCTTTATCCTTACTCATGCTCCCTTTTTTGTATTGTTGAGCCGCATCGTAATCTTTATCTACATCCACATTTGCGGTCTTTTCTTGTTCTTCGCTGACTGCTGACTTTGTCAATTCTGCTTCCTGGTTTGATTGAGTATTAGTATCAGGAACTTTTGCTTCACTCATTTTTAACACCCTTTGTTATCAAATTTTAATCTACAAGCCTTATGCTACAAAAAATACTGATATTAAATAACCATTCTTACGGGGTAATTACAATTTATATCTATGGGTGAATTGAATTTATTTTTTTTAATGCTAATGATTATGGTTGACTGCTTCTAGCTAAAAATGAAGCTAATTTACGATTGAATTATGTAAAAAATTTTGGTCAAGGCAGAAATCTACACTTGACCAAAATTTTAATCTATGAAAGAAATATAGGGAAAATAACGCTATCCGCTATATATCAAAGCATTGAAACAGATATTACTTGTTACCGGTGATGCTATCGAGAAAACCTTCTACCTTCTCTTCCACAGTAGTAGCATCTTGGCTATTGGATGGACGATTCATTTTCTCAGCGTTAGCAGTTCCTTGAACTTCGTTTAATCCCTTATTAGATTTATTAACGACTCTGCTTTTAGAAGGAGCGTTATTTTCAGTTAACTCTTCAGTATTTTTTTGAATTTCATTTAACTGTGCTGCACCTTTTTCGGGAGTACTTTTTGAAGCACCGATTGCAGCAGCAGGAAGGGCGGTAGATAATAACAGCATTACACACATCAATGCTGCCATTACAAAACGAAGTGGACGCAAGTTACTTAGTTTTAAACGAGTAAAATTCACAGTATTTCCTCCAAGGTGACGGAATTTTTTCTAATTTGGGAAAACCGAACCGTTGTTGTATTTGGATTAAAAATTCAGAACAAGGCTGCTAAAAAAAATGAAGGGGAATCATTCAACATGATTATACAATCGTTTTATTTTCCCAAACATTAAAATGTTGACATTGAATCATCTATAAACTGCTTCTATTCATATTAACTATGACGAAGCATTAAGCATTTAGCATTCAGATAAACATTCAATCATCAATATTCACTTATAGCTGCTCTGCTCCTATCTTCAACTCGTCTACTTTATGTTTAAATATTTCGAGTTGTTTTTTTACAAACTCGATTGGTTTTCAACCTTTTTTAACCTTTTTTAACTATATCAGACAAATAGTATGAAATTAGCCGATGATAGTATTATTTACTTTTAGTTACCAAAAAAATCTTTGATAGCATCAATAGCGTTTTCGCTGCCTTCCTCTACGCTATCGGAGGCATCTTCTACAGCCGATTTTGTTTTTTCAATTCCTTGTTTAACGTTACCTTTTGCTTCTTTCGCTAAGCCTTCTGCTTCCTTCGCAGCACCTTCTGTTTGTCCGCTAATTTTTCCTAGGTTTCGTTGAGCTTGCCCTACTGCTTGTTCTGCATTACCCTCAATTTTATCGCCCACACCCTTTAAAGGATTAGCTGCAATTATTTGTTGTGGATATTCATTAATCGAAGTAGCAATTGCTGCTTGGGCTGAATCTAACCATACGCCAAACCATATGGTGCTTAACAGTAAAACGCAGCTAAAAACCGATAGACAGTAATGCTTTGCTACATGTAATTTATTTCTTCTTTTTTCAGATTTCATCGCAAGATTTCTTCCCTATTCTTTTTTCTAGTACAGTTGTAATACAAGAAAGTCAATAGCTTCATCAATCTTCCGAGCAAAATTTTTAGTTAATTAATTGCGATAATACCACCCCTCGGGTAGTCTTCTTAGAAGAAGTTAATCCTACTTTCGATAGAAGATTTTTTCGACTTTTATTAAACATAAGTCAGACAAGACTTTCAATGCTAATTACTTAAAAATTAAGTTTTATTTGTAAACGTAAAGAAACATTAAGTCAAATAAATATTACAATCACAAAATCACTTTATAGTCATTAAAATATTAGTTTATTCGGTTATCGCTTATTTTATTTGTAAGTGAGTATTCTTAGCAAGACATACTGTTACTATTTTTGATTTTTATACAATTTAGGACTTACGCAAACTACATATTTTGTTGTAGTTTGCCGTGACAATTGTTTTATGCAATCTCCCCATGCTCTAGGTTAGCGAGTACTGCAATTTTACAAAAAGCGACAAAAAGCCTGTAGGCTTGAAGCCGAAATGCTAATACTACAAAGCTCACCTTTGAGACTTTGTTTATATAGCCGCACCCATGAGCGGATTTCATCTATTAATTTCGCATTTTCATAGTTTATATGGCGTGAGGACTCACTTTATATAAGGCTCTTGACATTTGTATAGTATTTTTGTACTATATAAATATGAGAGAAGTTTGGTAATTGCAAAGACACAGTTAAAAGTATTCTGTCTCCTCAATTAGTTCGGTTTTAGGTGTCGTGTGAGAATCTTGTAATTTTTATCAATCGAGTTTTTAATCCTGAAGGTATCAATATGACAAATAACCATTACAATCGAATTAAGTTTGCGATTTATAATTTGCTCGGTGAAGAAAAGGCTTACTATATTGCAGATAAACTGAGAATAGATATGCATATAGAAGAACCTTTAGCTATTGATTATAGCTATCAAGTTTTTTTGTATGAAACTGCAAAGATAATTAAATGTACTGCCAGAATACTGAAAATTGATAGTTTAAAGCCTGAAGATTCCGGAATTATTTTTAAGTATAAACCAGTAAGTAAAGAAACATTCGCTCAATTAGAAATACCTGTAGTGCAAAACCATCAAGCCGTATATGCATTTACAAAAGCTAATTTAGTCGAAGGTAACTTGAATATGGCAAAATATGCTTTATTCAGTACTTTTAATCAGAAATTAATCGATAGGCACGTTAAAGCATTAACAAATCAGGAACTTGCAAACTTCGAGCGCGATATTGAAACAGCAGTGTTTTCTGATGAAGTAATGCAAGAATCCGATTTTGATTTAATCCAAAACAATAATTCTATTTCGCTGTTAGAACTAATTCAGATTTTAGAAAAACACCGACACAGCATTATTGTTAACTTGAAACACTTGCGAGAAAATTATCAATACCAAAGTATTAAAAGAGTCAAAGGTTATCGAGATGCAAGCGGTAATTTAGTTAAACCTTGGTTAGAGACAGAATATATTGATGAAGGTGATTATGTGGATATGGGTTGTTTTGAAATCAACCGCAACACTGCCACGGTAAATATGTTGGTAACTCGTAAAGTTAAACTTGTAAAAACAGAAGATGAAACCCCAATTATCGAAATTGCCGGTTTATTAGCTAATGATTTGACCAGTTACAACAACTATACAGTAGTTAGCGATCGCCAACTGAATATAAAATCCTTGAAAGTAAAAATTAGCAGCAAGAAAACTTTTGATTTACTTAAGCAAAAAGGTGTAATTACAGGAGAAAGTTTTGATTTTCGTTCTGAGTATATAATCAATTTAGCAAGTCTGCCGTTAGTAAGTTTAGATGGAAAATATAGCAATATTGACGGTTTATTCAATCAGCTAGCGGAAATTAAAATTTTAACCAGCATTATTTCCGCGCATTTGAAACAACAATCCGATACATTCATACCGGAACAGTTGGATGAATTGAAAAAACATTATTTATCCGAAAATCTTTATCTTAACTTTCCTACAGTTAAAGCCGAAGGTGCAACTGATACTCGAATCAGCTATAAAATCGACATCGGTAGTAAAGACATTCTCAATTTAAGTAAAATTTATTCTGCCAATAAATTCTTAGAAAGAAGATATGAGGTTTACGATACACAAACAGGGGAGATTTTTAGTAAACCTACCTTTGAAATGATTTTGAAGGAAAATATAGCCGTGCGTCAAAAGCCACTTTCACCAAGAATGAAAATTACCAAAGTTGATGAATTGATGAAACCGATTTTTGATGATTTTCTGGGGATTGAAAGTAATGGCAAGATTGCGAGAATTTTAGAAAATATAGCAGTTTTCACTTCAATGGAATACAGAAAAACCTCACCCTGCCCTGCGGGCACCCCTCTCCTTATCAAGGAGAGGGGAAGGGGTAAGGTTCAGAGTGTATTGAGCTCAACTGAAAACCGCTATATTACAGGTACTTCTAGCAAGTCAAATGCTGGCACTACAATCAACCAGGCATTAAAAAAACAAGAAAAAGTTGCCGCATTAACCGTATTAAAAACGAAATTGGATGAATATGTAGAAAAAGTGTATCAAGATAGAATTTCACCTTTGGTATTTTACATAGGCTCTACGGGATTGTTACCCGATGGTATGGAAGGAAAAGTAATCAGTGCCATTCAACTTGCGGCGAAATATCCTCATTTAAGTTTTTCCAAAGACGAAGCGAATGGTTTATTTTTTGAAGTTGGTGATAGTTTGATTGGAGTTTATGAAAAGCTAGAATGTTTTAGTCGGAATTTAGCGAGTGTTGGATGATTCAATATTAGATTGTTAAATTCTGATTTAACTATAAATTAACCTGTAGAGACGCAAATTTCGCGTCTCTTTTTTGGTATTTATGTATTATTAAAAGTCATCAAAATAAAACTTATTTATTGTTTGTCTATTCTTAGTGCAATAATAATTATCTCAAGCTTTGACATTGATTTGGATTCTCCGAATCGAGGTGAATTATTACCAACCGTTGCGTCAACTTTTAGACCGGATATTAATTACGTTCCACCTTTCTTACTCGGAGTTGGGATTTTTGCTCAATTAGATGAAGTGAAGGAGCAGTATAGCGAGTTTTTTGATAGTTTTCAGAAGACGGGAGTTGCTGTTGTAACTGAGTCTTGATTGTAGGGTGTGTGACGGCTAAAATTATTTATCTACCACAACGAATTAATTTGAAATTGCCGTCACGCACCATTTTAAATTCAAAACACTCAAAACCTCACCCTGTCCTAACGGACATCCCTCTCCTTCTGCCAGGAGAGGGAAAATTTGTAAGGTGTGTGACGGCTAAAATTATTTATTAAGCACAACGAACTTATTAGAAATTGCCGTCACGCACCAACCCGGAAATAACAAATTGATCTATAGCAATCTAATATGACTCGTGAGAAAGATAGCTGCCAGAAACCCGGTTTTTCAGAAAAGCCGGGTTTCTCAAATCTCACAAATGATTTAGGAATGCTATATAGGTTGGAAATAACAAATTGATCTATAGGCGGGCAGGGATGCCCACCCCACAAGACAAGATTATTGTAGGGTGTGTGACGGCTAAAATTATTTATCAAGCATTACGAATTAATTTGAAATTGTCGTCACGCACCATTTTAAGTTTAATACAATCAAAACCTCACTTTGACAAAACCGGACATACCTCTGCGATATTTTGAAGAGGGAAATAAGATGAGGTTTCTTGTTGCGTTTAGTCACATTCTTTTTCAAATGTATTTGCCAAAATCAATGTAGCAAATATACAAATAATACTTAAGCATACGGCATAATATAAATTGAATTCTAAAATATACAGCCAAGCAAATAAAAAGATAGGTGTAATAAGAATATAATTTGCTATTGCTAAGAAATAGGAAATAGGTTGATTATCTTGTAAATAATAGTTTTTTTCATTGGAACACAATTTTTTGATATCGCGTTCTATTAATCTTTGTTTATTCTTCCAGCTTTTAATTTTTCTTAAAGTGCCACAGATTCCTAACTGGGGAATAATTAATAACAAAATCCCTATAATTGGGATTAATGGATAATAAACACTATTGATTAATTTAAAAGGTTGATTTTCTCCCATTCCTAACACTAATGCTGTGAACAGAAATGTTTGGGGTATCATTAACCAATTTTTTCTAGCTGTCATTAATGTATATTCTTGTTTTATCTCTTCTCTCACAAATTTATACTGATCGATTAATTTTGGAGAGTCCATAACAATTATTTATAATAAGAGAACAGATGCTTTTCCTAAGATATTTCAAGGTTTTTTGAAAAATAAAGCATCGTCAAATATTTTATAGCAATCCGTTTTGATTTATGTTGATGCGAGGGTGGCGAAGTCATATCGCTTGTAGGGAACAGGGAATAAAGTACATTAAAAAATAGCGATATTTAAACCCAACGAAACATGCTTGGGTTAATCGGTAACGTTTTAATCTATCCTTGACAACCCTTAACAAAACACAATATATCTGAAAGACGGCACAATAGAGATATGTAAGAGCATAAAATGCCCGCGTACAATGAGTTACTGCCTTAATCCTAGTTGTTCAAATCCGCAGAATACGAATAGCGAGAAGTTTTGTTTGAGTTGTGGCTCTAAGTTACTGCTCAAACAACGTTACCGTGCGATGAAACCGATTGGGCAAGGTGGTTTTAGCAGGACTTTTTTGGCTCGGGATGAAGATAAGCCGTCTCTACCTCTTTGCGTAATTAAGCAGTTTTATCCTCAAGCTCAAGGTACTGGTACTTTAGCTAAGGCAATAGAATTATTCAATCATGAAGCGATGCGTCTGGAAGAGTTGGGGAAGCATCGCCAAATACCCGAACTTTTAGCGTATTTTACTCAAGATGATAGACAGTATTTGCTGCAAGAATTTATTGATGGCTTGAATTTAGGGCAGGAATTGCAGCAAAACGGAGTCTATAACGAAACTCAAATTCACCAATTGTTAGATGAATTGTTGAGAATTTTGCAGTTTTGTCATCAAAAACAAATTATTCACCGCGATATCAAACCCGAAAATATTATTCGTCGTCAAAATCCTGCCAAACTTAAAGGACAAATTGTATTAGTTGATTTTGGTGCTTCTAAAGTTGTAACTCAAGCTTCCATGAATCAAACTGGTACCAGTATCGGCAGCCCGGAATATGTCGCACCGGAGCAGATGAGAGGTAGAGCCTTATTTTCCAGCGATATCTACAGTTTGGGAGTCACCTGCATTCATTTGTTAACTGGTAAATCTCCGTTTGATTTATACGATATTAACAATGATGTTTGGTTATGGAGAAATTATCTCACAGCTAGCATTAATAATAATTTGGGTAATATTTTAGATAAAATGCTAGCGACAACCCCCGCACGTCGCTATCAAACTGTGAATGAAGTATTAGCAGATTTGATTACTTTACCGACTTTGATTTCTCAAACTGGAAATACCGTAAAACCAGTTGCAACACCATCAAATACAACTCCACCGCCGATTGTTTCTTCTCCCAGTCAAATAGATAAGGAATTGGAGGAGATGAAAACTATATTTATGAATGGTAAAAAATCTCAAAATAAAAATCAAAATTCAAATTCACCTTCTAATAATACGCAGCAGTCAGCTAATAATAGCAAAATAGATGATGAGTTAGAAGAATTGAGAAAGAAGTACGGGAATAATAAGTAGGTGGGTGTTGAAAATTGTAGTTAAAATCAGGGAGTCGTAGGTGGTAGGTAGTAGGTAGTAAATAGCGATAAGGGTTTAAAGGTAATTTACCTGCATGTTACATAGCAATACTTTATTTGTGTCAACTTACATAGTTTAGTAATTAGTAATTAGTAATTGGGTACAAATACGGAGGTATTACCTAATTTTTTTCATCTCAATAATGAATCGCTACATTGATAAACCGCAAGCATGAGATTAATTTAAGTAAGTAGAAACTGCATTTCATAAAGTTTCAGTAATGTTTCGCTTATGTTTGAGAAATTGTCTAGTTAACATAAGTAGATAAATTTGTAATTCATTCAATCCATTAATAGTATGAGATAGGTTTTATCGAAAGCTATTTATAAATATTAGACCTTTCTTAGGTTTTTTAGGTTTTTTCAGGTTTTTTCAGGTTTGTTAAGTATTTACAGTATTCTTCCGCCATTGTTTAAATTTTATCTTGAAAACAATCGGTTGAAAATGAATTAATAAAATAAGAATTTATCGTAACTACCAAAAGTATGAAAATTACCAAACTATTTTCTTTAAGTTTAGTATTTATGACATTATTAGGATGTAATAAACCACCATCAGCAAACCAAGTAATTAATCCTATAGAATTAGAAAATACAACTCAAGAAGAAAATTCAACTCCTCCGATAGCTATAAACAATCAAGCTGCGGAAGCATCTCAAACAATAAATAATACACCTCAAGTAGAAAATGATTTTTCTAAGCAAATAAAATTAAATAATCCAAATTTTTCTGCTCAAAAATTTGCTCAAAACAGACCAGTAGAAAATGATTTTCCTGGAAAAGTAAGGATTGATGAAACTTCTTACAACACAGTATTAAAATCTTTAAACTCTCTAGCTAAAGGTTGTCAAGAAACTACAAAAACTCCACAAAATACTAAATATTATATTTGTAAGCTTGGTGATAAAATTGTCAAAGCTGGGGCAAGTTTAACTACATTAGGGGATGGTAACGAGTATTGGTTTGTTGATAATCGTGTAATTGCAGTTCAACAATTTCATACCGGAGAACTTTTTCTTTACGATAATAACGGTAAGTTGAAATCAAAATTTGATTACCCTAAGAAAGTCAGGAATATCAGTAATCGAGACATTCAAGTAGCTCAACGCTTATATAATGGTTACGATTACATATTTGAAGTCTTTAATAACAACTCAACCAAACAAACCACAGCATCTCAAAAAGTAGAAACACCTCGAAAACAGAATTCTTCTAAATATGGAACCTTAAAAGAATTAAATGCGAAACTAAAAAAACGTAACGGACGAATTATCGGCTCGGCAAGCTGCGATGGTGATGGAATAGAAAATGATGTTCGCGTTGATTTTAATGGGGATGGAATGCCAGATGAATGCGTTACCGCCAATCTCAAAACACATCCATTATTTTCAGAAGAAACTCTTGATGGTGTTAGCAGTTTTCTGAATTATCTTGAAAAAGGTTCTCAAACAACTTCAAGAGAAGAAGGTAATTATAATTATTATCTTTGGAAAAAAGATGGCAAAATTGTCAAGGCTATTAAATCTGATAAAAATTCTGCTAGCTCGGTAGATTATTGGTTTTACGATGGGAAACCAATTGCAGCTTTTCAAGTTGATGATGATGGCACTTCTATTACTAACAAATATTTCATATATTACGAAAATGGCAAACTTAGTTCAATAATTGAACTTTTCGGTGCTGAAATGAGTAACTCTAGAACAATTTTAGAATTTAATAACCAACAACTTCAAAAAGCTAGAAGTTTGAAAGATGGTTATAAACTAATTTTTAATGTTTTTGGCGCGGATTAATTAGATTAGAAAATTACGCTGCATCAATGACAAGGCATCAATTTGATGCCTGACATCAGTAGGTAGTCAATAATCGAGTCAGTAAATAAATTTGCACGCTATAGAATCATTAATTACATGAAACTCATAAAACTTTTATCTTTAAGCTTAGTACCGTTTGTATTATTCGGCTGCAATCAAACGCCTGCTGCAAGTAGTAACGACAATGCAATAAAATCATCTATATCTCAGAAGCAAGATTCTGATTCCACAAGTGAGACAACCACAGTTAACACGAATAAACTTGAAGAAAGTAACCCTAAAATTACAGCTAGAGAAGACAATACAAAAGATAAAATTGGAAAGCAAATTGGGGGAAAATTTGACTGTAATGGTGATGGAATATTCAACGGTGCGCGGATAGATTACGATGGCGATGGCATCCCCGACGAGTGTATTGAAAGCTATAAAAAAGCCAAATCGGCTATTGACGAAACTTCTTATCAAACCGTATCAAAATCACTAGAGTCTATAACCAAAGGCTGTAAAGAAACCGAGAAAAACACAGACTTTTCACAGTACAAAATCTGTAAAAAAGGCGATAGGATTGTCAATGTTAGCGAATATGCTTCAGAAGCAGGTGCGGGTTTAGCTTATTGGTTTGCTCCAAATGGTAAAGTTGTTGCAATTCGCAATTTGAGTAGTGGAGTGCTTTCTACTTTTGACAGCAACGGTAAAGTAAGCAAGCAATTTGATGTTTATAAATCAAAGAGAATCAAAAATATCAATGCCCAAGAGCGAAAAAATCTCGAACAAAATGTTTACAATGGCTATAAGCAAATCATAGCAGCCTTTAATAACACCTCCACTACAACAGCATCTTCTCAAAGCGGAATCATTGACGAAACTTCCTACCAAACCGTATCAAAATCTATAGAATCTATTACCAAAGGTTGTACAAAAACTAAGAAAACCGAAGACAATTTAGATTTTGAAATTTGTAAAAAAGGCGATACCGTTGTAAGTGTCAGTGAATATGCTCCCGAAGCAGATGCAGGCTCAGTTTATTGGCTTTCTCCAGATGGTAGAGTTTTGGCAATGCGCTATTTTGGTAGCGGAGATACATATGTTTTTGACAGCAATTATAGAGTAAGTTCAAAATTCAACGTTTATAAATCCAAAAAAGTAAACAATATCTCTGCTGACGAGCGAGAGCGAGTTAAAGAAGACTCTCACTTTCGTTATCGGAGAATCTTAGATGTTTTTAATCTTTAACTTCAAAAATTAGCGACAATTCACAAACCCGGTTTTTAAAAATCGGATTGACTTATCAAAAATTCCTCTTTCTTACTCTTCCTCAGCGCTCTCTGTGCCCTCTGCGGTTATTAAATACACAATTGCTCGCAAACCTAAAACTTCTTAATCAATTTCGGTGCGTTGCGCTATCGCGACAACGCACCCAAAAGTTGTAGGAACAGATTTATTTCTATACATGCTTGTACCGCAATAAAAAGTTGCCCCTCCAGCATAAGAAGGCTGGTTACTAAACGTTAATGCGGTAAATATAGTCAAAGAACTTATAGCAGTTCCACTTAATACTCTTACAAGTAAACCCAGTTTCATAAATCAACGCCACTCTATATAAAAGCGTAAATTCGACTTTTGTGTTAACTTTTCCCTGCTACAAGTTTCACTTATAGCATTTCGGATTATGCCTAGATATATCACTCTTCCAATAGCTTTTTTAATAAAGATATTGTTAAGAGCAATATTTTACTAGTTAATTACACGGTTAAGAAAATAAAGAGGGAGGGAGTGAGAGAGTGAGGGAGTGAGGGAGAGGTAATTGAATGGGGTTTTTACCCCAACCAATTACTAGCAACGTATAGACGATGGGGTTTTACACCCAAAGGTTTTGATAATATTAGTTTTTGTATAAAAAAGTTAATGTTTTCACATTTTCTATAGCTCAGCGGATAATCAAAATATTATTCTGTGTTTGCACTTATCTAGAAGTTTTATATAATGCAAAATTAGCTCAGTACAAAACATATTAATGCATGAAAATCTCAGCTATAAAAAAGCGAATTTTATATGTCGCAACTTTTTTATTAGTATTACTAAGTTTGATAATTCCCAAGGCTGTAAATGCTAACATGTCTGGTTCGCACATTGGAGAATCAATAGGAGAACCCACAGGAGACTTTCGCAATTTAGGAATTGTTTGGGAAAAACTTAATTTCGATTTGCGTCCCTTAAAAGATTTAAGAGAAAGTACGGTAACGGCAATTTATCAAATTCGTAACGATGGCGAAGAAATTCCTGTAGAGCTTTTATTTGTATCTCCGGGAATAAAAACTAGTAGCGTTACCATTGATGGAAAGGCAATCGCAGCGGAAGCCGTTACAATCGAGGAACTTCCTCCAACTTGGCGATCGCCATATCAATTGCCTACATCTGATGGTGGTTCAATTAAGTACTTTCCAAGCTTATCTTCAAATACAGCTTTGAAATTCAAACCGACTATTGAGCCAGGAGAACATCAAATTCAGGTAAAATATGTGGTTGAACCAAGTAGCTACAAATATTCAATTTATAAAGACTATAAAGTTATTTATATATTAGCTCCTGCAAAAGACTGGGCATTTTTTAAACGTTTAGAAGTGGAAATTAAGATACCTGAAAAATGGAAAGCTGCCACTTCGTTACCTATGAAACGCACGGGTAATATATTAAAAGCAGCTTTTAACAAAATTCCTGCGGATAACCTGACAATTGCAACTAGTCCCCATCTACCCTGGTATCTAAATTCGATTATTTCACTAACCCCAGTTGTATTTTACATCGGTGGTTTAATAGCTGCGCGTTACATAGGTATAGCAACTACTCGAAAAATAGACGAGTTAGTAGTACGTTTACTTATAGGGTTATTCGTTGCCGTACCTTTAGGAATTGCAGCTTTCTGTGTTCTAGTAATTATAGGTTTTTCTCTCAGAAATATATTCTCAAATTTATTATTGCAAAAAATACATATTGGTAACGCCTATGCTAGCACTAAGATAGTATCCTTTTTGTATTTAGGTGTATTTATCAGCGGTTTATTTGCCTTCATTACGGCAATTAGGAAGAAACCGAATAGGAATGTAGAGACGTAGCAGTGCTACGTCTCCCGACGTTACGGAGATAACAAACCATTCAAAATTAATGCAATTAAATAAGCTGTTGTGCATTTAAATTGTATATTTGGACGGGCAGGGATGCCCATCCCACAAGAACTTTACATTTTTTGTTTATTCAATTTAGATGCGTTTTAACTTACTAGTAACTCTATTCCCAGACTGTTGGGTTGCGCTTAGCTTAACCTAACCTACAACTACATTTAGAATCTGGATGCGAGTCACCGCGCAACTACGAACAAATATCAACTCAAGAATATATAGTTGCTGAAAAAAAGCGTAATTTATCGGAAAATAATATAAATCTATTCCCTATTCCCTATCCCCTATTCCCTATTCCCTATTCCCTATTCCCTTTTTCTAAAATACTAAATACTAATGAATCGAAAATCACTTTTTCAGAAACTTCAACAGAATTGGCGTTTTATAAATAAATGGTTCTTGGATACACCCAAAAGAGCGCTGTTATTAGCTTATGAAGCAGCGTTAAAAATTAGAGACATTGAAGACAAACATTTTGATGGGAAAAAAATATCTGAGGAATCTAATAGATATACAGCAAACGTTTTATCTTATTGGCAAGCAGAGCTTGAAAAAAATCTCAAGATAATTAATTTTAGGTTAGCAGAATTTCAACGCAGCCGTTCGTTATTCACTGTCGCCGACGAAACATTTTTAGATAAACTTAATTTTATTGATGAAGTTACTGCCAAATATGCAGTTGACAAAGAATTTTCTACTAGAAGACTAATAGTTACAACTGAATCTAATTCTTTAGAATTGCAAGAAAATTATGAATCAGACTATGGCGAGACAGATATAGTTCAAATGAAAGTTAAACCCGTTACAGTCAAAACAGGTTTGTTTCCGGGTTCAATTACTAGAAGCTTCAAAAAAATTGTCAAGGAATTATCTCCCCGCGCCGAAGAAAAAACTGTAAGAGATTTCCGAATTGCCAGTAAAAGAACTAGAATAGCTCTCAAGTTTTTAGCTACCTTAATAATAGTTCCTTTTTTTACATATCTAATTTTAAAGCAATTAATAATTTACCCAATAGTAGAAAAAGTCAGAACTAACATTGCTACCGATGCCTTTCTCAACACGCATATTGAAGAACAAGTTCTACAAGAATTCAAATTTTATCAACAAGAACTTAAATTTGAAAAACTAATCCTGCAAGCTCCATTATTATCATCCGAAGAAATACAGCAAAAACAGAAAGCCAGAGCAATCGAAATAGCAGAAGAATTTCATCATAGAAATAACAGCGCCATCAGCAACGTATTCGCCGATTTAATATCATTAACTGTCTTCGCATTCATCATTGCTACAAGTAAAAGAGAAGTAGCAATACTGCAATTATTTATTGACGATACAGTCTACGGGCTTAGCGACAGTGCCAAAGCTTTTTTAATTATTTTATTAACAGACATGTTCGTCGGTTTCCACTCACCCCACGGATGGGAAGTACTACTCGAAGGCATCGCCAAACATTTAGGTATCGTACCGGAAAGAGACATAATATTTTTATTCATCGCCACATTCCCCGTCATCCTAGATACCATCTGCAAATACTGGATATTTCGTTATTTAAGTCGTATCTCACCCTCAGCACTAGCAACATTTAAAGAAATGAATGAATAATTGAGGATTGGGCATTGGGAATGGGGCATTGGGCATTGGGCATTGGTAATTGAAGAAAATTATTAACTATCTACTTACTACTCACTACTTACTACTTACTCCTCACTCCTAACTCCTAACTCCTAACTTTTGATTTCAAACCCTTTCAACCCTTCCGCTTCCGAATATTCCACTTGCACATCTTTAACAACAGCAGCATCTGAACCTTGATGACACCAGCGAATCATTTCCTCTACAGTTTCCGCAGCACCTTCAAAAACAGCTTCAACGCGACTGTCGGGAAGATTTTTCACCCATCCGTTTAAACCTAAGTTTCTAGCTGCATTCATTGTAGAGTAACGATAGCCAACTCCTTGAACTTTTCCAGATATGAACGCATGAGCGCGAGTTTGTTTTGGTACAGTGGGATTTGACATGATTTTACAGTGAACAGTTAACAGTTAACAGTGAACAATTGTTCATCCGGAAGGTGGGGATCATCAGTTATTGGTGAACAGTTATGAATTATACCAAGTTTGAATGATTACTTATGATATAGGGTTCGTAAAACATATTTTTATTCATAAACGATAAGCGAACCTGATATTATTTTCCCATGCCCAATACCCTATTCCCTATTCCCTTTCTTAATTATTTTTCTAGCATCCCTTTGTACGGATGAGCCAAAATTTTTTAACTTAATACCTATAAACTTACAATATATAATTCAAATTCAAAATCTAAAATCCACAATCTAAAATCCAAAATGGAATTACCTCCTCTCACTACCGATACAATTTGGGCAATTCTTAACAAAGAAATTGACGATACTACTGTTAACCAGTTGGTATGGCATTACTTGGGTTATGGTTACGATGAATCTACGGATAAATGGAATGCCAATAATGTATCTGAAGAATGGCGTAGTGAATATCCAGAGCCACCAGATTTTATCGCTAATCGTCCGCCAACAGTAAAGTTAACCCGTTCGATTCCCAAGGAAAACAAACAAATGCTCAAAGAATTTCTGGGTTTTACTGGTTACAAAATAGGCGAATTTGGCCCTAGAGAAACACGTAGAGCAACTGCTGCAAATTGGTTACTTAGCTATATGAGAAGCAATGGTTATTGTTAACAGTTACCAGTTAACAGTGAGCAGTCAACAGTAAGCAGTTACCAATAGTAATTAATAGTTACTTTTCACCTTTCACCTTTCACCTTTAACTACGCAGCAAGGAAGGAATGGCTTTTATCACCTAAAGTTGATGCCAAACCCGTTTTGTTGAAGTAACGAGTAGCAAGTAGTAAGTAGTAAGTAGCAATTAGATAGTTAATAATTTTCTCCAATTCCCAATTCCCAATTACTCATTACCAATTACCAATGCCCCATGCCCCATCCCCAATCCCTAATCCCTAATTTCCTATTCCCACTTAACTATATGCACGAAATGCAATACAATAGTCTGAGGAAAATATGATAAATGTTTTCTGGGATTTTTTCTAAGGCGATCGCTCTAAAGTGGCGATCGCTTTTGCTTTTGTCTGCGCTTGGTAAATTCCGCTTTTTCAAATTCTTTCCCTGAAGTTGAATAGTTTGGGTAAGATTACCGTAATGGGAATTACGAATTTCAAGTGGAGAATAATCTAGCTACATAATCTGAAATCTTTTAACTTACAACCTCTAATTAAGGCAACCCCTAACTACAATAAAAACATAAACCTGTCAAGTTTGTATTGGATTGTATATGAATATCTCTTTTACTCCAGAATTAGAGCAATTTATTCAAAGTCAAGTTGCAAGCGGTAAATATGCTTCTATAGAGGATATGATTGTTGCGGCTATTAAACTCTTGAAGGAAAGAGAGTATATTTATCAAGGTAGATTTGAAGAATTGCAGCGAGAAATCATGATTGGAGTTGAAGCTTCAGAGCGCGGGGAAGTTATTGACGGGGAAATAGTTTTTAATCAGTTAGAACAGAAATTACGGCAGCGTCGCGAGCAGACTGGTATTTGATGAATAAGTAACAACGCATTGCAATTTAAAATTCTTTCCCTCAAGTCGATTAGTTTGGGTAAGATTACCGTAGTAGGAATTACAATTTGAAATCCAAAATCTAAAACCCAAAATCCAAAATCGAATGACTGAATCAGGAAGCTACAAAAAAACGGTAAATTTACCCAAAACTAAGTTTGATATGCGGGCTAATGCTACGAAGCGCGAACCCGAAATCCAAAAGTTTTGGGCTGAAAATAAAGTCTACGAGCGCTTGTCTCAAGAGAATCCCGGCGAATTATTTATATTACATGACGGCCCGCCTTACGCAAACGGTTCGCTACATATTGGTCACGCTTTAAATAAAATTCTTAAAGATATTATTAATCGCTACAAAATATTACAAGGTCGTAAAATTAGCTATGTACCCGGTTGGGACTGTCATGGTTTACCAATTGAATTAAAGGTTTTGCAAACCATGAAGTCTTCCGAGCGTCAGGAATTAACTCCTCTGAAGCTGCGAAATAAAGCCAAAGACTTTGCTTGGGAAGCAGTCAACGAACAGCGCGAAAGTTTTAAGAGATATGGTGTTTGGGGTGATTGGGAGCATCCTTATTTAACTTCTAATCCTCAATATGAAGCCCAGCAAATTGCTGTTTTTGGCGATATGTTTTTGAAAGGTTACATCTATCGCGGTTTAAAACCTGTACATTGGAGTCCTAGCTCAAAAACTGCTTTAGCTGAAGCTGAATTAGAATATCCCGAAGGACATACTTCACCGAGTATCTACGCTGCTTTCCCAATGACGAATTTAGCGGATGCAGCGAAAGATAAATTGTCAGAGTTTCTACCCGATTTAGGTGTAGCAATTTGGACTACTACTCCCTGGACAATTCCCGGTAATTTAGCCGTTGCAGTGAACCCAGACCTTAATTATGCTGTGGTGGAAGTTGAGAATTTAGAATCTGTAGACTTTAAATATCTCATAGTTGCTGCGGATTTAGCGGAGCGTCTTTCCGAAACATTTGGCGCGAAGTTGACTGTTAAAGCCACTTTCAAGGGTAAGGATTTAGAAAATTCAACTTATCGTCATCCCTTATTCGATCGCGAAAGTCCGGTAATTATCGGCGGCGATTACATCACAACCGAATCCGGTACCGGCTTAGTTCATACTGCCCCCGGTCACGGTCAAGAAGACTACATCGTCGGGCAAAAATATAATTTACCGATTCTGGCTCCGGTAGACGCAAACGGTAAATTTACCGAAGAAGCAGGAAAGTTTGTTGGTTTAAAAGTAGTTGGTGCTAAAGATCAAATTAGCGAAGGTAATCAAGCCATCATCGACGCATTAACCGAAGCAAAATCGTTGATAAAACACGAACCCTACGCTCATAAATATCCTTACGACTGGAGAACCAAAAAGCCAACCATATTCCGAGCTACCGAGCAGTGGTTTGCTTCCGTGGAGAAATTCCGCGAAACAGCACTCGAACAAATCAAAACCGTACAGTGGATTCCCGCACAAGGACAAAACCGCATCACGCCAATGGTTGCCGATAGAAATGATTGGTGTATTTCTCGTCAAAGAAGTTGGGGTGTTCCGATTCCGGTATTTTACGATGAGGAAACCAACGAGGTAGTTTTAAACGAAGACACCATCAAACACGTACAAGCAATCATCGCTGAAAAAGGTTCCGATGCTTGGTGGGAATTATCTGTAGAAGATTTGATGCCAGAAAAGTATCGTAACGACGGCAGAAAATACCGTAAAGGTATGGACACAATGGATGTATGGTTTGATTCCGGTTCCTCTTGGGCTTCCGTAGTCGAACAGCGTCCCGAACTCCGCTATCCCGCCGACGTGTATTTAGAAGGTTCCGACCAGCACCGGGGTTGGTTCCAATCGAGTTTGCTTACAAGCGTCGCCGTTAACGGTGTCGCACCTTATAAAACCGTCTTGACTCACGGTTACACTTTAGACGAGAAAGGTTTTAAGCAAAGTAAATCCTTGGGTAACGTAATTGACCCGAAAATAGTTATTGAAGGTGGAAAAAATCAAAAGCAAGAACCCGCTTACGGTGCTGACGTATTGCGGTTGTGGGTTTCATCGGTAGACTATACCAACGATGTCGGAATTGGTAAAAATACCTTGAAGCAAATCATGGATATCCGTAATAAGATTCGCAATACAACGCGGTTCTTATTGGGTAATTTACATGATTTTAACCCCGAAACAGACGCAGTAGCTTTTGAAGAATTAGCCGAAATCGATAAATACATGCTGCATCGGATGACAGAAGTATTCTCCGAAATTACCCAAGCATACGAAACCTTTCAATTTTCGCGCTTCTTCCAAGCAGTACAAAACTTCTGCATCGTCGATTTATCCAACTTTTACCTAGATGTCGGTAAAGACAGATTGTATATCAGCAGCGAAAACGGTTCCCGTCGTCGTAGCTGTCAGACAGTAATGCAAATTGCATTAGAGAATTTAACCAAAGCCATTGCACCAGTATTGTCTCACATGGCAGAAGACATCTGGCAATTTCTACCTTACGAAACCCCTTACAAATCAGTATTTGAAGCCGGTTGGGTGAAATTAGAAGATAAATGGAAGAATCCCGACATCGTAAAATTCTGGGAAAAAATCCGTCAAATTCGTAATGATGTTAACAAAGTATTAGAAGAAGCCAGAATTGATAAAATGATTGGTTCTTCCTTAGAAGCGAAAGTGTTGTTGTACGTTAAAGATGAGGAATTGCGAAATTCAATTAAATCTTTAAACGACAATAGTAACAATAATGTAGATGAACTTCGTTACTTCTTTCTAACATCTCAAGCAGAAATCTTAGATAGTTCCGGAATAGATGAATGTAAACACAAAATGCAGTCAGATAACTGGGATATTGGAGTAGCGAAAGCAGATGGGCACAAATGTGATAGATGCTGGAATTATTCAACAAAAGTTGGAGAATCAGAAGAACATCCGCTACTTTGTGAAAGGTGTGTTAGTGCTTTAGCAGGGGAATTTTAAAAGTTAGGAGTTAGGAGTTAGGAGTTAGGAGTTAAGAATTGAAATTCTACCGTTTTTAACGGTGATACATATCAATTGTGTAGAGACGCGATATATCGCGTCTCTACATTGTTTATGGTTTTAAGCAGAATTTCGTCAAATAACATCTTTTAAAAAGTATATAGCAGTTTTCAGTTGGGTAGAATACACCCCTCTCCTTGATAAGGAGAGGGGCTGGGGGTGAGGTTATCAAAGTGTATTTCACTCAACCGAAAAGCGCTATAGTATTTCACCGGAAGAAAATAAACAAAATCTAACTTATATTTAACTAATACTCGCTTATTTTTCTTTTTAATGCTATTGAATTAACAAATTGAAAAGAATTAGATGCTTCCACTATAAGTAGTTGAGAATGTTGGGCTACTACCACTATTCATATAATTTAAATTTATATTGATTTTGGCGATCGCAGCTTATTCGCTTATCAATTAAATTTTTATCAATATCAAAACGTTTCGCTTGTTGCGTTTTCGATGATTGATTTCCATCCCCGCTGAGGGGAGTTGGTTTGGAAAGGTTTTCAAAGTAGGGGGATATGTTGGACGTAACGGTGCGTTTCCATCCCCGCTGAGGGGAGTAGGTTTGGAAAGGTTTTCAAAGTAGGGGGATATGTTGGACGTAACGGTGCGTTTCCATCCCCGCTGAGGGGAGTAGGTTTGGAAAGAACTTTACTGTACCAGTCGTGGGTGGAGGAGTTCAGGTTTCCATCCCCGTTGAGGGGAGTTGGTTTGGAAAGACTTGTGGTCATTCTTTGAGCTAGCAAGTATGAGCAAAGTTTCCATCCCCGTTGAGGGGAGTAGGTTTGGAAAGTTGTACGTGCCGGACAGCGAATTTTGATTGTGAGAAAGTTTCCATCCCCGCTGAGGGGAGTAGGTTTGGAAAGGTAAACCATTAACCCACGTTCTGGACGAACAATTGTTTCCATCCCCGCTGAGGGGAGTAGGTTTGGAAAGCGTACACGTACACTTTATACTGCTTCCACGGGGAAGGTTTCCATCCCCGCTGAGGGGAGTAGGTTTGGAAAGGATTCTCGTAGGTTGAGTGGTCATACAGAGATTGTTTCCATCCCCGCTGAGGGGAGTAGGTTTGGAAAGAGTTCACTTTTGGAACCCTTACACAGCAGGGGTTTGGAATACCCCAATCGACACCAGTCTAAAAAAGTAGAAAAATTTTCTAGAAAAGGCTCGATTTTGTCGTCTGAAAGCCTTACTGGGTAAGGCATCGACACCAGTCAACGAAGTTATAGGGTTTTCAAGGTTCTGGCGAGTGGTGTCGATTTTGATGTATCGCAACTCTATGAATAATCTAAGTGTAATCAAATTAATAGTCAACTACTTAGAAATATATTGAAACAATTAAATAGGCAAAATACATTGTGGAACAGAAAATCAGGAATTTAGGATGATTGACAAGGAGATTGAATTTAATATTTATTTGTTTTTTAAACTACAGTAATAAATTAGCAAACACTTAGCTAATATTAATAGAATTTTTTTCCACTAAAATTGTAGGTTGGATTGAAAGTCGCGTAAACCAAGTTTTCTTAGTAGAGGGATTTTAATTAATCGTAAATACTCGATTCTGAATTAAATCTAAAATCCTCCTAAATTCGTAAAAAGCCCACAGACTAGAAGCCTGGGGCTAGTATTACAAAGCCTACCTGCGTAGGCTAAATTTCTGAGCCTACGCAGGTAGGCTTTGTTCGTGTAGCCGCACCCTTACAGGGTGTCGGATAAAATATCTATAAAAAATTGGGATGCTCCCATCGCAACCCACTTAACATTACTTATCCAAAAACGCCGAAATCTCTATATTTCATCTAATGTAGAAATTGCTGTGATACAAACTTTAGCCTACCCGTTCTCTTCAAATAAAACCTCGTACATCACAACAATTGTAGAAAGGACTTAATTAAATGAACAACAACCCACAAAGCGCTTCAGCAAAATGTCCCTTTGGTGGAACCCGCGTTGGAGGAGCGCTCGGTTCTAAGCCACAAACTGATGATTGGTGGCCGAATCGGCTTCAGGTTGAACTGCTTCACCAAAATTCACCCCTGGCTAACCCGCTAGGAGATTTTGACTATAAGAAAGCATTTGAAAAGATTGATTTCCCACAGTTGAAGAAAGATATCAAAACCCTACTCACAGATTCAAAAGACTGGTGGCCGGCCGATTATGGTAACTACGGACCTCAGATGATACGCATGGCATGGCACTCTGCGGGAACCTACCGTATCGCAGATGGTCGCGGTGGAGCGAGCCGAGGTATGCAGCGCTTTGCCCCGATTAATTCTTGGTGGGATAATGGCAACACGGATAAATCGCGACGGTTGCTCTGGCCAATCAAGCAGAAATACGGCTCAGCATTGAGTTGGGCTGATTTAATGATTTTGGTGGGTAACTGCTCGCTGGAAATCATGGGTTTGAAGACCTTTGGCTATGGTGGTGGTCGCATTGATGCTTGGGAAGCAGACCGCGCTACCTATTGGGGACCGGAGTTCTGGAACGGTGAAGCCTTCGGAGAAAATGGCAAGCACCACGACGGACATCCCAATGAGATGGTGACTCGCACAATTCGCTGGGAAGGTGAACCGAAAGACGAATACTATGACCTGGAAAACCCCTTGGGAGCTTCGCACCAGGCTTTAATCTACGTTGACCCAGAAGGTCCCAAGGGAAGCGGAGACCCAATCGCATCAGCCCGCGACATCCGGGAGACTTTCGGACGCATGGCCATGAACGATGAGGAAACTGTAGCTTTGATTGCAGGTGGTCATGCTTTTGGTAAAAGCCACGGTATGGTTACAGCAGATAAGATTGGGCCAGCCCCCGAAGGTGCGCCGATTCAAGCAATGGGTTTGGGATGGCAGAACCCAGAAGGTACGGGATTTGCAGAATATACAATGACCAATGGGATTGAAGGCTCATGGACACCAAACCCAACTCAGTGGGACAACAGCTACCTAGAAAATCTCTTTAAATACGACTGGGAAAAAACCAAAAGCCCAACCGATGCTATTCAGTGGAAGCCAGTTGATTCTAGTGCGCCAAAAACACCAGATGCTCATAAACCAGGTGTCGAACATGCGTTAATGATGATGACTTCCGATATTGCGTTGAAAGAAGATTCCGCTTATCGTCAAGTCTGTGAAAAATTTCTCAGTGATTTCGAGTATTTTAGCGATACATTTGCTCGTGCTTGGTACAAACTGACTCATCGGGACATGGGGCCAAAAGTACGCTATCTTGGGCCAGAAGTTCCCGAAGAAGATTTATCTTGGCAAGACCCAATTCCACAACTCGACCATGATGTTGTCAATGATGCCGATATTAGTTCTCTTAAAGATAAAATTTTGGCGAGTGGACTTTCCGTATCGGCGCTGGTGTCAGCAGCTTGGGCTTCCGCATCAAACTATCGCGACTCCGACAAGCGCGGTGGTGCAAATGGCGCTCGCGTTGGTCTAAATCCCCAAAAAGACTGGGAAGTCAACCGTCCCCAGGAGCTAAGTCAGGTTTTATCAACTTTAGAGCAAATTCAGTCAGAATTTAACAAAAATCAGTCAGGTAGCAAAAAAATCTCAATCGCGGATATTATTGTTCTTGGTGGCTGCGCTGCTGTGGAGAAAGCCGCCAAAGATGCTGGGGTTGATATCAGCGTTCCATTCACACCAGGTCGAATGGATACTACTCAAGAACTGACAGATATTGAAAGCTTTGAATGGCTCAAGCCAGTCTCCGACGGTTTCAGAAATTATCATAACGAGGCTGTGGGTTATAAAGTGAAAGCAGAGCGCATCTTCCTCGACCGCGCACAGCTTCTGACATTGACCGCACCCGAGTGGACAGTTCTTGTTGGTGGACTTCGCGCCCTCGACCAAAACTGGGATAATTCAAAACATGGTATCTTTACCGACCGACCGGGTGTTTTAACCAATGATTTTTTCCGTGTTTTGACCAGCATGGACTACGAGTGGAAGCCAGTTGACAATCGCGAGATGCTGTTTAATATTTGCGATCGCAAAACCGGTGAAACTAAATTTACCGCGACACGTTGCGATTTGATATTCGGTTCTAACGCAGAACTGCGTCAAGTGGCTGAAGTCTACGGTGCTGATGACGGTCAAGAGCGGATGGTTAAGGACTTTGTTGCAGCTTGGAATAAAGTGATGATGCTCGACCGCTTTGACGTTAGCGCTTAGCCTGCAAATATAGCGGTTTTCACTTGAATACAATACAGTGTTGACCTCACCCCCTTTCCCTCTCCTTGTTAAGGAGAGGGGTGTCCGCAGGACGGGGTGAGGTTTCGAGTGTATTGCACTCAACCGAAAACTGCTATCGAAATTATGATTTCTACTGATTTGCGTTGTTTTCATCCCCGTTGAGGGGAGTTGGTTTGAAAAGGGTAAGTTTACAAAGGTTTGGTTCAAACCTTCAAAGTTTCCATCCCCGTTGAGGGGAGTTGGTTTGGAAAGCTCAAGTCCAAGAAAACAATTGCTCTGCTAACGTTTCCATCCCCGTTGAGGGGAGTTGGTTTGGAAAGAAAAACCGCTTTGGAAGAGTGAAGCCCTATCAGAAATGTTTCCATCCCCGTTGAGGGGAGTTGGTTTGGAAAGTCTCATGGACGTCCTGTAGAGTTACTCCCGATGGTTTCCATCCCCGTTGAGGGGAGTTGGTTTGGAAAGTCTTGCTGCTCAAGGAATTCAGGGTACTGGCATTGTTTCCATCCCCGTTGAGGGGAGTTGGTTTGGAAAGAATTCTGGATTACGGAAGAAGTCGCTACCCCGAAGTTTCCATCCCCGTTGAGGGGAGTTGGTTTGGAAAGGATTTGTTCAATGCTATGAAAGGAGATGTTATAGTTTCCATCCCCGTTGAGGGGAGTTGGTTTGGAAAGATGCTATGAAAGGAGATGTTATAGAGGGTATGAAAGTTTCCATCCCCGTTGAGGGGAGTTGGTTTGGAAAGTTTGCAAGAAAAAATTAGAAACGGAGGTAGAGTTATGTTTCCATCCCCGTTGAGGGGAGTTGGTTTGGAAAGAGTTCACTTCTAGAACCCTTACACAGCAGGGGTTTGGAATACCCCAATCGACGCATCTCGAAAAAATGGAAAAATTTTCCGAGTAAATCGCCAATTTTGTCGTCTGAAAGCCTTGCTGCATAAGCTATCGACGCATCTCAACGAAGTTATAGGGTTTTCAAGGTTCTGGCGAGATGCGTCGATTTTGATGTATCGCAACTCTGTAAATAATCTAAGTGTAATCAAATTCATAGTCAACTACTTAGAAACATATTGAAACAATTAAATCGTTGAAACATTTCATGGAAGAAGAAACAAGGAATTAATGATGACTGATAAGTAGATTGAAACAGGCATCTTTTAACGTAGTCTATAATACAAATTGTAATTAGCAAACACTTAACCAGGATTGAATGCTGGATTTTGGACTTTAGATTTAATCCAAAATCCAAAATAAATGCATCCGTTGTTAAAATGCAAAATTGTTAAAGTTTATTCAACAATTCCTGAGTCAATTGATTAAAAGCTTTTGAACCTCCCGATTGAGGACTATTTAACACCACTGGCATAAAACTATCAACAGCTTTAGCGACGTTTACATCAACGGGAATTTGGGTTTGACAGATTTTTTCCGCACCGTAATCTTGATAAACGCGATTAATTACTTGCTTGTAATATCTACCGGTTAACATATTGCTGTTGGACATTGTAAACACAATTCCTAACATTGAAATATCAATATTTGCTTCATGTTCGTGACTTTCTTTTAACTGAGCAATCCGTCTTTCTAACAACTGAATACCCACCACAGATAAAGGTTCTGGTTTTGCAGGAAGAACGTAAAAATTACTGGTAGCTAAAGCACTGCGAGTTAAAAGGTTGTAACCGGGAGCGCAATCTAGCAAAATAAAGTCGTATTCGTTGCGTACAGGTTCTAATATTTTGCCTAACAATACTCTTTCAAACCGATTCCAAATTACTTCAAAATCATTTTCGCTTAAGCTGACAGCTTGTTGGTGTAGCATTTGCGAAACAACAAATTCATCGTAGAGATCGATGTCTCCAGGTAATAAATCAAGTCCGGAAAGATTGTTAACTGAAGGTTGAATAATTTCTTGAATTGACAACTTTGCCTTATCCGATGACTTCACAATATCATCGATTAAATATCTTAAAGTTCGTCTTTTTTTCCGCAGCTTGGCAAAATCTATCGGTGACATCAAACTTAGAGTCGCACTGATTTGAGTATCTAAATCCAGTACCAGCACCCGTTTACCGTGGTTTTTAGCCAAACAAGTCGCTAAATTGACGGTAAGAGTAGTTTTACCAACCCCACCCTTCATATTTGCAGTCGAAATTACATATCCCATTCAAAAAGTCCTCTGTAAATGAATTCCTATTTAAGTGAATATGGTCGTATCTATAAGAGTGAAAACTACAGCGAGATTTAAGATTTTCAATACTCCTAAAATCAAATTTGACTATATTTTCTTAATTTTAAGCAGTCAGATTATATCAGTGAGTCGATTATTGATAAAGATAATTATGGTATTTATTTAACTATTTTTTACCAGTCTCTAAATATACAGTTAGATACTTAAAAAAATGATTGGTTAGTAGTTGCGCTTTAGCGCCAAATATGTAGCATGAGGGTGAAGATGTTACAAATACAAGCCTTAAGTGGATTAATTCTGCGGGGTTTTTAGTTGCGTGGTGATTCGTATATAAATGCAGTGTTTTGGCGCTTAAGCGCAACTACGAACAAAGAACCTATCATAATTAATGGGTTTTCGTTTCAACTTTGATAGCCCTCTTTTCGTTCACAATAGTCAGGATTTCAAATAATCTACAGACTATGTAACAAAAATTGTTAAGCAACTATAATCATTGCCAGACAAGCTTCTCAGCTATTATTGCAATTATTTATAGTATACATATCGTAAATAAACTTTACAATATTTTACATAAGATGGTAGTCTGATTTACAGAAAAGCAAAACAGATAAAAATGCTTTTGTTAATAAAAGCATTTAGCTGATTAAAGATTAGGGATTAATCAGACCTTTTTCGTTAACGTATTCAAGCCGAAGATGCAAGCAAGATATACCTTATAGTGGCTGAGCGAGTGGATTTGATATGTAGGGGTGTATCTGCTTCAAAGCTTCGGTAGCTAAGTAAAAACAAGATTTCTTGGAGATTTCAATCATGGCTTTAACTATCGATTCCGCTCAAAATATTTTTAAAGGAACTCAGGTTCCCAGTCAGATACCTGCAACCATTGCGCTATTCGATCAGCTTAGTGTGGATGACAAATTAGCATTTCTGTGGTATGCGTACACCGAAATGGGTAAAACAATTACCCCCGCAGCACCAGGAGCAGCCAGGTTGCAGTTAGCGGAAAGTTTGCTCGACCAAATTAAAAAGATGTCAGCTGAAGAACAAACCCAGGTAATGCGCGATTTGGCTAACCGGGCTGATTCACCTATCAGTCGCTCCTATGGTTTCTTCAGCGTTAATACCAAATTAGCTTTTTGGTTTGAATTAGGAGAATTGATGAAGCAGGGAGTAGTGGCTCCGATTCCTGCGAATTATCAAATGTCTGAGGGTGTGAAAGTAGTATTAGAAACCACTCAGAAGCTCGATGCGGGTCAGCAAATTACAGTACTGCGTAACACCGTAGTAGATATGGGTTTCGACACTTCCGGGATGGCTCCAAGTAGTTCCAAAGCTGCCGCAGAGCCTATGTTTGAGCGTAGCGGCGAAACTCTGACTAATGTCAAAATTGAGGGTGTGAACGAGCCTGCGGTAACTAATTACATCGAAGCAATGAACGCGGATAACTTTGATGCTGCTGTAGCATTATTTACCGATGATGGAGCGCTACAACCACCATTCCACAAGCCAATCGTTGGGAAACAGGCTATTGGTAAGTATATGCGTGAAGAAGCCCAAGGATTGAATATGATGCCTAAAAAAGGTATATCTGAATCTCGTCCCGATGGTTCCAAGCAGTTAAAAATCACTGGTGTAGTAGAAACACCTTGGTTTGGTGCGAATGTAGGAATGAACATTGCATGGCGATTTTTGGTAAATCCTCAAGGTAAAATTTTCTTCGTAGCTATTGATATGCTCGCATCTCCTAAAGAATTATTGAATTTAGGTCGTAGCTAGGTTTTAGCATGTCCTCCAGACATCCCTCTCCTTGATAAGGAGAGGGAAAGAGGGTGAGGTTTTTCCGTTCGTTACAAATCACGAATTATACCTTAAATAATGTGGGAGAAAGATAGCCCCGACTATTTTAGCTCTATGTAATTATGCCTTCGGCACGCTTCGCGAACGACCCAGGCGAATTTATTCGCCGTCAATAATGATGTGGTGGGTCGTTGATATATTTTTCAATAACCGCGCTACTAACTTTACCAGTTGTGTCATAGAAATAGGCATGAGTCCACAATGCTGGAATCTTAAGTAAGTGCGGAAATTCTTTTCTTAAATATCTACTTGACCTACCTTTAAAAGCTTTGACTACTTGATTTATAGCTGTATCTGGCTCATGTTCTACAAGCACATGAACATGGTCTGGCGCAATTTCTAAGCATTTGATAAACCAACCTTTTTCATTGGCGACCTCTGTGATTATTTGATGCAGCCTCTTTTTTACGTCTCCCACTAAAACTGGTTTGCGACGCTTAGGAATCCAAACTAAGTGAACCGTTGCGCTGCCTATTGAGTGATTATTGTGAAAGTCAAACAAGCAAGGTTTACGCTGGTTAAAAAATCAAGTCGTTTGGTGCGGCTTAAAAATTGAACCAATTATAGATTGGAGCAACCCAGTAATATTTCACGGATTAAATTCACCTGTTAAATATTGCCGTATTTTATGGCGCAACCTAAACGGAAAAAAGCGCTGGTTCGTTCAATTAATTAATGAAGGTTTACCGTATCAAAAACCGACTAACTACGTAACAGAAGGGATAGTTGGACTAGATGTAAACATCTCTAATGTTGCGTTTGTTGCTGATAATAAAGCTGGATTGTTGCCATTTGCGGACAAAGTACCAACCTTTGAGCGCGAGATAAAAGCGCTTCAAAGAAAGATGCAGCGTTCCCAAAGAATGCATAATCCTGATAATTTTGAAGCTGACTTTGATAAAAAAGTTGGTAACAGAATTGTTCGTAAAAAAGGCAAAGTTAAAAAAGGTCTCGAATTCCGACGAGAAAAAATGGGGCAGGCTTCAAACAAAACTAGCTCGTTTGAACACCCAACTAACCAATTAGCAAAGCCTGCCCCATTTTTTAAGGAGTACGTCCGTAATAAGCAATGGATAAAAACCCGCAACTATCGCCGGATACAAGCTAAAAAAACAGAACTTGAACGACGTAAAAGTAGCTATGCAAAGTCTCAAAATCGTAGGTTAGTTAATGAGATTTTGCGTCATGGCAATCAGATTAAAACTGAGAAGGTATCAATAAAAGGCTGGCAAAAACGTTACGGTAAAGCCATATCAGCCAAGTCACCAGGTTTTTTTCAATCGGAACTTAAACGCAAGGCTGAAAGTGCTGGCGGTTATTTTCTAACATTTTTTACTCAGAAAACCGCGTTGTCGCAAACACATTTGGATGGGACTCGTATCAAAAAAAGCCTATCTCAACGGGTACATAAGGATGTAACCGGGTTTGTGATGCATCGCGATTTGTTCTCTGCATTTTTGAGTAGATGCGTGTATAACGATTCGCTTTCATTGTGGGATGCTCAATGTGATTATCCGGGGACTGAGCCGTTCTTGATGGACGCATGGAAGCAATATCAACAAACTGCAAATCGAGTAGCCGCGTGTGAAAGTAAGAACGGTTATAGTTCTTTTGAGCAGTTGTCCGTCGAAGTGCTAACCTCTAACCAGATAAGCCGTCATCGGGCTACAAGTTAGAAGGCAATGCCTGAATCCGCGTCTCTTTAGAGCGCGGAGTGGCTCAATTACTCCCCACTCCCCGCTCCCTTCAAATCAATATTCTTCGCATATAAACTCTGCAACCGATGCAGTTTTGCTTCAACTTGGTACAGCAAATCACCTTTTCCTAATAAATAAGCCGCAGCAGTTTGTTTACCACCCAAAACAATCATCGAATCGGCTTCGCTAGCAGTACGTAAAGCAACTCTTCCCGGTAAATTTGAGCGAATTATCGGGGTTACAACTTTAGCTTCCGGGCGTTGAGTAGCAATAATTAAATGAATTCCGGCAGCGCGAGCCATTGCCCCCAAACGTTTTATACTTTGTTCCAAAGCGGTACGGGATTCTTTTTCAGCCATAAAATCGGCATATTCGTCAAAAATGCAGACAATACGAGGTAAAGGTTTATCAGAGCGTTGATTATAACTATCTAAATCAGCAGATTCGGTTTTTTCAAATTGCTGATAGCGGAATTCCATTTCCGAAACCAGCTTATCCATCAACTCGATAGCATTGTCACTATCCTTAACCACCGAAGAATACAGCCAAGGCATTTTCTCAAACTCGGGAAAAGTTACTCGTTTGGGATCTACCAAAGCAACTTTTAGCTGTTGCGGAGAATAGCGAATTAAAAGACTGAGGAGTTGCGATCGCAAAAATTCACTTTTACCGCTTCCGGTGGTACCCCCAACCAAAAAGTGGCATGTATTAGGATCTGATAAATCGGCTTCTACTAATTTTCCTTCCAAATTTATACCAATCGCAATTTTTACGGAATCATTTATTTGCGATTTTTGCGGCTTGAGATAATCATCAAATAAAGCAGTTTTTCTATTAGGATTGGGTAAATCAACGCTGACATAACCAGCTTGAGGAGCAATCAACGGCGGATTTTCCAAACCCATTTGTATCTGTAAATCCGCATGTAACTTTTGAATCGAATTAAACTTTACACCCAACTGCGGCTTTAACTTGACTCTAATAAAACTAGGAGCAACCGCAGCACCAACAAAATCTACACGAATCCCAAAAGATTGTAAAGTCGCTACCAATTCCTTACCAACAGCATTAGCATCAACAGAATTATCGGGTTGTATTTGATTCTCTGCTTCAGAACTTACTTTATTAAGCCCCCCTTTCTCATAAGGAGTTGAAGGCATCTCAATTGAATCAGCGAATTCCTTATCCTTAAGCCCCCCTTTCTCATGAGGAGTTGAAGGCATCTCAATTGAATCACTAAATCCCTTATCCTTAAGCCCCACTTTCTTAAGGGGGGTTGGGGGGATCTCAACCTCACCAAAATAACTTTGACACTTTTGTTGCTGCGGACAAATTTCGCATAAATAAGGCTGAGTTGTCGCCGGTGGAGAATTCGGCTCAGATGGTTCCCAACTCAACCACTCCTGCATCTGCTGTAATTTGTAAGGAATTAACTGATTGACAGTACTTTCTAACTCTTCCCAACGATAATAATATTCCTTAAATTCCGGCAAAACGCAGTAAACAGCCGAATCTACAGGAACTTGCTTTTTTTGAAACAGCATATAGCCATACAAAGAAACTTGAGCTAATTGCGCCGATGGATCGATACTTTGATAAGTTTTAAATTCCAGCAAACACAACCGCTGACGCTCAAAATTATAAATTAGACAGTCATACTCCCCCTTAACTAACTGTTGGGTTTTATTAGGTAAATCAAAACAATATTCTAATTTTCGTTCTTCAGAAACAAAAGTTTTGCGAATTACACTTGAAGCGCTGCAATAACCTCTATTTACTATCAATATTTGAGCAAAACGTTTAATTATATTTTGCAATCCCTGCCAAACAAGCAGTAGAGATGTAGCTCTACTTTTATCTGTCTTAGTAACTTGTTGTAAATAAGGATAAAATTTAGCTTTATAAAAAATCTGCTGCATTTCCACAGCAACTTTTTCAATATCTAGCTGCGATGCTTCTGGCTTAAATAATTCTTTAAATCTCGATTCGCGTAAAATTAAACGTACAAATTCATCTGCAAAAGAATGAAATACAGAACCTATACCTGTTGTAACATTGCGCGGAATAAATAATGTTTTACCACCAAATTTATCATTTAAATAAAACAGACGCGGACATTCAAAGGCAATTCTAACTTGAGTAACAGTTAATTTATGTTTATTCGCTGCCATTTTAAAAATACTGTTTTCATCCACAGAATTAAAATACAGTAATTGTCGATGCACCGCAGCTAAATAAACCACATCCATAGCTGCATAATATAACTGTTTCCCTATTAAAGGACGTTTACCCCAATCGCTAGCGCCAGACTCAGTATCAACATCGGTAAAATTGCAAAGCTCTGTTGCTAAAGTTTTGAGTTTGAGATTAGAAGTTTTTAATTTGTAGCGAGTAATTTTTCTGGCTATTTTCAGCGTACATGTGACATTTGGGATTAACTTTCCCCCCAAATATTTTAAATCAAAGCTGGCATTATGAAATACTTTTTCTATGTGAGGATTAACCATAATTTGCTCGATAAAATATCTTGCCAAATCTGGTTTATCTAAAACATCAAAAATATAAGCAAACTCACCGCTTGAATCATTAGGATTAGCTAATACTTGAATTAAAGATAATCTAGGATTTTGAGTCCGACAGTCAGCAACTTCTGTATCTAACCACAATATTTTATACGAACGGAATTGATTAATCATGGCTCTTATTTGAGCCGCATCTGTCAGATAATGCATTTAAATTTTATATTAATTAGACATTGTTTAAACTTAAAATATCTCTTCAGTATCTCTCTCATTATCTCTTTATCTCGTTACAAGGTTCTAGCTTGTAATGCATTGATGGAGGCTCTGCCTCCAAATTATTGTAGAAACAAGTTTTGACTTTGTTTATATTTATGCTGTCTTTTTTATGCAACCAAACAAATTAGTTGGTCTTCTAATTTCGCTTTTGGGTCAATAATTCTAACTTTTTCTTCTTTACATAAATCTTGAATTAACATTTTTACATCATCTTCGCTGGCATCAGAAAACTGAGTAATACATTGCGAAATTAAAGTAGGAACCCCCATAAATCCTTGAGTTTTGATTAAATTAAATAAGAAATCGTTAACAGGTGTTAAGTCTATAACATCTTCACCATCGTCTAAGTCATCTGGTTCGGGAACAAGTTTTAAATCTTGTAATAAAGTGCATTTCTCAAAAATAAGAGAATTACGCATTAATTTTTGTAATTCATCTAATTTAATAACTCTTCCAGAAAGCACTAACTCTTGAGCAACGGCAGAATTAACTAAATTATGATAAGTCGCTAATTGATGCACCGAAGCAAGACTCGGCTTAAGATGAATATGTTTAGAGCTTTTAGATTTATGAAATATTTTCTGATACAGTTGATAACCTTTAAGCTTTGAATTTCCAACAGTACCGCTTCTAATTAAATATAAAGTTTCGCAACCCTTAGACTGAATTGCTTTCTGCGAAGCTGACATCACATTATAAAAACTTGCCATCCCTGAATCTTCCGTCCAAACTATTCCAATTCGATTTTCTTTTTTAGACTTGCGATAACTCAAAGAATAACTCGTATATTTTCCTCGCAAAAGTTTAGTTTTAATATTTGGTACTTCCAGCGCTTGCAAAGCTTCTTCCAACATCCGAATTAAATCGGGTGCTGAAAACAAAGTTATTTTTTGATTTTTTTGCTGAGTTTTTTTATATTCTTTCTGCCATAATAATTGAAACTCGGCATCAACTGTTTCAGCTTGTATTTGTAGCTGCGCTGCTGGTAATTTAATTTCTTCAACAACAGTCGGAACGGTAACTAATTCTGGCTCTGGAATCGGTTTAACAACTGTAGAATCAACCAGGGAAAATTTATACTTCTTGTATTCTTTTTGACCTATAACTAATACTTCTCTGGGAAGAGTTTTACCGCTGGGAAAACTTTGCTGCAACAGCTTTCTATTTAAAGGGAAAATCGGCGATATAGGCTGAGGTTTCACTTGTTGATGCAACGGCTTAAGACGATAAGCCCACAGTGCTTCTGCTTGCTCTAAATTAATTCTTTTTAATCGTAATTCTTTATCAATTCTAACTTTATCCGCTTGCTGAATGCGCTCGGAATTTAATTTCCAAGTATTAGTAATAATGCTGACAAGAACTAAGAAGTTTTTCAGGTAGTTATTATGAATAGTTGTATTGACGTTGAATAAAGATTGAAAATCTTGAGAACCGTCTGATAAACGAGGAATATTATCTAAATTATCAAAACATAAGACAATCGGTTGAGTATGAATCGAAATTCTACCAAAGTTGGCCAAAATGTTTTTAGCAGCATCTTCTGTATCAATGCAGCTTTTCACCTTCAACATTTGCATAGATTCTTCGCTTAAGTCATCTCCCCGCAACCACTCACAGGCTATAGGGTATAATTCGGGATCTGTTAAGTCGTGAAGTACACCAAAAAAAAATTCCGGATTGTATAACCCAGCTTGACTGTAAGTTGTTTTCAAATGATTAATGAACTTACGGCGATCGCTCTGCATAAATTTCCAAATGCTATCGTTAAAAAGCCGCTGTTTAAGACCTCTTCTAGTAAAAGCGGATAAACTTTTTAACCATAGTATTAACTGCGATTCTTCCCGATTTTCCGGAATTTGAATTAAACTATCAACAGTAGAGCGTAAAACATGTCGCCAGATGTAATCGCTATCAGCCCAAGGACCAATATAAGCAAAAAAAGCTTTTTTATTTAGCGTCCGCTTGAGACGACCTAATAAATAACTTTTACCGGAACCAGAATCACCCAAAAGCAGCACGCTGCGACTGCTATTATCTTTATTCACTGAATCAAGAAGCCCTTCAATTTCAGTAATGACTTCTTGATGAATTGAGTCAACGCTGTTATCAGAATCTTGTTTCTCTCCCCAAAAATTGCCTGGTTTTAAATTAATCAGGTCAAAAGGATTAAGCTCGCGTTTAATAATGTTGTTGATGGGTGTCATGCTCAAACGATAATAATAGCGAATATTTGGCAGCAAAAAATATTATTAACAGCTAATTATTGAAAGCTAAAATACAGAAATAAAGAACAGCGGACCGCCAACATTTTGTTTAATTCCACTCTCAATTTGTTCGGGTGTATAAGCACTAGCTTCCTGCAAAGTACTTAATTCAATTTTGTCATCAGCTTGCAGTTTAAAAAGAATTTGGTCTAATTCATGCCGCGACATTGAAGGCTGTAGTTGTTCTCGTAAATGGAAAATAGGCAAATAATCCTTAGTACCCAACTCTCGATCTAATTTCTGGATAATTTGTAAAATTTCTTCATCGCTAATCGTTTTACTCTTCTGAGCAACCGGTTGAGTATTGCTAATAGGTTCAGTAACAGTTGCTTGTTGCGACTGACTTTTTAAAGACTTCCGCAAAAAGCGCAAATAATTATTTAACAAATCTAAACTGATGGTGGGATTAGTCCCTTTCTTCGGACTAAAATCATCGCGTAAAAACTCTATTCCTCTTTGTGTTAGCCAAACTTCCGCTTTCTTCTTCTTTAGTTTAATTTCGGCTTCAATCAATCCTCTATTGCTCAAGCTTCTTAAAATTTCTTCCTTCTGTGCAGCTTTCAGAGAAGATTTTATCTTGCTAGGAGCTATTTTACCCGAAACCTTAGCAACATTCTCTAATATCCGCAGTTCCTTCTCCTCAATCGGAACCTCAACCGCATCTAATTTCAACAAAGCTTGCCCCGGAGGTAAAATTCTTACCGAAGCAACCTCCCGCGAAAAATCAATAATTTCGCGATCGCCTAAATTTTGACAAATTGTATTCTTACCCTTGAACGACTTAAAAACATTCCCGCTCAAAGTAGAGCGATAATTTTCGCAACCCAATAGCTTCAGTAAGAACTTTAATTCATTCGTATCCATACAAGTAATCTTGCCCGCATCTAAACCAGCACCACTTTACCTCGAAGGGCATAAGTTTTGTTTACTTAGTTTATACTAACCTTCATGTGCTGTTAGTACGCTGCAACATTAGCAAATTATAACTAGTAGTCAACCAACTCTAATTCTTTTCTGACCCGTCAATTTAAGCTTTTTGCAATACTACTCAGGAGTCAAGAGTTATAAGTTATTGTGAATTCACCTTAGTCCTCTTAAGAGGACTTTTGCTATGAGACAGGGGTTTTCAACCCCTGACGGATTGGATGTACACTCCGCAGAATTAATGTAGTGAACTACTAGTAAATAAATTTTATTTATCACAAACAAAATTACAGCGAGATTTGAGATTTTTTTATATTGGGAAAATTATCTTCGACAATATTTTCTTATTTTTGGTGGAACATTACACCAGCTTAAGGTATCTTCTCTAAAAGTATTTTGAATAAATATTTTTTTATGTTGCTTAGATAACATTGTTATTAAGCAAAATATTTTTTAACACACCTAGATTTTTAAAGATAAAATTGTACAGTGACTACTTAGATTATTCATATGAGTGCCGACGATACGACTTTAACTCTGCAAAAGACATTTGAACAAATTAACCTTAATAGCAATGAGTCTGATGTAGAGCAAAAGCTAGTAGTCCCTCTATTGCATCTCCTTGGTTACAACAGTGAAGATTGGCAATCTCAAGTTGTAATCTTACAGTCTAAAGTTGATTTTGTAGTAGGAAAACCAAATTCAGCTTTTATAAATACGCCCTATTTAGTTATTGAAGTTAAAGCCCCGACTAAGAAAATTGCTCATAATGTTTGGCAAATCAATAATTATTTACGCCGTACTGGAGCAGTTCTCGGTCTGCTAACTAATGGTTATGATTTTCGCATATTTTGTTATTGTGATGAAAAAATTACAACGATTTTAGAATATTCCCAGTTAGAACTAATTAATAAGTATCAAATATTTCATCAAATTTTATCAAAAAAAACTTGTTCGCATCTGATTTCTACATTTCATAAGAATCAAGAATTAGTACGTATACGTTTTTTGAATTTAATTTCGCAATCACTACAAACAGAAGAAAAAAATAAAACTGATTTTATTCCAACCCAGAAAACTAATCAGGAAAAAAACATAGAAAAGCAAATTAAACAGGAAAGTAAATCAATGATAATCACTGTATTTAACAACAAAGGTGGGGTAGGAAAAACTACAACAACTATCAACCTTGCAGCAGCGCTGAGTAAATTAGGCAAGAAGGTATTACTAATTGATATTGATGCTCAGGCTAATCTCACAACTGGATTGGGCATAGATCCATTAGATGATATTGAATATAAAGGAAAGAAAGATGTTACTCATTTACTTTTAGAGCCAAGAACCAAATTAGCCGATACAATTATAAAAACTTCTTGGGGAGATGTGGAACTCGATCTAGTTCCTTCACATATTCGTTTGAGTAAAATGGAATCAGAACTAAACAGAACAATAGATAGCGACCGTTTACTTGCGAAGAAACTGAAAAGACATGATTACGACTTTGTTTTGATTGACCCACCTCCTTCATTCGGCAAAGTTAACAGTATATCTTTAATGGCATCATCTGCTATTTTAATTCCTACTCAATTATCAGCGTATGCTATAAGAGCTTTAGAATATGTACTCGATAGAATTTATGAAATAGAACAATTAAAAGATGAACCGCTACCAATTTTAGGGATAGCAGTTAGTATGTATGACCAAAAATCTTCTAGCTACAACAAGTCTATGGAGACAAAGCTATTTGATATTTTAGGGAAAAGTGATGACAGTAATAAAGTAGAGCTTTTCCCCGAAGATTCTTGGATTCCCCGCTTAAATATTGTTTCTATTTGTCAAGATAAAGGATATCCAATCTATCAAGGTGAGTTTGATGATAGATTGCAAGCTAAAGAGAAGGAAGCAGCGCAGAAAGTTTTAGAACGCTACACAAATTTAGCTGGTTATTTAATAAAAAACACAAAAGTTGGAGAGCTTCAAAATAATGGACTTGTCTGAACGTCGCGCTCGCATTCGCTCAAATTTAAGTATCGAAGCAATTAGTCATGGTGAAGTATATACTTTTCAGGTTGCTATACCGGAATCGGAACAAGAAAGTATTATACCTGAAAAACTTCAATTAATAGAAGATGCTTTCATTCAACATCAGAACAATTTGATTCCTATAATTATACGACCTACGGAAGCATATAGTGAGGAAGAGGAGTACGAACTCGTATATGGTGCAGATTGGTGTTTTGCTGCTAAAGAACTTGATATTGAAAAATTATGGGCTTGGGTTTTTAATCTAACAGATAAACAAGCTGCTGCGATAAAAGAAGAAATGCAACAGTTATTAAGTTCTTCAAGCTCCATTACTGAAATAGCTTCTAATATTTCAGAAGATAACCAATCAATTCAACCTCTAATTATGCAAATTGATAAATTATCTCGACAAGTAACAATATTGAATCGGATGATGGAGCGGGTTACCGGTTCTATAAAAAAACTAGAGGATAGTCAAAATAATATCCAAACTAAAACTGATGAAAAAGTAATTCAACAACTTTTTGCAGCTATCAAAAATATTGAAGATAAACTTCACAAACCGCCAGAAACTATAGATTATGAAAAAATGCCAAAATATGAATTAGAATACCTGGCAAGAAAACTAAATATTAAAGGACGCTCTAAGATGAAAACTACGGGTGAATTAATCACAGCAATTAAAAAAGCTAAAGCCAGTAATACCAATTCTTTATAAAAGTATACTCGTTGCAAGTTTGATTTAATTTTCGGAGTATCCCAATTTAGTCAAAAGCCCGCAGTACTGTAAGACAGGAAAACAATTACAAAGCTTACGCAGGTTGGATTTGTTTATATAAACTCATCTTTCCAAGTGTCGGGTAAATATTTGTTTAAAATTGGGATCTCTTTTTTACAGGGCTTTGCAGGTAGATGAGGTACATTCCCCCTACTCCCTGCTCCCTTGCCTCAAACGAGTGTTTTATACCTTATTAAGATGAAATCCGCTGTATATTAGCTTTGCCTCGGATATCAACCTTTGACTTTCCGTAAAGCATCAAAAGCTCTACCCCGAACGCCTACTGGTAACAAAGATAACCCTAAGCCAGCCCAGGCTTTAGCTGTAGAAAAAGATTTACCTTTCTTAACCAACTCTCTGCCTTTCTCGGTTTCACCGGCTTCAATCAACCGCAAACCCAACAATAACTGAGTTTCCTGCAACCGCTTTAATCGAATATGTTCTAGCTCTTGCGAATCAAATCTATAGCTTTGCAAATACTGCTGCTTTCCTGTTAAATAAGGAATTGCACGATTAATTCCTTGTTGTTCGGCATGGACTCGATATTCCATCAGTAACTTCGGCAAGTAATAACCTTTCTTCCCGGCTAAAGCCAAACGCACGAATAAATCGTTATCTTCGCAATTTTGCCAATTCGGCTGCATAAACCCGACTTCAACCACAGTCTGACGGCGAAACAGAGTTGCACCAATTTGAAAACTTTGATTTACAAACACAGCTGACAATAGATTATTTACCATACCTTCAGGTAAATCTTCTCTTCCCCACTTACGGGAATTTTTCTTAGTTTGAGCTTCATCGCGGACATTATTAATATCAATTATCCAATGGTCGGTACCAACAAAATCTATATTAGAATTTCTATCAAGAATTGCAGCAGTTTCCGCGATAAAATCCGGAGTTAATCTATCATCATCGTCAAACTTAATAAAATAATCACCCCTGGCAGCATTGAAACCAGAAAGCATATTATTGCTTTTACCAATATTTTGCTGATGGCGGATATATTTAATGCGACTATCTTCATACTTTGACATTAAATCCGCAGTACCATCGCTAGAACCATCATCGCAAACTATCAATTCAAAATCTTGAAAAGTTTGTTTGAGTACGCTATCAATCGCGAACGGTAGTAAATCAATGCGATTAAAAGTAGGAATACAAATACTAACTTTAGGCACAAACCGATTCTCTATTTACAAAATTACAATCAACAAAATTTTTAATAACAAAGTTTTAATATATAAAATATAATATTATATAAATTGGGATTAACTGTAGTCAAAAAGATGAGCTACAGTTTATCTTCCCAAAAGTTTTAGTTAGATACAGCAAAACGACCAGCAGCCAAATCTTGTTGGAATTTTTGTAACCTTTCTTCCAATTTTAGGGTTAATTCTTGAATGCGAGTGTCGCTACTCAAATTAGGCTTAGAATTCCTAGCTATATCTGCTAACTGATTAGCCATTCGTTTAGATTCTTTTTGCAATAAAGTTCTGAATAAACGCATGGGAGCTTGACATGCATAGTTCTTTTGGAAACGAAGTGATGAGACAGTTCCATGACCTGGTGAATATACTTTTTTCCAAGGCATGAGGTATTGAGGTTTGTAATCAACGCCGACAGTTAAACACCAATCCTGCCATTTCCAAGGAAAAATTCTGGTACTAGTCAATACCGGAATCCAAGGTACTCGCAGTGCATCACCAATTATAGCACCGTGCATCGCTTCTGTTAGCAATACTTCTGTTTCACAAATAGCGGATAATACTTCCTCTGTAGACCAACGCGGATCGATATATGAAATATCAGCATCCTCACAAATATCTTTCCAAGCATTACCCCCATCAATCAGATGACTAATATGAGGCATATATGCAAACTTTGTCTTCTTAACTGTACTCGGTTCATAAACCTTTCTGATCAGTACAGCACCATCAGTAACGGCTAATTGCGGATCTATTCCTAATTTTTTAGCCGATAACGGCCCTCTGACACAGTAAATTTTCCAAGACTCATCAATTGCGGGTAAACCTTTGCTATAGCCTACACCGGAAGCAAATACGGCGGTTTTATTAGCTTTAGGAATGTAATCATTTAATAGCGTCCCAATTCCCACAAAAATACTTTTATTATCTTGGTCAAAAGCACCAGGTAGTAATTTTTCCCACAACCAAGGGTTTAAATCGTCTCCAAAATTAGTCATTCCGTTAGGAAAACTAAAATAAAATAGTTTCATAATTCTTTATAATTTTTTGCTATCAATCGAATGCAATTTTTAAATGCAATTTTTATCAAAACCTTTGGGTGTAAAACCCCATCGTCTATACGTTGCTAGTAATTGGTTGGGGTAAAAACCCCATTCAATTACCTCTCCCTCACTCCCTCACTCTCTCTCTCACTCCCTCTTTATTTGCTGCCATTAAGAAACAGCTAGCCTAACTTTATTCATCACCTTTTTGATGTAATAGTTAGCTTTAGATGCTAAACCTGGTTTTTTCAGCTGTAGAGGTTTTTTCTCTGGCTCTTTCAAGAAGCGGTAATACAAAAATTCATCCCGGTAGCGAATATTTAAATCTTCACCTTTACACAAACGTACAAAGTCATTAGTAGAATAGTTCATGTAATGCAAACGATAAATCGGTTTTAAACCCTGTTGGTTATAAAGAACATTGTCTATATTCACAAATGGGTCAGCATTTGCACAGTTACCAGTTCTTTCTTCTCCGTTAGGACTGAGAGTAAAATTGAATAACCTACATTCAGTTCGTAAAGTCAAGTAATTAAACAAAAAGGCATCATCCCACCAGCGGGTGACCCATTCAATTTGATTTTTTTCAATCAATAATTTCTTTAATCTTTCAATTTCTGTAGGTGGCAAAAGACCTTGTTTTGAAGCAAAAAAACTAGAACAATGTAATTTTGGTCGAACATCCTCTTCAGTGTACAAACCAGATTGTTCTATCAAAGGTATATTTAATGCTGCAACATCAGAAGACTTTCCATGCTCCCAATCATCAAAAATAAAATCATACTCATCAAGTCTAGAAAATAAGTTTTCCAGTGGCTTCATTGCCAAACTATCAGCATCGTAGAATACAAATTTTTCAAAGTCGCCGTCAAGAGCAGCTAATTTCCTTAAAAGAGGACTTTTATATAAAGTATTCCGAGATAATTTTGAGTTTTTTGCCAAAGGATGAGCCGCCCAAACTTCTTCTGCAAATGCATCCCATCTTTGAATAGATTCAATATTATCGAATAAAGTTACATTATTTCGACAATTGATTTCCTGTTTGACTAAATCTAAACGATTATTATAAGGAATAATGCAAACAGGAATATCTGGACTAACATTAACTTCTATACTGTTTAATAATGCAACTAGCTGGTCATAAACAACGTCATTAGCTAAAGTATAAATACCAAATTTTTGCATAATTTTAAAATACCGATTAATAACTACGCAACAGAATTAAATTTACTGATGCAAAAATATTAATATTATTTTTTATTGTAACTAATACCTTTTTTAACGTTTCGTCAACAATGGAACCATAGTAAAAACACTGATTTTAGCTGAAGCGATATAATAATTTTAGTATATTTTCAATAGTTTAAAATCATTCCCGTATATTAATATTTATACATTCTATTTTCTAATATTTTTATAATATATTTATTTTGTGCGATTATTTTACTGATTGCCTGGAATATCAATGTATAAATATATTTATCTATTTATATTTCTCGACGAATATTAAATACAATCAATAAACATATTCTCAATATTTCCATTGGTGCCAACATCCACCATGAAAAAATATTTAATCGAAATATGTGTTAATTAAATGAATAACAGACTTAAAAAATATACTTTGATATTATTACATTTATAATTATTTAAATAAAAACTAATTTATTTTAATAAGATAATATATATTAGGAAAAATATTAATTACTAATTAAATTTAATCCAAATGAAAATTTTAATGTTATCCTCAACATTTCCTTATCCGCCAACTCGTGGTGGAACTCAAGTTAGAACTTTTAATCTACTTAAGTATTTAACAAAAAATCATCGCGTTACCTTAGTGACTCAACCCGAAGCAGGGGTAACTGAAACAGAAATTACAGGATTAAGAGATTGTGTAGATGAACTAGTCCTTTTTAATCGTCCTCATGACTCCGGTACCACCGGAGGAATACTGAAAAAAGTTCAGCGTCTAACGAAATTTGTCAGCGAAGGTATTCCACCAAGCGTATTAAATCGCTATTCTGTGGATATGCAAGACTGGATTGATAATTATGTCGAAGCAGGTAAATGCGACACAATTACCAGCGAACACAGCGTTAATGAAATCTACATACGTCCTCATGTTCATAAAAAGATACGTACTGTAGTCAACGTTCACAGTTCGGTATACGGCACCTGCCTCAATCAATTACAAAATGGGATATCTGAAAATCCTTTAAGAGATAAAATTAACTTGCCTTTATTGCGTCGTTACGAAAAAACCTACTGCAATAAATTCTCGGCAATTGTCGCCACAACAGAAGAAGATAAAATTCAATTACGGGAATTCAACTCTGAAAGTGAAATGATGGTGATTCCCAATGGTGTAGATTTAGTCATGTTTCCCAATCGTATTGCAGATCCAGGAGGGCACCGTTTAGTTTTTATTGGTGCAATGGATAATTTAGCAAACATTGATGCTGTATGCTTCTTCTGTAACGAAGTGTTGCCCGAAATCCAAAAAAAATATCCCGATACAACTTTTGATATTGTGGGTTCTCGTCCCGTTGCAGAAGTATTAGCACTCAAAGATAAACCTGGAGTTAACGTCACCGGAAAAGTCCCCTCAATGGCAGAATACTTGCACAAATCTACAGTTTGTATAGTATCCATGCGGACTGGTTTCGGAATCAAGAACAAAACCTTAGAAGCAATGGCTGCCGGTATACCCGTTGTTGGCAGCGACAGAGGGTTAGAAGGATTAGCTGTAGACGGTGATAGCCCCCAATTGCGAGCATTACGAGCCAATCAGCCGCAAGAATATGTAAATGCTATTAGTCAGTTATTTGAGAATCCTCAATTAAGAGCGGAACTATCTTACAGCGCCAGAAAATTAGTAGAAACAGAATTCACTTGGGAAAGCGCGGGGAGACGCTACGAACGAGTTTGTGTCGGCAATTAATAATTAAAGGTTCGTAGTTGCGCTTAAGCGCCTCATATTTCCGAATTCTCGGGCACTTAGTAGCAACTACAAACCTTTTAACAAATCGTGCAGACGTGATATATCGCGTCTCTACATTTAATCATAGGACTTACGCAAAGCCCCACTTTTTAAGAGGGGTTGGAGGGATCTAAATATCTCAAATACTTGATTTATCGCTGTGGTTGCGTAAGCCCTGAATCAAATTAGTTTATCTAGCTTTTAGCTTTCAGCTATGTTGGGTTAAATCCCAATCCAATTACAAGCGGTGGAGCTTTAAATTATTTGCGATTTTATTGTTAAATCCCGTCATCCCAACTATTTACCTTTACTGACTTAACCCAAACCCGATTCTACTATAAACTGGAATTCTCACACGCTGAGGTTTTTGAGTGTTGGCAGTTGTAGAAGAATCTGAGGGCTGCGATTGAGCAATATTAGTAGCCTTATTCTGATTTACAGCTTTAGATTTTTTTAATTTTGATATTATGCTGTCATTGCTTACAGAAGATTGGGAAGATAGGGTGGTAATGTCACCTTTCGCGTTTGCTTCTGTTTGAGCTTGAGACGGAAATGTAACCAAAGCAGAGCCTACTGCTAAAGCTAACGCCAGCAGACAAGAAGTTTTTTGAGGCATTTTAATTGTTAATTGCTTCTAAAATTGGATAAAAAATCTTGCTTTTGATATCGTTGTTGCTTTTTAAATTAGATATTTGTCAAACTAAACGCTATTTGCCACAAAGCAATTAGATACAAGACAAGATGAATGAGAGATGAAAAATGCTTATTTAATAAATGTTTGCTGCGCTATTATACAAAAATTCATAAGAGATTTTTCTCTTAATTAAATTGCACAAAGCATGTTTACAGTCGATAAAAATACGACTCCTAGATGCAGTAACAAAAAACCTGATTTTTTAGAAAATATAGGTTTAGCGCAACTATCCAAAATGTAGTACTAAATTAATTATCTTTCCAAGCGAAAAAATACCTAATTCAACTTTTATTTGACTGCTGAAGTATTAACAGTATCTTCTCGCATATTTAGCTAATTTAAGACTCTACTATATGAATCTTTTACATATTGGGCATGGAGAATTGGGCATTGCAAACTAAATTATAAATACTTGTTTTATAAATTCGCACAATGATAACTTTTAATAGGAAAGACTCAATAATTATTTAATTCTCAATTCCCAATTCTCCACTTTCAATGATTAAAAAGTAAAACTAGTTCGTAAAATACCAATAGTAATCGAATCACTATCTGGTGTATGACCGGGTTCAATAATATCAGGACTTACGCAACTGGCACAAGCGATGGTGCGCGAAGCGCACCGAGCGCATAAAAAACTACACAGGAGACATCATAATATCTGGACGTTTTAGCTGCTCAATTAGATAATTTGAGAGTAAATTGTGCTTTATCTTATAAACAGTCTCACCTGTTTTGTAAGCTAAGTTTTTAAGTCTAAGCCAAACTAACATAGCACAAGCAATATGATTTCTTTGAAGACGTGCTTTGCGACATTGGCAAGATTCAATACCAGTTAACTGCTTTATTTCTCTATGAAACTCCTCTATTTTCCAGCGGATTTTACACACCTGTTGTGCAACATCCAAAGAACTTTGAGATAAGTCGTTAGTTGCGACATAATCCGTTCTATCGGTGGAGATAGAAACACGGAAAAGTTTCACTTTTTTATTAGCAGGGAAGCCTTTGATTTTTATTATTTTACCACTTTCTAAATCTTCTTCACTCCATTCTAAATTTTTAATATTTTTATACTTTTCCTTACCAAAACTATCATCAACTAGACGATTAGTTTTTAAAGGGCAGTAATAAACTTTTTCTAAACTATCGATATAAAGCATTAATTTATTTACTGCATACCATGTATCCATCAAAACCGTATCAAAAGGCAGATTTCTTTGATATACAAGACTTACAAGCATATTTTTCACATGATCAACCTTAGTTAGACCATCATTATCCGGATTAAAAATCCTATAATCTATTACCCAAAAATTTAACGTTTTAGGATTAACATATATACAGCTTACTATTCCAATTCCTCTGACAAGACCATGCTCGTTACCACTATATTGTTTTCTGACTATTTCTATTTCTTCAGAAAATCTTTTATCTACAACCGTATCGTCAAATATAATATAAGCGTTCTCGTCAAGTTCAATTAAATCTTTTACATTGTCCCAAAGTAAACGTGGAGTTAGTTTTTCATTCTTAAGATAACGGTTGATTGTGTCATGACTTATTTGTTCTAAATGTTCCGCTAAGTTTGTGATAGTATAATTAATCTGACTACTTAACAAGTATTGGCAATAATCAAGCTTAGTAAATCTCATAGCTAAAAAATTTACTGATGCAACCCATAATCATTTTCTCATAAAATTTGAAAGGCTACCTACTGGATTAATTACTATTAACAATTATAAGAAGGGCTTATTTTTCTGATGGGTTTTAATAGTACTAAAATACTGGTAGTTGGCGATCGCGATGTGCCGCTTGCGTAAGTCCTGAATATGAATAAATCCCGGAGTCAAACTGATATTGTCATTCAATCGCCAACGGTAAAAAGCTTCAATATGAGTTGTTGTTCCCGGTTGCCCTCCTTCGCTTCCATTTCCACCGTTTAAAAGGTCGGGTACATTATTACCTACAGGTAAATCGCTACTAACAATTTTCGGCGGCTGTCCGACATAAATTCCACCTAAATTACCCCTACCGAGTAAATCGGGAAAATTGAGATAAACCATATAGTTTGTCGTTTCAACATCTCCCGATTCTCCAGGTATCCGAGAATTGGTATAACCAGCCCAACCACCCAATGTAAATTTTCGGGAAATCTCCCAGTTGACGGTAGCTCCAAAGCCATTTGTTTGTAAAGGTCTTCCCGGAACTGCAAAACAATTCACAGCAGTTAAACAGCTATCGCCAGCGTAACTAAACAAAGAACCATTAGGCGAATAATTATTAACGTAGTATAAACTGACATCAAAGGTCTTAGCAGGGGTTAGTAACAATTGTGCTGCTGCTGTGGTGTTTCCATCAAATAAGCCTGCGCGTTTCCCCGGATTACCAATATCCCGAGCGCTATAAATTGCTTGAAGGCTGGCACGTTTTGCAAATTGCCAATCAAAAGCAACACCACCATTTTCAAAATCCAAATTTAAAATAGGGTTGCGTTGTGCAAAAAATGATAAAGGTCCGTTCGCTGCATCTTCAGCACGATTCGGACCTCTAAATGCGCGTACCATATCTACACCTTTGGTTCCCACCATCATCGCTAAATTTTTAGTTAAAAGTTGGTGAAAATGTAAATCACTCAAGTCAAATTGGTTACCAAAGTCATATTCGTAACCTAGTATTAAGTCGTTGCTTAAGGTCGGTTGAGTACCACCGTCACCAGCTAAAAGTCCAGTTACTAAAAAACTACGCGGGTTAAATTGGGTAGTTAAATACAGTTGATTAAAGTTACTAACATTAATATTGGTTCCTGAATCGTTAGTATCTCTTACACCATCTCTGGGAGGAGTATCGGCACGATTTTCACTTCTTCCTTGAATACCAACAATCGTGATTCCGCTGAGTTTAGTTGTTGTAGAAAATTGCTTGGCTTCAATATCGGCAGCGCGAGATTCTAAGGCATCAACTCGCCCTCTTAATGTTGCTAATTCAGCACCAAATTCTTGCTGCAATTTTTGTAATTTTGCTGACTCTTCATTAGTGGGCAGATTCCCCGCTCCTGTAGCAATCAACTCATTTACTTTTTCTAAACAAGCATTTAACCCTGCTGCAAATTCATAACGGGTTAAAGCACGATTTCCGCGATAAGTTCCGTTCGGAACAATACAACCGTAACGTTCCACTAAAGATTTTAAAGCTTCAAACGCCCAGTCTGTTGGTCGCACATCTTCAAATTGAGAAACCGAATTAACCTGTCCCATCGGATTTTCATCCAATGAGGTTTTATCGGTAGATTCAAGAGGTTGAGAAATTTTAAATTGCTCTGTATCGATAATCTCAAACTGTTTTGTTTCCAGCGTCTGTTTGCCGGAAATAGTAAAATCTAAATCTACAGAAGCTTGTTTCTTAGACACTGCTTTATCTGGAAACCCGGTAATTCCCGCAGCTAAAAAACAGATTATTAGAGAAATTTTACTTGCTTTCAATTTTTTCACTGTTGTATATATACAACGGTTGAGCTTATTCAATAAATGATGCTCATGGCATGAGTAATTTTACGGTAATCATAAAACTACCAACTCGAACTATTTTGGGCAATATCTCTGAAGCGCGAGTATAAAAGAAAAAGCTAGTACTGTTACGGGGGATTAAAATCTTCATATTTGTAAAGTTATTTGAGGGGCTTATATTTAACTGCGTTTAATTGCAACGCTAATTTTTTACCGTAATTTACTAACAAAACCTTTTTAAATTCCAGTTTTAATAGTCGAATAAAACCTGCGGAATTAATTTATAGTCGGCAATCCCAAATCGAGTAACGATTAGCATGGCAAATACTTCGCGTTCATCAAAACCATTAAAAAAAGGTCAAACGCAGCCCAATACGAAGGTTCGCAAGCTTCGTAAAAGAATAAAAAAATCTAAAAATAATCTTAAAAATAAAACTGCTCCCACTAAGGGAATTCGTTCTTATTCGCGTCATCGGCAGAAAGCTGAACAAAGAAAAACTTTCTTCACATCAATGTTTGTCGCTTTTACCTTGCTTTCAAGTGCGGGTATGGTTATAGCTATTAGCTGGATTAGCATTTTATTTATGTTTAATCCGCAAATGGTAAGTTGGCTGAATCCATTTTTACCAGAATGGGTGAAAATTACCTCTAGTTCGCAAAAGCCCCATACCCTAAAGCAAATAAAGGCAGAAATAAAAAAACAGAAGCGTATATCTGGAAAAATTCTTCCCTTAGAAAGCAATACCGATGAATCTTTCTTGTTACCTATTTACCGCAATCGCAAGAATTGTAATTCCGATTGTAAATACATAGTTGAACTCAGAACTTATCAACTAGCAACGGATTTTGAATGGCAGTCAAACATAAAGAAATACTATCATCTTACTAACCAATTTCCCGTTACCGGACCAGAAGAATTTGAAGTAATAGCTCCTTTAGTAGAAGCAGGAGTAGAAGAAAATCCGGGTTCGAGTATTGCTCTACCCGTAACAGAAATCAAACGTTTTGAAAAAGATGCTCCCACGGAATCAGGAATTTGGTATTATTTACGCGGTAACCGTTCTTCAGGCTCAAATCTTACGACTTACGGCTATATTCTTCACTACAATTTAAAACGCCGTAAGCTACAAAGAATGATATCTTGGACAAGCCCTACAGGAGATTTACCCCAATGGCAACAGGTAACAGGTGACGACGACAAAGAATTAGTAATACGCCAGACAGTTGGTTTAGAACCTCGACTGCGAATTTACCAAGTTAAACCCAGTGAATTTGTTATTAACCCAATCAAACTAGCCGAAATTACCCTCAAGCCCCCTGCTTTGAAAGATAGGGCTTACAAAAATGCATTGTTAATTGCCAGAAATGGGCTGTGGACACCATCTCACAAATGGCTGCAATTTATTAAAAAACAGCAGAAAGGAAAAATAACTCCAGCAGCACAAGCACAAATTGATTTGATTAGCGAACATTCTCAACTTACCAAACAATTAGCCGATACAAGCTGGGCAAGCCCTTCTCAACAGGTTCTAGCTTATTTAACTGATGGTAGATGGGGAGAAGCTTTAAAAGTATTTGAAGCATTACCGCAAAATCCCGCAGAAATCAAAAATTTACTTAAATCTGATACGGGAAGAATAGAAAGTCGCATTGATGCAGCATTAGAAGTAAATCCCAATCGTTCGGAAGTACAAGCCTGGAAAGCCTTAATTATTGCATCCCAACAAAGTACAAACCAAGGTTACTACTGGCTTAAGACACAATCCAATATTTCTAAAACTTCACAAACTTATATTCAAAAGCTTTTAGCGCAAATTTAAAACCAAAGAAATAAAGAATAGAAAACACAAACCCTCTCTCAGAATTTTTCTTGTCGATAGTTAAAAATATAGAGAAAAATTTCACCTTGTTTTATCTAAAGATAAGATAAATTTCTTCTATTCAAATCATGCTGCAAAAGCTCATTATCAGCATTTCAGCAAGCAAGCCAGGAAAATAGTATCAACTATTTCTGCTAAAGCTATGCAGTTATTCTGCTCAATCAGTAGATTTAATCAAAAATAACAACAAAATAATCACGTACATGCACCCAAAATATGATTAGTAGTGCTAAAGTAAAGTAAAGTGGAATTCATCAAAGCTAATTGCTGTCTTTGCATACTTATGCAAAATTAGCAGTAAAGCTGTAAATTACCATACTACTCTACCCGCAAAAAATAACCATAAGTTATTAATATAGCAAAGCCAAACGCTAGTCGTAAAATAGCAGCGCTTTGTCTAATAGTGCTTGCCATGGGTTTAATCAAATATGATATGCAAGCAAGCACTCGCTTGCAATAGATTTAACAAGATTGTTTGCGAGTACAAACATCTTTTTGCTGCTTAAGCTGTTGTAACTTTAACAACAGTAAATCTACCTCTGCTTGTAAGTCCATCAATTTTACTTGTTGGTCAACTTGATAACAAGTATCAATTGAGTTGGTAACAGAATTTTCGGATTTGCGTTCGGAAACACTTGATACAGACATACTACTTATTAAGTCCAAAACTCTACTCACACCATTAGAGATATTATAATAGTGTAATTTAAAGAATCATTAAATCTTTGTATAGCTGGTATTAGTTGCTGCAATATTAATGATTTTTTTTGCTATGCAACATCTATGAGATGACAATATAGCTTGGGATTTTGTTCCAAAAATAAAAATAGTTTTGGGCGTTGATTACTCGGCATTAGGCATGGGAAAGTTAAGAGCAGTAAGTAGCAAGTAGCGAGTAATAATATTGCCGATAATTTTCTCATTCCATCTCTTCCATTCCATTGCTCATTCCCAAATTTTGATAAAAATTGTCGTAATACTTCCCACCGATACAATAAAAAGGATAAACTGGCATTCGACATCACCTTAAAAATAAGTAGCTTTATAAAATCCCGTGACCTTAAGCCTGTCTGCTGTAAAATCTCATCGCCAACCTTGGCAAGGATTAATCGAACAGTATCGCCAATACTTACCTGTTAGCGAAAATACCCCGGTTGTTACGCTTTTGGAAGGCAATACACCTTTAATTCCGGTGCCTTCGATTGCGCGTCATATTGGTAAACAAGTACGTGTTTTCGTGAAGTACGACGGTTTGAACCCTACCGGTAGCTTCAAGGATAGGGGAATGACTATGGCGGTTACTAAAGCCAAGGAAGCCGGGGCTAAAGCTGTGATTTGTGCAAGTACTGGAAATACTTCTGCTGCTGCGGCAGCTTATGCTAGGCGCGGAGGTTTACGTCCTTTTGTAATCATTCCTGACGGTTATGTCGCGCTGGGTAAATTGGCTCAAGCTTTGGTGTATGGTGCGGAAGTTTTAGCTATTAAAGGAAATTTTGATAAGGCTTTGGAAATTGTTCGGGATATCGCGAATGAATATCCGGTAACTCTAGTCAATTCCGTTAACCCTTATCGCTTAGAAGGGCAAAAAACCGGCGCTTTTGAAGTCGTAGATATTTTGGGTGATGCTCCAGACTGGCTGTGCATTCCGGTGGGTAATGCAGGAAATATTACTGCATACTGGATGGGTTTTTGTCAGTATCATCAAGACGGTAAATGCGGACGTTTACCTAAGATGATGGGTTTTCAAGCTGCTGGTGCTGCACCGTTGGTAAATGGTGAAGTGGTAACGAATCCCGAAACTTTAGCTACAGCAATTAGAATTGGTAATCCTGCAAGCTGGGATAAAGCTGTAGCTGCTGCCGGAGCTAGTAAAGGTGAATTTAATTCTGTCACCGATGAAGAAATTTTAGAAGCTTATCGAATTTTAGCTGGAGAAGAAGGTGTTTTTTGCGAACCGGCAAGTGCGGCTTCTGTTGCGGGCTTATTGAAAGTTAAAGATCGGGTTCCTACCGGTGCTACCGTAGTTTGCGTATTAACTGGTAATGGCTTAAAAGACCCCGATACAGCAATTAAACACAATAAAAGTCAGTTTACTCAAGGCCTTGAACCAGATATAAAAACTATTGCGAAAGTGATGGGATTTGAGTAATTATAGCTGTTCTGTTTTTATGTTGAATGCAATACAAATATTGTGGTTGAAGTTCCCACGGGCAGGAATGCGTTAATCCCAGCTTCGGGTGAGCGTGCGAAACATGCGGCTTAATTTGACTACTTCTTAATCGGGAATGGCGGCAACTGTCATGCAGCACCCAAGTGTTGTGAAAATTGCCGCCATTCCTGTTATTCAAGAGAGGCTAACTGTTATTATTAATTCGTAATTTATAGATTTGTTACATCAATCAATGGATGAAGTAATTTTGTGATAATTACAGCATTGCTTTTTGGCATTTGGTGAAAAAATTTGAATTATCATTAAAAAATTCAAGTTTTTCAGAAAATCAAGTTTATAAATAGCTCAAATTATTACAACTCATATAAAATTGCTATAGAAACCTTCATATTTGAAATACTGCCAATTTTTGGGAAAGTGCGTCTGTCTTTGCCTGTAATTGCTGATTTCAACTAAAGAGCGAATTAAAGTTAAACTTAGAACGATAAAAAACAGAAAAATCTTTACCCATATAGTGTTATAACTATTTGGATTAAATTTTTGAGCCAAGAAAGATGAGTAGTGACTATAGAAAATGGAACCAGTAAAAAAAAGACCTATTAAACCCAAAAGCTATATATCGTTCCTTTATATTTACTCAACTAACTGGGGAACTGCTGGTGATATCTGTTTAATCCGCGAAACCGTCGCTGAGGCTAGTACATCTAAATTTATCGGTCGTAAGGTTAAATTAGCCCTTCCAAGAGGAATGGAAAAGCATAAAGTCGAAGGTTATCAGGTAATCAAAGTTGCCGGTCATGTTGGCGAAGGACATCCCAAAGATCCAGGCTCCGAATGGGAAGCTTACGAAGGCATAACTAGAGAAACTGCGATCGCGGTTTTGAAGCCTTGGGGATTCAAGTTAGTTGAACCGGAATAAAACTGCTTTGATTCACAAAAGCAAAAATGTAGTTACATTTTGCTTAAAATTCATATTAATTAGTTAACAATCTCTAACTAACCATTAACCGGATGCTGCCCATAAAAAGGTAACGCTTTCGTCCAATCTGGACGTTTTCCTTGCTGATAATCTAAATATGCTAATTCCAGCATATTCGCGGCTGTGGCAGCTAAACCAGAATCTGCTTCCAAAAGCCGATAATTATCCTTCAAATCGGCTAACTTTTCTTTCCATAGTTCTGGAGTTAATACTACATCAAGCATTACAGTAGAAAGTCCGCTACCATCTGACATAATTTGATAAATTCCACAGAACAACATACCTCCACGAGCAGGCATTTGTACGGCTATAAAAGTATCATCATCAACTTGGTTTCTCCAAGCAAATGCAGCCATTGTAGAAACAGTAAACACTGGAATATCTAATTGTTGTCCTAAAGTACGAGCAGCTACAATCCCAATACGAGTTCCTGTAAAACCTCCAGGTCCTTTTGCCACAGCAATAAAAGCCATATCAGCCCAAGTCTGAGGTTTAATAAAATCTATCATGTACTGATGCATCAAATTAGATACATTACGGTCTAATTTCCATACATCATGCCGAATATCATCAATAAAATTACTGATAGCTAAACCTAACTCGGGAGTTGTGGTGTGTAGTGCGAAGCCGTATTCTTTCATTTAAGAGAAGGGGAAGAGATTAGGAGAAAAGGAGACAAGGAGACAAAGATAATTTTAACCTTTGACCTTTGAACTTTGACCTTTAACCTTAGTTACTCCTAACTGCTGCTGTTAACTATTAAGTTGGAACCATTTCACCGGGACGCAATTTAGACCATTTACCTTTTTCTTCTTTAAAACTTAAACATCCTACAACGTCCCATTCCATTTCAATTACTTCGCCTTCAGTGCGGATATTTACGTTTATACTGGGCTCGTTAGGGTCAAAGGTTGGTGTTTCTGTTAGATGAGGTTGTTGGTGCTGTGTTTCGACTGCATTGTAGGTCATACAGCGGTCTACATAATGACAATTTACGCAAATACACATATTAAAATTATCAATTAAGTTTTAGTTTCGCTCTGCTTTTAATCTAGCTCAAGCCACACTAATGTTGCCTAGCATAATGGTTTATTTTTATTACAATGTACGGTTCAATTCTGTCTAAATTTACACCAGATTCTTTACCTTTTAATCTGGAATTATTGCCGAAACCGGCTTATTTAGTAGGCGGTGCGGTACGGGATGCTCTTTTAGGAAGAAATCGAGATGATTTAAATTTTAAATTAGATTTAGATTTTATTTTACCTTCAGAAGCGGTAAATGTAGCCCGGAAGATAGCAAAATATCATCAAGCTGGTTTTGTTTTACTTGACGAGCAGAGGCAAATTGCTCGCGTGGTGTTTGCCGATGCTACCGTTGATATTGCTCAACAGGAAGGCGATTCTGTAGAAGCTGATTTGCAGCGGCGAGATTTTACGATAAATGCCATAGCCTACAATATTCATACTCAAGAAATCATCGATCCGTTACAAGGTAGAGCAGATTTAAAAGCAGGTGTTTTACGGATGATATCACCTGGGAATCTAGAAGATGACCCTTTACGGTTAATGCGGGGATACCGTCAAGCTGCACAGTTGGGTTTTAGTATAGAAGCACAAACACATTCAACAATTCGGGTTTTAGCTTCTCATTTACCAAAAGTTGCCGCAGAAAGAATACGGGTAGAATTAGCTTATATGTTGGCTAATACTCAAGGAACATCTTGGTTAATCAAAGCTATTGAAGATGGATTACTAAAATCTTCCTTTGAATACGCTACATCGCAAAGCTGCGCTTTGATTGCAGAAGTTGATAAAGTAGCTTTACAGTTTACAGAAGAATTTCCAATTCTCAAGGAAATACTGCAACAAAATATTAGAGATACTGTAAAAACTACGTGGTTGGGTATCGCCAAACTCGCTTGTTTAGTTAATTCCAATCCTGAAATAGCAGAAGCAGAATTAGAAAAACTTACCTATAGTAAAGCGGAAATTCAAAGCGTAACCACAGCCTTGAGAACATTTCCCAAACTCAACGCACAATTATCTTTGAGAGAACAATATTTTTTATTTAAAGAAGCGGGTAGCGTATTCCCGACTACAGCCATTTTAGCAACAGCTTATGGTAATGTAGTCAGGGATATGTCCGAAGACAAGCCACTAAAAACATACGCATCTTTACTGTCCCGCTACTTAAACCCTGATGATCCGGTTGCACATCCCACTCAATTGATAAGTGGGAAACATATTATATCATCATTAAATATTCCTTCGTCACCCCTTATAGGTAAATTACTGACAGAAATTACAGTGGCACAAGTCGAGGGCAAAATTTCCACATCTTATGAAGCGATAGAATTTGCGCGGAAGATGGTAATGGGTAATGAGTAATTGGGAATTGGGCATGGGGAATGGAGAGAGAGAGGGAAGAGGGAGAAGAGAGGGAAGAGGGGGAAGAATAATTAATTCTGACTCACTACTCGCTACTCGCTACTCCTAACTTTCTTCACCTTTTTCTACCAATTTTTTAAAGTGTAAATACGCTTCTTCTGGTGTTAGAGCTTCGGATTTGTCATCGTGAGCAATAAAGTATTCTCTGCTGTCGGCAAAGAAACGTACTGTAAAGCTTGGTATTAAACCTAGTTTCAAAGCTTGTTTACCAAGTTCGTCGGTTACGTCAGCTAAAGAATTTCCGTCGTGAAATTTGGCAGTAGACATTTTTACCCCTGTTTATTTATTATTTATTTATCAATTTTCTATTTATTAATAGTTTTTGATGCCAGTTTTATTTATAAAGGCATCAAAAACTATAAAATCACATTTCTTGCTGATATTTTTCTAAAACATCCACAAGATTAACTTGGCACTGCGAGGGTACCAAATCTAATAAAGGTACTTCACGTTTACCACCACCAACTTTGATGGGGATAGACTGTAAAACGTGAATGACATCATCTTCATCCACGGATTTATCGGAACTAATTAAAGGATAAACTTGTTCGGCGACAACGGTATGCAGTTTTGCATCGGACAAATAAAGGTGCCACTTAGCGATATCTATGTAGACATTTTCGCCAATTTCAGCGGCTAGGGCTTCCATGAATTCTGCGTTGTTAGTCACAGCCTTATGTCTTAAATTTACAAATTACTTCAGAATTATGCTGAAATTCTCAAGTTAACTCTACCACCGCAAGTCGCGATCGCCCTAGCTTTGATAATCCGTCTTCAGGTAGATTTTGTGGGAGTATCGGAATAATCTGCAATGAATGAAATATAAATCAGATGGGATGCTAATATTCCCAGCCAGCTTAATGTCAAAATGGGCAACCATTCCCAATCGGTTAACAGAAAATTGTGAAAAAACCACAAGCCGGAATTAAATAAAGCAAATACCGCTACGTGAACGGCGAAATTCATCCTATCGTCTAGTTTACGGTAAGCTGGGTCGTTTTTACGGTCTGGTTCGCGGGGCCAACGTGGAGGCATATATTAATTAAAGTTAGGAACTGTGATATCGCTATAGAGACGCGATGCAGTCTCATGAATAACATTAAGATAAGTTTTTCCGCACACTCACATGGGGTTGCAAACCCCATGCTAATAGCTCAAGTCCTATAAATAGGACTAAAATAATCTATCAATGTTTGTGGGACAAAGTACTAGAACAATCAAAAATTTAAGATGTTCTTTACTGCATCTCTACATTATTAATTTTAATGTTATCCGGGTCACAAATCTAATTTACTTAGAATAGAAGCAATAATCCAAAATCCAAAATCGCTATGACTATCTTTGAGCAACTGGATGAAGATATACTATTTCCCAGCGGTGACGGCAAACCAATGGCAGAAAATACCGAACAGTATCGCTGGATAGTCATTATCAAGGAAAATTTAGAAATTCTGTTTGCTGGTGTGCCAAACGTTTTTATTGCTGGGGATTTATTATGGTATCCGGTGCATTCTCAATTAATTTCGCCGACAGCACCCGATGTCATGGTAGTATTTGGCAGACCAAAAGGTAAACGCAGTTCTTATCGTCAGTGGAATGAAGAGAATATTGCACCTCAGATAGTATTTGAAATTCTTTCTCCAAGTAATGATGCGAAGGAAATGGAGCGTAAGTTAGTTTTTTACAATACTTATGGTGTTGAAGAATATTACATTTACAATCCACAAATTCTTCAATTTGATGGTTGGGTGCGACAAAACGGTAATTTAACTAAGCTGTGGGATGTAGATGGTTTTGTTAGTCCCCGGATGGGAATTAAATTTGAAACAGCGCAAGGTGAATTAGTTATATATCGCCCTGATGGGCAACGGTTTTTGTCTTCTGTGGAGTTGGAGCAGCGTTTTCAAGAAGAAAGGGTAAGAAGGGAACAAACTGAGTTGTTGTTGGAGCAAGAGCGTCAGCGAGCAGAGCAGGAGCGTCAGCGAGCGGAGCAAATGGCTGCTTATTTGCGGAGTATTGGTGTCGATCCGGATGATATTGGTGGTGGTTAATATGGATATGCGGGCAGGGATGCCCGCACCACAAGAGTTTGTATGATAACTGGTTCCCAGTCTCTGGCTGGGAAACCCTATGTAGAAGGCTCTGCCTTCGGTTGAGTGAAGAAGGCAGAGCCTTATGAAATTCATTACAAGGTAGAACCTTGTAACGAGATAAACCGCGCACTATGGTATCCCCTTCGTAAATATCTCAGGACTAGACTGCTCAACTCAAGCGGTCTCAGGTACTATACGCTTATTCACTTCACGGAAGTCAAACCGGAATAGCGTATAGTACCTGAAAGACCGTACAGTCAAGAGCAGGCTAGTGATGCGTGTCTGGACTATACACAAGGATGACGATACATCATCCGGGTTGCAAGGATTTTTAACCAATTAGTGCGCGATTTATTTAGTTTTCATTTAGTTATTTAAACTATTATTGACACTGGCGTGCGTGTTGCATTCTTAGTGCCAGAATGTGTTCGCATGGGCCTTTAAACAGTTTGTTTTGTTTATGCCAGTTGCAGGTACATTCTGCATTTATTATACGTTCGTCGGAATCGATCGTCAAACTTGGATTGTAAGTTTTGCTTCCAGTGCTAACTGTACCTTCTAAGTTGATTGTTTTATCTCTATCGTTAATTGATAAAATCTTGACTGCATTACGATTCAAGAATTTGGTCGCGCTTTCTTCTCGTTCGTTGGCAAAGCGCAATCTATCCATCGGTAAGGGTTCGCGACTCAGTTCTCGGATTCGATATACTTTTTTATTTAAGTCGTATATAACTCTTCCGACTTGCGTGTAAACACTTAAGGCACCTGTCACGGCAGCACGACTTAAATTCAATCTTTGGGCTAAACTATCGGCTGTTTCAAACCAGTTTTCTCGCAAACCGTTGAAAATCAATTTTTGCGTCCATTCATCGACATCGGCACGGGGTGCCATTAAATCAAAGTTACCAGATTGCGACCAATCGTTTGCTATCCAACCGGATAAACCCAAGGTAAATGACATATCCCCTAAGTCGGCGACGTAAAATGATGGCATTCCGGTACCGAGTAAATGAACTGTGAATTTTTTGGCTATGGGTATGAGTCTTTCGAGTACGTGTAAACGTCTTCTTCCCCATACGCGGATAGTTTCTTCTTGGTTCCCGGTATAGGGCGATCGCGCACATACTACTTCAATATCCCACGGTTCAAACACGATTCGCACTGGTTCCCCTGGTGTGAGATGATAGCGGATGCTGCGGGGACCTTTTTTTTCTTTGTGACGACGCAAAACCAAGCAGATATTATAGATATCCATTGGGTGTAAGTCGAATTGGATGCTCGGCAAACACATTGCGGAGCTTACTTGTAAGAATCCTCTCACCCAGCTATCTGGTAAATCGATTTTGACTTCTTTATAAGCTTCTTCGTTGGTGGTTTGAACTTCAAAACCGGATGGATCTACTTGAAATTGGGTAGTTTTGTAGCTGCGAATTTTTTGGAATTCATCGTATAAAGCGGCGGAATAATCGATGTTTGTAGTACCGCAAGCGAATTCGTTGATATTTTTGAAAACTTCGTAACTTGCGCTTAGTTTTCCATAGGTTGATTCGTCTTCGCTAAAGCATTCAAAAAATACTTCGTCTGGGTGTACTGTGATTACTGGATCGAGTACGAACCACGCATCCATGTCTTTTTTATAAAGGTAATTAAAGTATTTCCTTTGTGCCCTGTAATAAGGTTGAAATCTTGAGTTTCTTCGCTTATTTAGTTCGTCTAATTCTTCTTGTAAAGGTCTAATTTTAGCTGCAACTTCTTGTTTCATTGTTGTCACTAAATCCCAGTCGATTTCATCTTGTTGTTTGCGCCATTCTAGATATGCTGTTTTATCTTTTGGTTTGAAGCGTAAGTCGGAAATTACAACATCATGTAAGGCGCTGATTGCTTCGCGAAAGGCTACGTTTTGATGTAATTCTCCGATGAAGTATGTGGGGGGACGTTTGGTGTCTGGGGAGAATGACATTTGCGTTTGATTCGCGCTTTGATTGACGGATGTGTTTCCTTTATATGAGTAGTTAAATTCCATTTTTTTGTTTTTTATTTGTTAAATGAACAGTGAAATATGACCTCACCCCCTGCCCCTCTCCTTGTCAAGGAGAGGGGTGCATTTTTATTTCCTTATTCTCTTTCCCCTCTCCTTAATAAGGAGAGGGGTGTCCGGAGGACGGGGTGAGGTTTAAGTCCTCACTTCTACTACTGGTTTAACTTCAATTGGTAATGCTAAGTGAGGATATTGTTTATATATTTTCAACATGATTTGTATGGCTGATGATTTATCGGCTACTGCCATTGTTACTGATTGTCTGGTCATTATTTCTGCTACTATTTTGGCAGCTTTTTCGCTTTTTTGGGCTTCTGCTTCAAGAAATGCAAATGTTCGTTTTTTGGCGACGCTGCCGCGATTGACACGAGATAGTATGCTAATAAAAAATGGTGCTAGCTGTTGGAGTTTTGCGGTGTCGTTTTTGGCGTAGGTTTCGAGGTAGTTGGTAGCAAATAACTGCATATCTGCTGATGGATGTTCGCTAAACTTTAGTAAATATTCTTCACCGTCTAAACTTTGGAAGTTTTTAGCTAATAAATCTCTGCCGAGTCTTCTTGCTTCTTCTCGCACGCTGTCACAAATAGTTACTAAAACTTCGGGGGTAAATTCATTTTCTGTGAATTCGGTTGTAAATAATTCAAATGCAAAGTCGCGGGAGTCTTGCCATTTTGCTTCTAATATTCTTACTGCTCCTACCATTTCCGAAGAATCTGCTCGCAGACGATTTAATATTTGGGATAGCATTTGATGAGAAGCGTTTCTGACTGCTGCTATTTCATGATTGCTGAGTTTGACGATTTCGCTGGTGGTAAATTCTTCTATCCAGGTTTGATAATTTGCGGATAACAACAAACCTCCTAATTCTTGCGGTGCGGATGTTTTGGTTTTGAGCAGTTTTAAGGTGGTTTCTCGGGAAATGCTTGTCATCCATCCCGGTAATTCTTTTAAAAGATTGACGAGGAAGCTGTGTAAACCTTCGTGTTTTTCTTTTGTAAGTAGAATTTCGATGAATTCTGATGCGATATCAACGGTGAAATTGGGGTTTGCTGCTGCTAAACGGTTGATGACGGGTTTGATGGCGTTGCGGATTTCTGGGTTAGAATTGATTGCGATCGCGATTATTAATTCCCTTTCTTCGTCGATTAGTTTATCATCGGGTAGTTGTCCGAATAGTCGGATACCGAGGATTCGTAATGATTCGTTTTCCGATGCTAGAAGGGATTCGATGATATGAGCGGGTAAGTCTTTGGCGGGAATTTGGTGATTTAATAAGATGCGTGCGCCGAATTCTTGAATTTCGATGATGGGATGACTTAGTAAGTCGTTGATGACGTTTAAATTTAAGCTGCGGAGTTGGGAAGGGAAGGTTAGTAGTAGAATTTCGCTGGCTTCTTTGATTAATTCTTTTATCCCCCCAGCTTCGCTTTCCCCCCTTTCTAAAGGGGGGTTAGGGGGGATTGCGAGTAATTCAACGAGGATTTTACCGATAATAATTTGAGCGCTAGAATCTGGAATAATTGCATTACCCAAGAAGCGTTTTGCAAATTGACGAGTATCGCTGTGATAGCTGAGAATTAAAGCTGTAATAAAGCTGCTATCTTCAAGGAAATAATCTTGTTTTTCCTCAATCCATTTATAAGCTTGATTTCGAGCGCGTTCTGATAGACAATTTGCTAAGGCAATAATTAATGTTTTATTTGGATTGTTGGAATCGTAGTTTAGTAAAGCTAATTCAAAACCTAATTGCGCTGTAACTTCATAAGATTTATTAACAAGTTTGATAATGTTATCTACATTAATAGAAGCCAGGAATTTATGGCAGCTTCGTAATGCTTTGACAGCGAAACTATGAACGGGATTGCATTCACTTTCTACAAGTAACTTTAATAATGCTTCTGGTTGTTGTTCCCAAAGTTGAGGAAACGCTTCTTCTCTAACTGTGGGTTCAGCATCACCGGGTTTATAACCTTCTTTACATCCCCATGCTTTTTTATTAGACGCTAAAGCATAACGGGGGCTATTTTCGTAGAGAATATGATTGAAGGCTAAATAATCGGCGTATTTATCCCAATGACGATTAATATAACCTTTACTCCAGGAATAAGAACGTGATTGTTGAATAGATTTTGCATCAGCATCAGAATATTGAAGCAACACACCAACAGCCAATTTTACATAATCGGGATTGTTTTCTTGTCCCAATTTCTCTAAAGTCTTCCATATGCGACGACGTAAATATTCGCGAGTTTTATTACTGTAAGCAATTCTAGAATCGGGTTTTTGGAATTCTTCTACTATTTGGTTTGTTTTTCTTTCAATACGACCTGTTGTATAATCATAGAAAGACCAATTTTGTCCTAATATTTCACCATTTTCTAGCTTTACATAGAATGTACTATCAAAATTTCCAAATTCTTTCTCAAATCGATAAGCAAGAATTCCAAAAATCTCTTCATCGCGACGATATTCAGCGACTTTAAAAATATGACGAATCCGCTGAAAGTAATTCGGTTTGAAAGGAGCTGTTGATATAATCTCAATTAATCCAGGGCGTACAACTTCGTTGTTAATTTCATATATGATTTCCAGAATTTCAAAATCTTCATAATCACAATCAGCTAAATAAGCTTTTAACTCAGTTGTAAAATCATCAGATGAACCTTGTTTTAATAACTCTTGAAAAAATGATGGTAAATAGTTAATCGCTTCTGCTTGTAATTGTGCTTTCTTCACCTCATCGCAAATTTTTAATGTAGCTTCAAAAGCAATACCGCTGACAAAATCTGCTGTTTCATCACTTTCATAAAGCTTGGTTAACAGTGCAATGACATCTTGATTGTTGGAATTTTCACAACACCAACCCAAAGCCCAAGCAATACAATAATCTCTTAAATCTTTCCCAGTACCCAACAAATCAATCAACAACGGAGTTGCGTCTGTTACCTTCAACTCTCCCGCTTTCCAAATTGCCCTTTCTAACTTCCAAGTGCTGGGTTTATCATCTGCAAGACGGTTGAGAATTGCTTGTATTCTTGGGTTGTTAACAGTCGCTACTGGTTGCGAGGTAGTAACGCTACTTGCTGCGGAGGTATCAACATATCCCTTCCTTGTCTTCTCCCCCACCAACTTATCAAAAACCTGCTCAGCTTTAGTCAAAGCAACAGGTTGAGTCGTTTTGGTACCTTCCTTTAAATTAGCTCCGCGTCTACCATAACGAAAATTGACAAGATATTTATCCTCAGCAACCTCGCATAAATCAACTTCGTAGACTTTATCAGAAGCATCTTTTTGATAATGAAGAGTTTTGCGTTTGATTAATTTCATATATTCCTACCCACCCGATGTTTTATTTTCCTATACTTTTTCGGGAGTCGCCAGTTTTGAATAGTTAGGAGTGAGTAGTTATGAGTTGTTAATATATACACTTCACTCTGCGTACCTTTGCGTTTTCAAATATATTTAGACAAATAAAAATCACGCACTATTTTATAGATAAAGAATCTTTTCTGCTTCAGCTAAAGATACGGATTGTAATGCTTTAGTACCTGATGTGCTGTAGCTATTAAACTCTATATACATAAAACTGACATGATATTTTCCTTCCTCCACTTCCCACAAATTGACTTCATAGAAGCTTTGAGGATTTCCTTGATAATGAAGCGTTGTACATTTAATTAATTTCATAAATTTTCTTTTACACCCCAATAATAAATTGTAGATAGACTATCTCTCTTTAACTCTTGCCTCAGCGCTCTCTGCGTCTCTGCGGTTTTTTTAATTGAGAATCATCTGCTAAAAACGAATAGTTAAAAAAACACAACTTGCTGGAATCAAAAATCCATTTTCGCCTAATTTTTCGGAATTCGCCAATGTCAAACCTGTAGTTATCAATTAAACTGAGTTGTTATCGGGGAATCACTAATATTACAATGTCATATAAAAAGAAAGAGCCAAGCGGATGCGGATGTTTACAAATTCCAATATCAGTAATTGTACTGTTTATAGGAGGTGGAATCTGGTTATTTACTCAGAGAGACAACTTAGGTATCAGCAAAATTATTCCTAATAACGAGCAATTAAATATTCCTTTTATTTCTTCAAATCCAACTCAGAATAATTCCAAACTTCCTTCAAATTCGACTCCAGTTGTTCCCTCAAATTCTAAACAACCAACTCAAAAACTCCCTTCAAATCCGGCTCCGATTGCTTCTTCAAAACCGACACCAAAAATAACTCCTGCTCCCACAGTTTCTCAATCTCCAGAAATCAAAACTCAGAAAAAAGCAGTTGCAGTTAAACCCCAACCAGTACCTAAAACACCTTGGGAGAAGAAAGAAATTAGGGGAATTTATTTAAGTCGTTACCAAGTAACTAATAATGCTAGCGAGCAAATGATTCGTCGAAGAGTTCGTTACTATAAAAGTAAAGGATTTAATACTATTATTCATGGTGTTTGGGGAAATGCTTGTACCATGTATAAAAGCGAAGTCATGCAGCAAACCCTCGGCTTTAAAAGTTGTCCAAATCTATTTCGAGATAAATGGTTGGATTGGTTAATTGATGAAGCGCATAAACAGGGAATGGAAGTTCACGCTTATTTTGAAAAAGGGATTAAAATCGATAAAAATAGTCCGATATTTGATTTAGCAATTGAGAAAAGATGGATTGTTGCGGGTGTAGATAAAACCTATGCTGGAATCGATCATTATGTACTTGATGTTGAGATTCCTGAAGTTGCGAATTTCTTCAAAGATATTCTAGTCGAATTTGTACAAAAATATCCTCAAATTGATGCAGTTCAATGGGATGACTATTTAGGGTATCATGCAGAATTGCCGGGAAAAGTTAACCGTACCGATAAATTAACTAAATTTACCCAGCAAATGATAACTGCAATGAAACAAGCTAACCCTTCAGTTAGTTTTGACATTTGTCATCATAATCCTTATTGGGCTAAAAGATATTTCGCTGCCGATTATCAAAAATGGCAGGTTGATAGAATATTTATTCAGGCATATAACGAAAAAGGTTTTCAAGACGAATTAAATTACGCTAAAAAAGTTGATGGAATCGCCATAAGTGATAGACAGTTCCATCGTATAGAAGAATTGATCAAAAATAATCAAATTAAGAGTATTTTAGTATTCCCCATTGCTGGAAAGCCTAGAGAAACTGCTTCTAAATTAAATGAATTGATAGCAACAAAAGAAATAGAAGAAAAATGAGTTTGTTCGTGTTGCGCTTCAGCGCATCCGGCAAGAGGCGCTGAAGCGCAACTACGAACCTATTTATTTAATTCCCACATTACTGTTTTAGATTCTTTATCTTTAGCTCGATTAATAAAGTTCAATTTCTCTAAAGTCCGTAAATAAATTTTACAGGTATTACTATTCAATCCCGTACCTTTTACTATTTCTTCCGTACTTAGTTTATTGTCAGAACTTTTCTGAATTTCTAAAAGTATATGATTTGCAGTATTGATATAAGAAACAAAACACGGATTGGTTATTTCTGAAGGTTTAACGAAATCTTGTTTCCTTGCTTCTTTCAAGATTGAAAATACTTTTTGCTCGTCTGCCATTTTTCAGTACAATCCTTTTTAGGGATTTTATCATTTTTCGTTACAATCCCCGTTCTTTGTACCTTTATCAAATAGTTATTTGTGAATCACAACGAATTAGTATAAATTTATTCAGATTTAACTTCTTTTCCAGCATCAGCAAAAATTCATAATATAGTTTCCTCAACGGTTTCTTTGATTAAACTTTTAAGTTCATTCACGCTCATATCTTTAATTTGCATATTAATCCCTTCATGAATTTAAAAAGCAGACTAGAAAGCCTGCTCTACAAAAATTATAAATCTGTTTTAAAAGTTGTAGCTAAAAACCTGAATGGTGCTATTCTCTGGGATTTTACCAGGGCTGACGCTAATAGTATCGCTGTTACTACGGCGTACCTTCATTCCACCCATGACATTGAGAAAATCATCTAAAGGTGCAATATCACAATTTTCGTTGTCGGCAGCTTGGGTACGATAATGAGTCGGAACTACTAACTTAGGATTCAGAATCTGAATTGCTTTTCTGGCTTCTTCAGCATTATAAGCCTTGACACTACCACCTACAGGTACTAATAGCACGTCGGGACGACCCATCAAAATCTTCTGCTCTAACGAAATAGGTGCGGCAGCTCCTCCTAAATGCAAGATATTAACTCCTGCTTGCTTCCACTGCCAAGCCGTATTTATCCCAAAACGTTTTCCACCAATGCGATCGTGGTCTATGGCTATTCCTTGAAATTTTATTCCCTCAAACTGATAAACCCCTGGTTGATACATTAATTTAGGACTTCCAGGTAAACCTTCCACCGCACCTTCATCTAAAAGTTGGCTGCTAATTAATACTAAATCAGCAGCAACCTTGGGTGGACGATAGCCAGCAGTACAGCCTATAGTACGAAAAGGGTTTACTAAAATTTTTGTGCCGCCACCCGTAAACAAAAAGCTAGTATGTCCCAACCATTTAATTGATAGCGAACCACCGGATTGAGCATTAACCCGCAAAGAACTAAGATTAGCAAACAACGCACCTGCTAACCCCGCTCCAGCGTAGCCCATCAATTGTCGTCGTTTCATTTAATCTCTCAAAGATAGTTTTTCCAGAAAGTTTTGCAATAATTGCTTTCCCGAATTCGTCAGGATACTCTCTGGATGAAATTGGACACCTTCTATGTGAGGATAGTTCCTGTGACGCACTCCCATAATTGTCCCATCTTCAATCCAGGCAGTGATTTCCAAGACATCCGGAATCGTATCCCGCTCTATTACTAAACTATGATACCTGGTTGCGGTCATCGGATTATCTAACCCCCGAAAAACTCCTACCCCGGTATGAAAAACTTCTGAAGTTTTACCGTGCATCAATTCTGGAGCAGAAACTATTTTACCACCAAATACCTGAGCTATGCTTTGATGCCCCAAGCATACGCCCAAAATTGGGTAATTTGCTCCTAATTCTTCTATTAATTTTAAAGAAATACCTGCATCTTCCGGTCTTCCAGGACCCGGAGATATTACTATACCATCTGGCTTCAATGCCCGAATTTCATCTAAAGAGATTTTATCATTACGAAACACTTCAATCTGTTTGGCAACAGGAACTTTTACAGCTAATTCCCCTAAATATTGCACCAAATTATAGGTAAAGCTGTCGTAATTATCTATAACTATCAGCACAGCGATTAAACCCCCAAGTTTTATCTAGCTATGCCAAACTTGTCCGACTGTATTAGCTAAAGTAAACTGCAAAATTTACAAAGACGATAAAATCAACTCGAACAAAGGAGGCAATATAAGCATAGCAGCAACTAATAATGCAACCAAAGCCGAAATCAATACCGCAGCAGCAGCACAATCTTTAGCAATTTTCGCTAATTCGTGATACTTTTGCTCAACAGTCAAATCAACAACAGACTCAACCGCAGTGTTAAGCAACTCTAAAGCCATAACTAAACCGCTAGTTACTGCAATAACCGCTACTTCTACCGGTTTCAGATGTAAAAAAATGCTCAAGCCAATTGCTAAAGCACAAACAGATACGTGGATACGAAAATTGCGCTGAGTTTGGAAAGCATAGGTAATTCCAGCCCAAGCATATTTAAAACTGACAAACAAGTTAGAGGCAACTGCCCAGGATAATTCTCGTTGTTTAGACACTACGGTTTCTAAACGGTTTGTTTTGGGTGAAGATGAAATTTGCTGGGACATAGGCATAAAAATATGATTGCTGCAATTGTAGGATACAAATTTTTCCAGAATTTTAAAGGTCGAATCAACTTTCTATAATTTTCTACTGAAATATTTTAAAAAGACAATTTGAAGGCAGAATTAAATCGGTTAATAAGCGTATCTATTCTATGTCTACCTCAATACTTAATGTCTTCAGTAGCATTACTTGCTTTTCTAGCATTCGCTGTAAACTTTCTTCGTCAGGATGATCCCAGCCGATTAAATGTAGGAAACCGTGAGATGACAACCAAGCAAGTTCTGTATTTAACGAGTGTTTTTGCTGTATTGCTTGTCTTTGAGCAGTATCAACAGAGACTATAATATCGCCAAGGTATAAAGGTTCATCCTCGGTTTCCATTTCTGTTACGTGTGGAGAATCTACTTCTAAAGCTGCAAAAGCTAAAACATCTGTGGGCTTATCTTGATTGCGATATTGATAATTCAGTGTTTGAATTTCTGAATCATTAGTTAAGCGTAACCCAATTTCGTAAGCAGAGGACGCAGGAATATCACATTGCATCATATCCATCCACTTACAAAACCAGGTTTCCCAAATTTTTACACTAATAAGCAAATCTCCATCTTCATTCTCCACAGGTTTCTCTGGAGAAGATTGATAAAAATTATCCTGCACGTATACTTCAACACAAAGCTGCTTATTCACTTTATCTCCCTTCGTTAACGAGTTAGATAAGCAAGACCAACCAAAACAGCCAACAGTCCAACAGTAGTAAGTGCAAAATGTTTGAGCGAGGTGCCACCCTTTTGCACCATATTCCGCATAGCCAGTTTAGTATAACTGGGTTTATCTTCCTTGGTAGAAGAATCGTTCATAATGATTTCATAACAAACTCTTTTACCAATGTAACAAATTGTTGAGAAATGGAGCGCCAAATTGGCAATTTTTTCAGCGAGCAGTGAACAGTAGATAGTACTTAGACAGAAAAACATAAAGAATGATTACACTTCAATAATTCCCTTTCTTCATTGCTCACTGTTCACTGTTCACTGTTCACTGTTAACTGGTTACTTGGTTTTCCTGCCGCAGATAAGCTTGAATAAAAGAATCTAATTCTCCATTCATTACGTCAGTTATAGCTGTTGTTTCGATGTTGGTACGCAAGTCTTTTACCATCTGGTAAGGATGAAATACGTAGTTGCGTATTTGGTTCCCCCAACTCGCTTCTACCATATCACCGCGAATTTCGGCGATTTCTTTGGCGTGCTGTTCTTGAGCTACAACTAATAACTTTGCTTTAAGACGGGCAAGGGCTTTTTCTTTGTTTTGTAATTGCGATCGCTCTTCAGTACATCGCACCGCTATATTTGTCGGAATATGCACAATTCGCACTGCTGTTTCCACTTTGTTGACGTTTTGTCCGCCTTTACCGCCTGCCCTAGATGTAGTAATTTCTAAATCCTTGTCGGGGATATCTAACTCTACATTGTCATCTATCTGCGGCATAACTTCTACTCCAGCAAAACTGGTTTGTCGCTTACCGTTAGCATTGAAAGGAGAAATCCTAACTAAGCGATGGGTGCCCATTTCCGAACGTAAATAGCCGTAAGCATAGCGTCCAGTAATTTCTAACGTTACCGACTTTATACCAGCTTCATCTCCAGCAGATTCATCGGTAATTTTAACTTTATAACCGTGACTTTCTCCCCAGCGGGTATACATTCGCAGCATCATTTCCGCCCAGTCTTGAGCATCAGTACCGCCAGCACCGGCTGTAATCGTTAATAAAGCGCCTTTACTATCGTAGGGACCAGAAAGTAACTGCTGTAACTCCCACTGGTCAAGTTCGCGGGCAAGAATTGTAACGTTAGATACAGCTTCGTTCAGTAGTGACTCGTCAGTTTCGGATTCCAACAGTTCGACAACTGCTTTGGTATCCTCTAAACTAGAATGCCAGTCATGATACCGTTGCAAATGTTCTTTGAGTTCGTTAAGCTCCTGCAAAGTATCTTGAGCCTTATTTTGATCTTCCCAAAACTCCGGCTGCGCTGCGATTTGTTCTAAATCTTGAATTTTAGCTTTGAGTGCGGGTAAGTCAAAGATAGTCCTGAGTTTTACCCAGGCGATTAGATAGCGTTTCGATTTCGCGTTTGATTTCTAGAACTTCCATGTTTGTTTGTAATTATTAGCTTTGATGCTTCTAGAATCTGTGTGTATTTTATATTCCTTTTTGATTCTAGCGATTGTATTCAATTTTTTCTCGTTTTAAAAAGTTAAGAATTGGGCATTGGGCATTGGGCATGGGGGATTGGGCATTGGGTTTTAATTAAAGATGCTGCGTGATGACAATTTAAATTTATTCCGTTGTGTTTGGGAGTTGTAGGAAATTAGGAATTGAGAATGGAGCATTAATAAAAGATGGTGCGTGACGGCAGTATCAAATTATTTTGTTATGTTTGGAAATTCATCGGAGCCGTCAGTGCACCCTACGATTAATGCATTTGCTTGAGATAGGCTTTGGTAAACAAATCTAGATTTCCTTTCATTACTTCTTCAATGTCAGTTGTTTCTACGTTGGTACGTAAGTCTTTGACTTTTTGGTAAGGATGAAAGATGTATTCGCGGATTGGGTTGTTAACGACATCTTTAGAAGATGGTTTTTTTACATCCGAAAGTACAACACCTTGAGATTGCATTAGTGCGAATAGTTTGCTTTTGACAACAGCCAAAGCTGTTTCCTTATTTTGTAATTGGGAACGTTGATTCCTAGCAGTAAAGGAAATGCCTGTAGGAATATGTAAGATTCTTACCCAAAGGCTTCGCCCATTTAGGGAATGTTTACCAGTGATTTCCAAATCTTCTATAGGAATCTCAAAATCTACCGACTCATCCAGAATCGGCGTAACTTCTAACTTTGCAAAACTAATTTTGATTGCAGGCTTTTTGCGAAAAGGCGAAATTCGCTTTAGTTGATGAATTCCTTGCTCGGATTTGAGATAACCGTAAACATAATTAGCGGAAATCTCTAAAGTCACATAGTTAAATCCGCAAAATTCTCCTATGGATTCATCCAAAAACCAAAGCTTGCAATCGTGATTCTCGCACCAGTTGGCGTACATTCTTTGGATCATTTCTACCCAATCTTGGCAATCTATGTTGCGATCGCAAGCTTTAATAGTCACAAATGCTCCTTTGTCGTCATAAGCTCGATCAAAAAGGCTTATGATTTCAACATGTTTGAGTTTGCTGCTTAAGAATTCATAATTAGTTTGCAATTCTTGCTCTAACTGTTCGTCAGATTCCGATTCCAGAAGCTGTAAAGCTGCTTGGATATCACATAAGCGGGTTTTCAATTCTCGATATTGTTCTTGCTCGCAGAATATTAAATAAGATAATTCTTGAAGAGAGTGTCGAGCAATTACAGTGTCTTGCCAGAATTCAGGTTTGATGAGTTGCTTTTCAAAATCCCGAACTCTTGAACTGATTTTACGGATGTCAAAGACAGTGTTGGGGTTGGCTAAGGAACTTAGACAAGGTTTCGATTTCGCGTTTTACAAGTGAAAGTGCCAGCATATTGTTCTTCTTTTTAAGACACGTTATATGGATTGTAGTACAAATACAGTTTAAAGGTTAGAGGTTAAAGGTTAAGTATTTTGATTGTCATAAATAAAAGATGGTGCGTGACGGCAGTATCAAATTATTTTGTTATGTTTGGAAATTTATCGGAGCCGTCACAGCACCCTACGATATAAATTGCGGCAAAAAAAGGCAGGCTGGAAGCCTACCTGATAAATTATGTTTTAGATAATTTAGAAGAGGGATAGGGGAGATTGAGAGACAAGGAGACTAATTCTCTACTTGCTACTTGCTACTTGCTACTCCTAACTCCTAATTCTTTTAATCTCTTCCGCCGCCACTAATCGCAATTAATAGGCGCAAGATAAAGATGAATAAGTTGATGTAGGTAAGGTACATCGATAATGCTGCGGGTAAATATTCGTCATCTTGATAGGTACGGGGTAATACGTAGAAGTCAACTACCGCAGCACCAGCGAATAAACATACACCCAAGCCAGAGATACCGATTTCCAACCAACCGGGGGTATATACGCCAAACAAGGAAAGTCCTAGTTGCAGAATCATTACTGCAATTAAAGCAATTACACCCAAACGGACGGTTTTGGTTAAAGCCATTCCGTCAGAGTCGGAAAGATTGGAACCAATTTGACGGGCTGCGATAAAGGTGACTCCACAACCGAGAGCAGCAATGCCAATACCTTGAATCCCTACTCCTTGACTGCTTAAGGCTACAAATACTAAGCCGCTAAGGGTGTAACCAGATAATAGACTGTAAGCCGCTAGTAAAGGTAGTGCAACTTGCTTATTGCCTTTAGAAGCTACATTTTGAGCGACGAAAAACAAAATTAGTTCTACGATTACCGCACCGATAAAAGTAGGGAAGAATATTTGAGGATTATTGCGGATGACTCCAAGTCCACCGTAAGTTCCCAAAGCAGTAAGTACTAATCCGCCGCCTACATAAGGTAGTGCATTAGCAATTACATTAGGTCCCACAAGGGCTTGATTTTTTGCGTCACGAATAGCGTTTCGGAAATTGCTCGTATTACTCATATTTACAACAAGTTCTTAATTGAGATATTGCTCTTTCTCCTATTTTTACGCAATTTATTTAAATCCTGACGAGTAGATGGTTCTTTTAAGAACAATTTAATAAATCCAAAACTTAGTCCAGCCAAAGTTCCAAGCCAATAATAGCTATTTATCTTGACATACAAACAAATTAATGAACATTAATAAAATGCGTACAAATACGTATGAAAGGGGTCTCGCACCTTGTAAATTCAGTAGAACAACGAATGGTGTGAAAAAGGATTACCTTAGAAAATAATTACAGCTTTGATAAAACTTTACTCGGCTCGGTTTTTTACAGGAAAAAGAGTCCCTAAAGGAAATTATATGGCAGTAATTCAGTCCTCTATCCGGTCTGATGGTATGGAATTATTATGTCTATATCACCAGAATCCTTCGATTAAACTTCGTAACAGACTCGTAAAATTGCATAGTGGTTTAGTACGAAAAATGGCTCATAAATTTAGCCATCAATGTAACGAACCTTATGAAGATTTAGAACAAATTGGTTACTTCGGTTTAATAAGAGCAATTGAACGTTTCGATCCTACTCAAGGATATGCATTTAGTTCTTTTGCTGTCCCTTATATTCGGGGTGAAATGCTGCACTTCTTACGAGACCGTAGTACTTTATTAAAAATACCCCGTCGTTGGCAAGAACTGTACAACGAAGGTCAGAAAATACGTAAAGAATTAGCGCATATCTTAGGAAGACAACCCAAAGATTTAGAAATTGCCCGCGAGTTGAAAGTATCGGTGCAAGAATGGCAAGAAACCAAGTTAGCCGTTCAAAATAGAATGCCTTTAAGCCTAGATGCAACAGTAGTTAACTACATTGATTGTCAAATCACATTAGGTGAAGCATTACCTTGTCCCCAAACTGCGGCTCAACAGCATTTAGAAGAAGAGCGTCAGCAACTTCATGGAGCTATGGGGATGTTAGAAGACAAGCCCCGTATGGCTGTTGAATTAGTATTTTTGAAAGAATTTTCTCGCAAAGATGCAGCGAAAAAAATTGGCACTAGCCCAATGACAGTAACGCGGTATTTGCAGAAAGGAATTGATGATTTAATGGGTTTAATGCAACAACCACAAGCAGTAGCTACGGTCACATGATTGGTCGAAAATGTTACAAAATTTATCGGTTAGAACATGGCTGCTGATATAGCCATGAAAATTTTTTTGTACCTCAGAATTTTGTCATTTATTAAAGCTGCATACAAGTTAACCAAATTTCTCGCGTGTAAATTGCATGAAAGCTTTACATCTTCCCCAGCATCGACAACAAGCTTTGAAGTTTTTAACTAAATTGAATATTAAGGTTAAAGGTCAAAGGTTAAAGGTTAAAGGTTAAAGTTAAACTTCCCCTTGTTCCCTTGTACCTTTGCCCTTCATCTCCCTATGTCCATCTCTTACTTAATAATTAAGTAATAACGGTAGGTTTATCGCGTCCGGTATTCGCTTTAATCTGAGCTATTTCGTCGGCAATGGTAATTAATTCTGCCAATCCTTCCTGGGGATCGAGGTCGTGTTTCGTACTATCTGGTTCGTAACTTTCTAAGTAAACTCTCAAGGTTGCTCCTTGAGTACCCGTACCGGAAAGTCGAAATACAATCCTAGAACCGTCGGTAAAGCCAATTCTAATTCCTTGCTTTTGACTGACACTACCATCTACGGGATCTGTATAGCTAAAATCATCGGCATATTCTACTTCATAATTACCAAATTTCTTGCCCTTCATTGATGATAAAGAAGAACGCAGATTTTCCATTAAGCTATTGGCTTTGTCTTTATCTACTCCTTCGTAGTCATGTCGGGAATAGTAATTACGTCCGTAGGTTTTCCAATGTTCTTTGACAATTTCTTCAACTGATTGTTTTCGGGAAGCTAAGATATTCAACCAAAATAAAACGGCCCAAAGTCCGTCTTTTTCCCGCACATGGTTGGAACCAGTACCAAAACTTTCTTCACCGCAAAGAGTTGCTTTGTCAGCATCTAAAAGATTACCGAAGAACTTCCAACCCGTAGGAGTTTCATAACAGTCAATTCCCATTTGGGCTGCAACTCTATCAACAGCAGCAGAAGTCGGCATTGAACGCGCTACACCTGCTATACCCGAACTGTAGCCCGGTACCAGCTTGGCATTTGCCGCTAACACTGCCAAACTATCGCTGGGAGTTACGAAGAAATTGCGACCCAAAATCATGTTGCGATCGCCGTCTCCATCGGAAGCAGCACCGAAGTCTGGAGCGTTGTCTCCAAATAAAATATCAACTAATTCATGAGCATAAACTAAATTCGGATCTGGGTGTCCACCACCGAAGTCTTCTAAAGGTTTACCGTTTTGCACGGTTCCTTCAGGTGCGCCTAAACGTTGCTCAAACAAAGCATAAGCGTAAGGTCCAGTCACTGCATGTAGGGAATCCATACACATGCGAAAATCACCAGAAGTTAACAGTTGACGAATGCTGTCAAAATCAAACAGCGACTGCATCAACTCCACATAATCGGCTACCGAATCGATAACTTGAACCGTCATCGAACCGAGTTCAAAGCTGCCTAATTTTCCTAAATTTACATCGTCTGCTTCTAAAATCTTGTAACCATCAATGGTTTTACTGCGATTAAAAATAGCTTCAGTAATTTTTTCCGGTGCGGGACCACCATTATCGGTATTGTACTTGATCCCAAAATCTTCATCGGGGCCTGCTGGATTATGGCTAGCAGAAAGAATAATTCCGCCAAAAGCTTTATACTTGCGGATAATACAGGAAACAGCAGGAGTAGATAAAATACCGTTCTCACCTACTAATACTCTGCCAAAACCATTAGCCGCAGCCATTTTTAAAATAATTTGGATAGCTTCGCGGTTGTAGAAACGACCATCACCACCCACAACCAAAGTTTGTCCTTGATAGCCTTCAAGACTATCAAAAATTGATTGTACAAAATTTTCTAAATAATTGGGTTCTTGAAAAACCTTAACCTTCTTCCGTAATCCCGAAGTACCGGGTTTTTGGTCGGTAAATGGCTGAGTTGAAACAGTGCGAATATTCATTTATAAATTTGTAAGTGCCAATTAAGTGCCAATACTAATTAAAGTACCAGCGAACCGCGACCAGTGAACAGTTATCAGTGAACAGTGAACAGTTATCAGTTAGGAGTTAAAAGAATTCTTCCCACTCTTCCCACTCTTCCCTCTCTTCCCCATCCCTTGCTCATCTCGGAACTTTCGCCAAAGCTTGCCGCACGACTTCCGAACCAACTCCGAAACGACAGGAGTTTTCGGTAATATGCTGCTTCCATGCACGACTTCCGGGTTTCCCAGCGAAGAGTTGCAGCATGTGTCTGGTAATCTTATTTAATTTCAATCCTTTGCTCGTCCATTTGTCTATGTAGTCATACATATTTTCGACAACTTGATGTCTGTTAAAAAACCGTGCTGATTCAGTATAAAATTCTTTGTCTACGGTCGCGAAAAGGTAAGGATTATCGTAAGCCGCACGTCCAATCATCACGGCATCAACTGACTGTAAATGCTGCTGTACTTGAGTTAAAGTTTTAAATCCACCGTTGATTTCAATAAATAAATGGGGAAAATCTTGTTTCAAACGATGCACATCTTCGTATCTAAGTGGCGGAACATCGCGGTTTTCTTTGGGACTTAAACCCTGTAACCAAGCTTTACGAGCATGAACTGTGAATCGCTGACATCCAGCTTGCGAAACAACTTTAACGAAATTTACCATGTCCTCGTAACTGTCTAAGTCATCAACTCCGATACGATGCTTGACGGTAACGGGAATTTTTGTAGCATTTATCATTGCTGCAACGCAATCAGCTACCTGTTGCGGTTTAGCCATTAAACAAGCGCCAAAATTACCGCTTTGCACTCGACTGCTAGGACAACCGACATTTAAATTGATTTCGTCATAACCCATACCTTCAGCAATACGAGCGCATTCCGCTAAATCAACGGGATCATCTCCCCCTACTTGCAGCGAAAGCGGTTTTTCTTCCTCAGAGAAGCCTAATAAATGCTGTTTATCCCCATGCATAATTGCCGCACTTGTTACCATTTCGGTATACAGCAAAGTACGGCTAGTAATTTTACGCATAAAATACCTATAATGACGGTCTGTTCTATCCATCATTGGGGCGATGCTTAAAGGGTTAGGCATGGGGGAAGCAGAGTTAGGAGTTAGAAATTAGGAGTTATAAATATAATTATTATAGTTATCAAGTGAATGGTAGCTGTTAAATGAAAATTGGGTGACAACAGCTTAAATTTACTCATTGTGACGATTTTAAAATTGTCTACTATTATCTACAGCAATCTATGATAATTATTTTGCTTGTGAAAAGGTGTTATAAAGACTGAAAGTGTTGCTAGGTATAGAAATAAATCTTTTTCACTTTCCGTTTACTAATAATTGCTTATCATTTTCTTTGAGACAGCAAGGTAAACTGTCTACCGAATGGGTTGTTGGGCATGGCTTGGGGATAAAGCTATTATAAGCACTCATACAGAAATACTCGAATGAATACAGTTGACAATCAACTACCATTTGTGTTTAGGGCATCTAACATTAACAAGATTGACGAGCATAACGTTAGGGTAGACAGAAAATTTACGGATATTAATTTAAATGGTGTTGATTTAAGCGGTACGGATTTGAGCTATATACGTTTAAATGAAGCTCAATTAATGGATGCTGGTTTGAAAGAAAACCATTTAAGCTGCAATTTAGAAAACAATAATAATTTAGAAGGGTTTGATTTTAGCAATGCAAATCTGAGTCTTGCCGTACTTCGAGGAGCAAATCTCAAAGGTGCTAATTTCTGTCTGGCAATTTTACGTCGTATCGATTTACAACAAGCTAATTTACAAGAAGCCATTTTAAGCGGTAGCATTCTCAGAGGTGCCGATTTACGAGAAGCTAACCTCAGCGATGCATTTTTATTAGGTACGAATCTTACTCATGCTATTTTGAATAATGCTAATCTTAGCAATGCTCATTTGCTAGGTGCAAATCTTTCTAATGCTGATTTTAGTGGCGCTACAGTTGAAAATGCTCGATTTGGATGGAATACAGGTATTTCTAATCGGACGAAGGTTGAATTGCAGTTGCGAGGGGCAATTTTTGAGGATTAAAATATCAGGTTAAAGGTCAAAGGTAGGTTGGGTTAGACGCATGGGAAGATTTAATTATTAACCGATTAATGAAATTGCGTCGTAACCCAACATCAATATTTTGAATTCATCCAAAATTAAATAAAATTGCATAAATCGTAGGTTGGGTTAGACGCATGAAAATATTAAATTATTAACCGATTAATGAAATTGCGTCGTAACCCAACATCAATATTTTGGTTTAAAAATGAATTACCAGATATAGATTTTTTCTAAGATGACGGATGTTGGGTTTCTCTCCGTTCAACCCAACCTACGAATATAACTCAAATGATACCGAATACAATGCATCAAGTAAATGGAATACCGTAGAGCCAAAATAGAAGGAGGTACTTTCTTTTTTACGGTTGTAACTCAGAATCGCCGCAAATTTTTGTGTGATGAAGAAAATATTCTATTGCTAAGAAAAATATTCAAACAAGTAATCAAGCAGTATCCCTTTACAATCGACGCGATCGCAATTTTACCCGAACATTTACATTGCATTTGGACTTTACCACCGAATGATGATGACTTTTCAATTCGTTGGAGCTTAATTAAAGGTGGTTTTAGTCGGCGATGTCATCCAAAGTATAAAGGAAAAATATCGGCATCCCGGCAGGGCAAAAAAGAACAAGGAATTTGGCAACGTCGTTTTTGGGAACATCAAATCCGCGACGAAGCAGATTTTAATTACCATGTAGATTATATTCATTACAATCCAGTGCGACATGGATATGTACAAGCGCCAAAAGATTGGGAATATTCAAGTTTTCATCGCGATGTTAAACGAGGTATTTATGATATTGATTGGGGTGCAGAAGTAGAATTAGAATTTCCCGATTGGGTGGGGAATGAATAATCGTAGGTGTAGATTTGGACGGGCAAGGATGCCCCGAACTTTGACTGGAAGAACATCTCCCCGTCAAGTTCTCTCCATCCCACAAGAATGGTAGTTGTAGGTTGGGTTAGACGCACGAAAAGATTTAATGATTAACCAATCGATGAAATTGCGTCGTAACCCAACATCAGGGATTAATGTACATTTTTTGAATGAAGTACGTTGTTTCGTTGAGTCTTTAATCATGTTTTTAGTTGAATTATTTCGTTAAGTTGTCCAGATTATGTTGGGTTTCGTTCCTCAACCCAACCTACGAACTAAGATTGTGGATAAAGCAGTATCATCATAAAAATTTTTTCAAGATAAAGATGTTGGGTTACGGCGCAATCAAATTTCCGGTTAAAAACAAATTTCTTCGTGCGCCTAACCCAACCTACAAATTACCAATCCCCTATGCCCAATGCCCCATGCCCATCACATTTTCAAATCTGCGATCGCACCTTTTGTCATGGCGGCGATGGCTTTATCGGTAGCTTTGGGCAAGTGATAATATTTACCTCCGGCATTCTTAGCTAACTCTTTGGCAAATCCGGTAGACACAAATTTACTTTCGGTGTCAATAACTAACAACTGAATTCCTAATGCGCGAATTTTGGCGGCTACTTCTAATAATTCTGCTTTGATATCCGGCTTTACTCCCGGCTCCTGTGGTTCTCCCAATGAACGAGACAAAGGAATGTTACCGCGTCCGTCAGTAATTGCAACTATAACTACTTGTCCGATGTCGCCGCTTCTTTGAGCGTTTAAGCCGACGTGGGCGGCTTGGGTTAAGCCGTGAGCTAATGGTGAACCGCCACCGCAAGGCATTTTTTCTAAACGGGTACGGGCTAAGGTAATTGAGCGTGTGGGTGGTAATACTACTTCTGCTTGTTCTCCTCGGAAGGGTATTAATGCTACTTGGTCGCGGTTTTGATATGCTTCTGTTAATAATTGCATTACCGCTCCTTTGGCTGACTGCATTCTATTTAATGCCATTGAGCCGGAAGCGTCTACTACGAATACTACTAATGCTCCGGCTTTCCTCGCTAATCTTTTTGCGCGAATATCCCCTTGCTCTACAATGACGTTTCTACCGGGATATCTTTGTCGTCTGGCTTTTTGATATGGTGCGGCGGCTCGCAATGTGGCATCTACGGCTATGCGACGAACTTTTCCTTTGGGCAACATGGGTTTGATGTAACGTCCCCTGTCATCGGAAAATATTAAACCGCGACTTCCGGAGTTGCCTTGACGCTGGGCTGTTTGAGCAAAATAAAGTACGCTTTCGTCTAAAACTACACCTTCTGGATCGAAGACAAATTCTTCGGGAATGCCTGGTGGCTCTTGTTCTTCTTGATTTGATTCGTCTTCTTCTTGTTCTTCCTGCTCGTCTTGTTCCTGTTCCGATTCGTCTTCTGGCTCGTCTTGGCTTTGTGGTGGTGGCGGTGGTGGTTGCTGTTGCTCTTCTGGTGGTGTTTGAATTACGGTTGCGCGGGGTACTATGACTAATTCGACTGCACGGCGCAAGTCTTCGGGGTTGACTTTATTTCTACCGTCGAGGGCTGCGGATGCTTTGGCTACTCGTACCGCAAATAATTCGGCTCGGTGTCCCTGCACTCCGCCGCGAATAGCTTCTTCAACTAGGTAAGTAATTTGTTCTTTACTGATGGTAACTTCTTTTAACCATTCTCTTGCTAAGACAATTTGAGTTTTTATCGAATCAATATCGTCTTCGTACTGCTGGAGAAATTCTTGAGGGGAACGAGAATAAGCAATTGCTTGCTCTACTGCCTGTACTCTATCGTCTAATCCCAAAACGCCGTCTGCGGAAAGGGAAATAGCAATTCTATCTAATAAATGTTCGCGTAAATCTCCTTCTTCAGGATTGTAGGTAGCGATAAATAACGGTTTGCAGGGATGTTGAAAGCTGATTCCTTCCCGTTCGATTTGGTTGCGCCCTTCGGATAGTACGCTTAAAAGTTGATTGCTAATTTGGTCATCTAAAAGATTAATTTCATCTACATACAGCACGCCGCGATTTGCTGCTGCGAGTAAACCCGCTTGAAATACTGTATCCCCTTGCTTAACAGATTTTTCCACATCTACCGAACCTAGAAGTCTATCTTCGGTGACTCCTAAAGGTATTTGTAAAAATGGCGCGGGAATAATTTCGGTTTCTACTTCTTCTGTAGCTTTAATCTCTCTAGATAATAAATCGTCATCCCATTCTTCTGGTTGATTGGGATTGCAGTTACTAATAGAGTCTTTGACAACTTCAATCGGCGGTAGCAAAGCGTGGATAGCCCTTGCCATCACTGACTTTGCGGTTCCTCTACGTCCGGCGATCGCTACTCCCCCCAATTCTGGATCGACAGCTGCTAATAGTAAAGCTAATTTAATCGCTTCTTGACCAACTACAGCAGTTAAGGGAAAGGTAGTAAAACTAGAATTAACAGTGGATGCAGCCATTTTTTATATAATTTTTATATAATAATAAGTCTAACTTTATAGCTTACCAAACCAGATTCATATAATTCAAAATTTCTACACGCGAAATTCAAACCGGTATTGTTGCCTATTAACCGCTCATTGCCTACAGGTTAGCTGGAGCTAAAGTTACAAGGCTCATCTATTAGTTAAAAGTTAAATTTATCTTAAATAATGCACCATTCTCATCAAGCTTAAACATCACAGGTATTAATTTCTTTGCGAGAAAGCCTCCGGCTTACAAGGCTAATATACAAAGTACGTCAAAACGCACTATCATTACCTTAAAAGCATACCTAGTCTGATAAATCAGACTTTGCTTATAAGCCTGGGAATTTATTTCAAGGCGCTTATTAAGAATAGTGTAAGAAGTGATTTATATCTGACTTTAAATACTCAACAGTAAAAAATAAAGTTTCATTACAATAATTTCTGCATATCTGCATATGACGAAAAATTGCAGAACAATATCAGAAGTAAAATTTATAATTATTTTCCTCTAAATCAATAGTAATGCTTTCTAAACAAGAGAAATTAGTAGAAGTCATCCAAAACGAAAGTTTTCACAATAATTCGCTTTTGCTGAATGCCCTAACTCACCGCTCTTATGTAAATGAAAACCCGAATGAAGGCGATAATAACGAACGTTTGGAGTTTTTAGGCGATGCTTTATTAACTTATTTAAGTGGAGATTACCTCTACCGTCGTCATCCAGATATTGGAGAAGATGAATTAACCCGTAGACGCTCTGCCTTAGTTGATGAAAAGCAATTGTCGAGGTTTGCTTTGGAAGTTGGTTTAGATAAAAAAATGCGCCTGGGTAAAGGTGCTATTCGTGAGGGAGGATATCGAAATCCGAATTTACTTAGCAGCACTTTTGAAGCAGTGATTGCTGCTTACTATCTTGACAATAATTCTAATATTGAAGCGCTACGAAATATTGTTGAACCTTTATTTGATTCAGTTCCTGAAGAAATAGTTGAATCTCGTTCTAATCTAGATCCAATAAATCAGTTTCAAGTATGGGTGCAACGCCATATTCCGCAAAACCCGCCCAATCTTCCCAAATATATGATTGTAAAAACGGGTGGCGTACCTCATGCTCCCGAATTCTTGGCTGAAGTATTTGTAGATAATAAAAAATACGGAGAAGGTAAGGGTAAAAATACAAAAGGAGCTAAAAAAGCAGCGGCTAAAAATGCTTTGCTTAATTTAGAGGAAGAGGGTTTTATTTAAGCAACTAAATCGGGTGGGGATTATGTATTAGACATTAAGACAATTGATTCTACTTATTCTGAATTTGCAACGGTAAGATAACGGTAAAAGTTGAACCATTCCCCAATTCAGACTCAACTATAATTTCACCTTTAATTATTGTTATCAGCTGTGAAACTATTGCTAAACCTAAACCAGTACCATCTATTACACAAGATGTAATATTAGGAGCTACACGATAGTAAGGATTAAAAATATTTAGTAATTCTTCTTCAGAAATACCTATTCCTGTATCTGAAACTACAATCTTCCATCTATTCTCATCTATAGTTTCGCAAGCAATTTCAATTTCTCCTGATTCGGTATAGCGAACTGCATTACTTAGAAGATTAGTTATGATTTGCTGTAGTTTTAGTGAATCCGTAACCACTACTTGAGGAGATTTATGAAGATTAGCTTTAATATTAATATTTTTATTTCCTAAAGAAGGTTTTAACATATGAGTCACTTCTTCTATGACTTCACGTGGATTAATTGGTTCTAATTTTAGTTTTGTTTCTCCTGTTTCTAAACGAGATATTTCCAATGCGTTATTAATCAAGCGTAATAGCTTTCTACCACTAGTTAATACCTGTTCGATATGCTCTAAATTTCCATAAGTGCTTTTTATCTCTGATTTCTGTTTTTGTATTCGTAAAAATAGATCGGAATATCCAATAATTGATGTCAAAGGAGTTTTAATTTCGTGAGCTAAATAAGATAAATTGTCTTGAGATGTACGAGCAAAGCGAGTCAATTCTTGATTGTGCAGAGCTAATTGATTTTGCAAATTTTCTAATTCTTCAATTCTTTGCTGTGTATAACTTTGAAAACATCGAGCTATTGCTTCGTCTACTACGCTATCAATGGAACGTATCGCTTCCATTATTTCTATTGCTGTTGCTTGAAGTAAGCAATCTTCAATTGTTGAAAATATAATTTGACGAAATAGATGGTACTCCCTCGCAATTTCTGAAGCATCAAAACCTTGCTCTGCACGGAGAATCCCATGATTTAAGCTTGCCTCCACTATCGTCTCAAAATTATCTTTTTTATCTTGAGCAAGGATGATAGCTAATGCTGCAAGTACATGTTCTAGATGATCTATTATAGCTGGTCGAGATAAACCATAAGTGCTTTCAATTCGACTGTCCTCACAAACTTTTTTCACCCATCTCTCTATAATTTTCTCTTTATTCTCTATAAGCGGTTGACTAAAATCTTTCATGCTATGTAACTTAAGTATATTTTAATTTTGTTTATTTTTATTGTAATGGAGTTATGACAGTATTTTACTATCGTATTTATTTATATATCTCTTTACAAAATATATTATTACTTTGTAACTTTTATCATAATTGTCACATTAATGCATTACCGAAAAACCCAGACAATAAAAAACAATTAATATAAATAAATCGAAATAGAATGCTTACAATTTTTAAATATATATTAAATTCTAATTTTACCTGCTAAAAAATATAGTCAACTGCTTTTCAATAGTTTTGTTTGATAGCGAACATTTTTGTAACAATAAATTAAGTATTTCTAAATACAAGATTTCAGTTTTAATCAGTATATACGGCAACATTGATTCTACAACTAATAAATGATAAAAAACAGTACGCGATAAAGGAACATTAAAATAATTCGATAATCTGGCGTTAATAACATTTGTATTACTTGTAGTGAAAATCATTGTTGCCAATGTATAATCTAATGTCAATCTTAAGGAGGATGATTTTTATGCAAGTATTTTAGGATGCTAACAAGCTGAAGGGACAATCTATCCACGAATGTAGGTATAATTAAATACGACTGTTTGGATAGGGTGCAAACAAGATTGCGGGACGAAAAATTTTTATTAGGAATTTAGAAGGAAATATGAAATCTTCGGAAGGAAACAATCATAACATTTCGCTGGAAGCCGGACAAATCGTATCAAATAGAGATGTAAATAAACCTATCGGATATAGTAATTCTGATATTCACGAGAATAATAGCTTAAGTAAAGTAAGAGATATTTTAGTTGGTTCCCAAATGCGGGAATTGGATAAAAAATTTGCTCGTTTAGAAGAGCGTTTAGTTAAGCAGTGTAATGATTTAAGGGATGAAACTAAAAAGCGGCTGGATACGTTAGAAAATTATATTAAGGAAGAAGCAGATTCGTTAAGTTCTAGAGCAAAGAACGAGCAGGTAAAACGCGATGAATCTATAAAAGCAATTAATGAAGAACAAAGAAAGCTTGCTGAATCTTTAGAAAGGAAGATGGTTGAAATTGACGAACAAGCAAGCAAAACTCAGCGGGAGTTACGTCAGCAAATTTTCAGTCAATCTCAGAGTTTACACGATGATATTCGAGAAAAATATCAAGAGATTGTTGCTTTATTGGAACGGGAAACATACGAATTAAAAAGTGAAAAAACTGACCGTACTCAATTAGCAGCTTTATTTTCTGAATTAGCATTGCGTTTGAATAATCAATGATTTTGCATCAAAGTCATTCATTTAAATATTGTGATGAATGACTTTTTGTTTAAATTTAATTTTTGATATATTGATCCGATAATTTTACCGATGAGTGATAAAAACGGGAATCGATTAGCGGAAGAATCATTAAATAATAAGCATATTGAAGATAATAATGCAGCCAACGAGTTAGATGAATTGAGTGAATTGAACGAATTGCGGAGTTTGCTTTTAGGAATCGAGGAACCCAAGCTGCATCGATTTTACGAAAAGCTTGATAATCCTCAAGTAGATGCTGAAGATGTCAGTCAAATGCTTCCAGAAGCTGTTGTTTTGCGGACAATGCAAGATGATAACTTATCGGAAGCTTTTGTTCCTACCGTTGAGCAAGCAATTCAATCTTCTATCAAAAAAGATATTAACGTACTTTCCGAAGCGATTTTTCCAATTATAGGCCCAGCTACCAGAAAGGCGATCGCTACTGCTTTAGATGAGATGATGCAATCGTTTAATTATGCTTTGGAACACAGTCTTTCACTACAAAGTTTGAAGTGGAGAATTGAAGCCAAACAAACTGGTAAGTCTTTTGCAGAAGTAGTATTGTTGCGAACGCTGATTTATCGGGTAGAGCAGGTATTTCTGATTGACAAAAACAGCGGATTGATTATCCAGCATCTTGTAGCATCAAAGGTGGCGGCTCAAGATCCGTCTTTAGTTTCTGCGATGTTGACGGCGATTCAAGATTTTGTTAAAGATTCTTTTAACGTAACTAACCATGAAGGACTCAATACTTTAGAATTTGGCGAACTTACTATTTGGATCGAACAAGCACCGAAAAGCGTTTTAGCCGGTATTATTCGTGGAAATGCTCCAGAAGATTTAAGGATTATATTCCAAAACGCCATTGAAAAAATACATTTAAAATTTGGGCGAGAAATTAATAATTTTTCTGGAGATACCAAGCCCTTTGAAGCTAGTAAACCATATTTAGAAGCTTGCCTGGAATCTCATTATGAAACACCGAGCCAAAATAAATATTTTTATACTTGGGTTTTTATAGGAATACTGACATTAGCATTAGGTAGCTGGGGTTTTTTCACAATTCGAGGTAACAAACGTTGGGGTAGTTACGTACAAAGTTTGCGAGAGCAGCCTGGAATTGTAGTTACTAAAGCCGAAAAAAGAAATGGTAAATATTTGATTGCAGGTATGCGCGATCCCCTCGCAAAAGAACCAAATACACTGATTAAAGCATCTAAGCTGAATCCAAAAGCAGTTGTGCATCAATGGAAGCCTTTTATCTCTTTAGATCGAAAAATAGCCATCAAAAGAGCTTCTAAGTTACTCGATAAGCCTCAAACAGTTGATTTAACGCTGGATGAAAGTGGTATTTTACAAGCAACGGGTTCGGCTTCCAGTCAATGGATACAATCTGCAAGAGACAAAAAACCATCGCTGTATATTATTGGTATTGCTGAATATCAAGATGAAAAATTAAAAGATTTAGATATCGATCAACTTAATACTTATAAAAAAGAAATTGAAGAGACAATATTACTGTTTAAACGAGGAACAACTCAACTTTTACCTGGTGAAGCAGAAAAATTAGATAAATTGTCATCTAAATTACAAAATCTCATAGATGCAGGCAAAGCTCTCAACAAACAAGTGCAACTTGAAATCGCAGGACATACAGATACGGAAGGAGACGAAAAAGTAAATATCAAACTTTCTCAAAATCGTGCCCAGAAAATTTTCATTTATCTTCAATCTCAAGGTATCAATAGAAATAACTTTTCTACGAAAGCATTCGGCGCTCAAAAAACTTTACGCTCTGAATCAACACCAGAAGATAAAAAAATAAATCGCAGAGTCTCATTCAAAGTTATTATAGACGACGTTGTGCAATAAAGGGGTATAAGATGCTCCAGAAAAAAATCTGTATGGTGGGTGCATTTGCCACTGGTAAAACAAGCTTAGTGGCAAAGTATGTTTACAGCATATTTTCTGAAAAATATCAAACCACTGTAGGGGTGAAAATTGATAAAAAATTACTACAGGTAAAAGAGCAAGAAGTAAATTTAATTTTGTGGGATTTATATGGAGAAGACGAGTTTCAGAAATTAAGAACTTCTTATCTTAGAGGCTCATCTGGTTATTTATTAGTTATAGATGGCACGCGAAAAAGCACGTTACAAACAGCCTTAGATTTACAAAAACGAGTAGAAGATTCTATCGGTAAAGTACCTTTTATTGTTGTTTTAAATAAATGGGATTTACAAGATGAATGGGAATTAGAGGCGGAAAGTATCGAAGCCATCGAAAATCAAGGGTGGATTGTGTTTAAGAGCAGTGCCAAAACTGGATTGAATGTAGAAGAAATATTTTATACATTAGCATCTAAATTGATCGAGGAGTGAATATATGGATATACCTTTTCCTGTAAGCAACTATCTTGTTAATTTCTTCAGAGAAACCCGCTCTCTAGCATATCTATTTGTAGGTAAAGATGGATGTTTGGCTAGTTGGGGAGGAAAATTAAAAGAATATGGCATAGTAAATTTACAAATTGGAGTTGATGCTAGCCAGCAAATTTTCTTTCTTGAAGGACTTTTGCCCCTCGATGGTTTTCCCTTGTTTTTACCTTGCTTAAAAACCGAAGTAGGAATTTGTGCGGATGTGCATTTATTTCCTGAAAATGAAGGAGATTGGGTATTGTTATTAGATGCAACTTGGGATGAAATACAAATATTTAAAGTTCAACAGGAAGCAAATTCTCGTCGCTTAATGCAGCACAAATAATAGTAATATTTCATTGGTAATCAATATCTTAAAAATATTGCACACAGCTAATGTTTAATTATGAGTGAATCTTTAACTGCGGAAATTTTTGTCGCTTTAGATATCTTAGTTTTAGAAAGGCTGGATATTGGTAAATTTAAGCTTATCGGTAATATACCAAAATGGGTCAGACGATTTTGTCGTAAGAATTTGCAATCAGGAATGGAAATTATAGTTCCTCAAGAAGACTTTCCTTTTATCGAAAATTTTTTAATTGATGCAGAAGAATATTGGCTCGAAAATGCTCGCAAGCCTTTAAAATCTGGAATATGGAGTGATTTAGATATAGCCGGTAATGAATTTCATTTTGAAGCTTCTGCTTTATTCGCAGATGATAAAAAAATATTGCTTATCGAGATGATGAGTGATTCTTATACCGAAAAACAAAATTTGATTCAGCGAGCTAGAGAAAATAAGCTTAATTATACTAACGTCATTAAAGAAAAGCAGAAAAAGGAAGTATTAATTCACTGCATTATACATGACGTTGCCGGACAATTAAGCGGTATTAACTGTTGTTTTGCCCTGCTAGAATTAGAAAATTTAACAGAAAAAGGTAAAGAACGTTTAGAAATTGGTAGAAAGCAGACTTTTCAACAGGAAATGTTGATTAGAGAAATATTAAATGCATTCTCTACAGAAGTTGAATCATTAGAAAGTTTTACCAATAAATTTGACAAAGCACCAGATATATTAGCATCAGCACATAGTGTCATCGAACTGCTAACACCAACTTTTGTATTAAATAAAATGCAATTGCAGCTTGCAGAGGATATAGATACTTCCTTAAATTGGCAGGTAGTTGGAGACAAATCTCGTTTGGAGAGAATATTTGCGAATTTAATTGAAAATGCTTATCGCCATAGTCCCTCAGAATCGACAGTTACCGTCAATTTAGTTTCTCAAGAAGGATATATTACTGCCAGCGTGGAAGATGAAGGAAGCGGTGTACCAGAAGAAATTGCCGATACTTTATTTCAAAAATTTACTCAAGGAAATAAACAATCGGGTAAATCTGGACTCGGACTTTATTTCTGTAAAATAACAGTCGAACGTTGGGGAGGAGAAATCGGTTTTACACCTCGTGAAGGTGGAGGTTCTAAGTTTTGGTTTCGTTTGTTAAAAGCTGATGCAGAATAGGTAATTGGTAACTTCTAACTCTTAACTCCTGACTCCTAACTCCTCATTGTTAACCTTATTTAGCGAGTAAATGTCAACACCACGTCCAAAAGCGAAACGCAAAGAAGCAGGTAAATTTTTACTCGATAAAGTAATAAAGATGATTATTGCCGTGAAGGTAATACCGAAACTAAAACCGAATATATTGCGATAACCAATTTGCTGAGCAATTATACCGAAAGTTGGTGGTGCAAGAGCCACTCCAATATCAAAACCCGTCATGCACAAACTAAAAGTTCTTCCCCTTTCTTGAGGATAACTTCTATCAGTTATCATCGCCGCAATCATCGGAATTATCGTACCGCCACCAATTCCTTGGGCTGTCGCTGCTAATAGAAAATCTACCGAACTATTGGCATTCCACAATAACAACATTGCTAATGTATAGCAAATTAAACTCAAAGTGATAAACAATCCTCTACCAAATCTATCGCTAGCCTTCCCGAAGAAAAAACGAGAAAAAAAGCTGGCGATCGCCACTGCGGTGTAGAACAATCCAGGATTTAAATCGACTTCGGTTGACTTGATAAATAACGGTACAAAAGTATGTAAAGTTCCCAGCGTTAAACCAATGATTAATAAGAGAATAGCGGGAATTCTCATTCTAGGGCTAATCAATTTTTGCCAAAACGGACTATCGCTATTGATAACTTTTTCTTGTGCTGTAACTATGGGATTAATAATTGGCACGGTAAATAATAATCCGACACAAGCTACAGTCGTGGAAAATATAAATAATGGCGTATAACCAGCAGTTTCCATTAAATAACCACCTAATGCTGGCCCAATTGCCAAACCAACTGGATTAACCAAACTCATATAGCCAATCAATTCACCGCGATTCTCTACAGGTGCAATATCTGCAACCAATGCTAAAAATGCAGTCGAAAAAGCAGCAATACTAATACCGTGAAAAGCACGAATAGCAATTAAGAGCGGTACGGATTGAGTAAAATTGTAGCCAATTGGGGCTATTGCAGCCGACAAAATACCGATTATCAAAACTATTTTTCGACCTTTTTTATCAGCTAATTGACCTAACAAAGGACGAAATAACAACAATCCAATAGCAAAGCTACCCATTACCAAGCCAATCTGCTGCTTACTAGCACCAATCTCTTCAATATAAAGCGGTAAAGTTGGCAACATAGAAGATAAACTAGCCCAAAACAATAAACCTGCTGCGAATAATACCAGCAGGTTTCGTCGTAGGTTACCATCAAGTGAAAATAAAACTTTCACGGTAGATACAAGTATTGCGTGAGGTTTGCGATTTGTAGTTTTCTACTCGCGATTTATCACAATTTTGAGTAGAAGACTACAAAACCTATGTTACATTACTTTACAAAACATCGTCGAAAATCAACTAGTTGTAAATACGATAGATACACTATTTCTTACTTAACAACAAAAAAGACGCAGCATTTCTCAAGTGCTACGTCTAATTATTTGTATATTGAATTCAAATCGTTTTTTCTACTTCAAAGATATTTGCTCCTTATTCCCTCCCACAACTTCCCGAATTCGGTAAATTGGTCTACCTTGAGACTCGTGGTAAGTACGCATTAACAACTCAGCTAACAATCCAAAACAAAATAGCTGTACCCCAGTCACCAGAAGTAATACCGCTAATATTAATAAAGGGCGATCGCCAATATCTTGACCTAAGACTAATTTAGACCAGGTTAAATAAGTACTCATGACTCCACCCGCAACCATAAAGATTAAACCCCAAAGTCCAAAAACGTGCATGGGACGGTTGAGGAATTTTTTCATAAAAGCAATGGTAAATAAGTCCATTACTACTCGGAAAGTACGACCTAAACCATATTTACTACTACCAAAACGTCTTGCGTGGTGACGAACTGGCATTTCAGTGATTCTTGCACCTTCAATATAGGCAAGAGCGGGTAGAAAGCGATGTAGCTCTCCGTAGAGGTTCATATCTGCTACAAGTTCGGTACGATAGGCTTTCAGCGAACAACCATAATCGTGGACATTAACACTGGTAATGCGACGAATTAACCAGTTAGCAATTTTAGAAGGTAGCAAGCGGGTAAGAGCAGCATCTTGGCGATTTTTACGCCAACCATTTACCAAGTCGTAACCTTCATCCAACTTGGCTAAAAGCATAGGAATATCAACAGGGTCGTTTTGTAAATCGGCATCCAAAGTTACAATAGCTTTACCTCGTGCATGATAAAAACCTGCTGCCATAGCCGCAGTTTGACCGTAATTGCGTCGTAGAATAATGCTTTTTAAATCGGTTCGCGTTTGTGCTTTCTCTTTAAGCAGTTGTACCGAACCATCGGTGGAACCGTCATCAATGCAGATAATTTCATAACTCAAATTACTTGCCATCAAAGTGGATGAAATTTCTTCAATTAAATGAGGCAAACTTTCCACTTCGTTATGCACTGGCACAACAACTGAAACATCCAAAACGTAAGGTATTGTACCTTCTTGCGCCAATCTTTCAGAAACAATCCCATTTCTCATAATTTTTTTTATCCTTCCTTAGCCTTTTTGCGGGATGTAACTGCTTACTACCCTTCCGACACCACGTAGCTGTTTATAATATGACCGACTAACCTCGTCTCCCTGTTCCGAAAGACTATCAATTCCAATACCATTTCGTCCTTTATCTTTACCAGAACTATGGATGTATTTACCATCTCCCAAATAAAGCCCTACATGAGTTGCTTTTTGAGGAGTCCCAAAAAATATTAAATCACCATTCTGTAAAGAGTTTGCATCAAAATTCTCTACAGTACAAACTTGTTTTAGAAATGCTTCTTGCTGGTAAGCATCTCTTGGTAAGCGAATCCCCACAGAAGCAAAGGCTTTTTGCATCAATCCCGAACAGTCAAAATTTGGTCCCACGGTACCACCCCAAAGGTAGTAATTCGGTTGTTGCATAGCTTTGCGAGTAAATGCGATAACTTCGGGTATCACTTGCTTTATTTGGGCTTCGGAAAATGATTTAATTTGCAATGGTTCAACTGCTGGTGATAATGACTTCAAATCGTCGATCGACAACCAACCGGGATAATCATCTTCACACAAGCATACTTGTACCGCAGCTTGATTTCGGGCTCGATCCAAAGTTTCTACCATTACCCGTAAATGTCTTCCTTTCTCAGCTTGAGTTGATAAGTCCTTACATTCGGGAGAATCGTAGATATTTAAATCGGCTTGGGTTACGTATTCAACGTTTGCTTGCAATTCCTCTTGAGAAACCATAAAAATCTGTAAGTAAAAACACAACGAATTTTAATTCAAAATTGGACGAAGACTATGTTTTTTAAGCACGACGAACAACTCGAACAACTCGGTAATGGTATTTTAGAGGCTACCCTGGCTAAATTTCCGACGTTAGCTCGTAACCAAATTGCCTTAACTTGGATTATTTACGATCCTCCCGCACCTGTAAATACTGGCGGTGCTTTAACTCCCAATGCTTTTTGGAATCATCCGGTACGCGGTTTTAATTATCGTGGTGGGGAAAGAATTTACCCGGCTTCCGTCATCAAGCTATTTTATTTACTTGCAGTACATGAATGGTTGGAGAAAGGCATGGTTGAGGACTCCGAAGAGTTGCAGCGAGCCTTACGCGATATGATTATAGATTCTAGCAATGATGCTACCAGCTTAATTGTAGATGTATTAACCGGTACAACTTCCGGCCCAGAATTACCTCCTGGACCTTTTGAAACTTGGAAACAGCAGCGTCATATTGTTAACCGCTATTTACAATCTTTAGGATGGGAAGAATTGCAGGCAGTAAATGTATGCCAAAAAACTTGGGGTGATGGTCCTTATGGAAGAGAGCGGGCATTTTACGGACAGTTATTAGAAAATCGCAATATGTTAACTACTAACGCAATTGCGAGATTATTGCACGCTATTGTTGGCGGGGTTGCAGTCAGTGCCACACGTTCCCAAGAAATGATGGATATCATGAAGCGTAGTTTAGATCCTGAAGAATTGCCCAAAGATGTAGAAGAAGACCAAATAACCGGTTTCTTGGGCGGTAGTCTTCCCCAAACAGCAAAAATCTGGTCAAAGGCAGGTTGGACTTCTTCAGTACTTCACGACGCAGCTTATATTGAGATACCCGACAAGCGTCCTTACTTATTAATTGTATTTACAGAAGGCAAGGCAAACGCTAAAAGCCGAGAAATTTTACCTTTCGTTTCTGGGCAGTTTATGTCAGCGGTGAGTAGTTTGGATTAGTTTGTAGGTTGGGTTAAGCGCAAGAAGAATAATCATGTTCAACAGTAAATTGAGAAAAGCGCTGTAACCCAACAAATTCTTTCGGGGGTATTCTTAAACATCCAAATCTATCAAAAAATAGTAATGTTGGGTTACGACACGATAATTATAAAGCAGACGTTACAAACGAAATTTAATTTATGTCCTCCGGACACGCTGAGCCGCACGCGACCCGGGAACGCTAACGTGTCTAACCCAACCTACAAACTCATAACTATTTAAGGTTGGGATAATCAATATATCCTTCCTCGCCACTGGTATAGAAAGTACTGCGGTCGTATTTATTAAGTTCGGCCTTCAAAGCGAAACGTTTGGGTAGATCGGGATTGGAAACAAATAAACGACCGTATGCTATAAAATCCGCATTATTATCTTTGATAAATTCTTCTCCCGTGTCGCGAGTATAACCCCCTGCGGCAATAATTGTTCCTTTGAAAATAGGACGGAAAAATTTTGCTCCTAAACCCGTACCGTCATCTTCAATAGTTACATTACCTTTGATGCGCGGTTCAACTACGTGAAGATAAGCTATTTTTAAACGATTCAATTGTTCGGCAATATAACTGAAAGTAGCAGTAGGATTGGAATCATGCATATCGTTAAAAGTGCTGCTGGGAGATAAACGCACTCCAACTCTTTCTTTACCCCAAACATAAGCAGCTGCTTGAGTAATTTCTAAAAGGAAACGCGCTCTATTTTCTATCGAACCACCATATTCATCAGTTCTATGATTGGCATTATCCTGTAGAAATTGGTCGGGTAAATAACCATTTCCAGCATGAATTTCTACTCCATCAAAACCCGCTTCTAATGCGTTTTTCGCTCCTTGTCTAAACTGCTCGATAATTACAGGAATTTCTTCTAACTTTAGTTCTCTAGGAGTGACGTGAGGGAATTGTCCGTCAGGAAGATCGGCTAAATAATCGGCAGCAATAGAACTGGGAGCAACGGGAATATCACCTTCTTCTAATAAAGCCGGATGAGCAACTCTTCCTGCGTGCCATAGCTGTAAAAATATTTTGCCACCTTTATCGTGTACGGCTTTGGTAATCTGTTTCCAGCCTTCTATTTGTTCTTGATTGTAAATCCCTGGTGTATTGGCATAACCAAGTCCGTTACGAGCTACTTGAGTTGCTTCGCTAATAATCAATCCAGCAGAAGCGCGTTGAGCATAATAAATGGTGTTCATCGCTTGGGGAACAAAACCATTGCCCGCACGACAGCGAGTTAAAGGAGCAAGAATCATCCGATTTTCTAATTTCATCTCACCCAAAGTAGCGGGAGAAAGTAATTCGAGTTTGGTAGGAGTTGCGGCAGCCATAATTTGTCTCCTCGGGAATGTTTTAGTTCTTTTCTCATCACATTTTTAGACTAACTTCATTCATTAAAGATGTGAATATGGCTTTTGTGCCAAACAGATTTGCGTTAAATGCAAAAATAATTGACTTTTTTATATAGCGAATTTCAGTTGAACAGAAAACACTCAGGAGAACCTCACCCCGCCCTCCGGGCACCCCTCTCCTTAGTAAGGAGAAGGGAAGAGGTTTGTATCGGAATTATTCAAATCTCCTCTCCTTCATTCTTCCTCTGCGCTCTTCGCGTTCTCTGCGGTTTTATTATCCCAAGCCGGTGTAACCGGATTTGATATTAAATAGCAAAAAATAACTGCCGAAACAGATGTCAAATCTCGGCAGTTGTTTATTATTTGATTGAGTGGAAACATTTTCAACGTAAAGCAGCATTCTCGGTAGAAGGATTACCAAATCGTTCCTTACCATACATAAACTGAGAGCGATCGCCAAGAGCTTTCCCTGCTTTCCACAAATACATTCCCAATCTCAGTTGCTCGGATTCCCATTCATTCAATGCTTTGTTGACATCATGATTCTGATTTACCAAAGCATCGGCAAGAGCAATAGCATTCGCAGCAGCTTTTGAAACACCGGCTGCTGTGTGGGGACGGGGAATAAAGGCTGCATCCCCAACCAGAGCGATGCGATTAAATGCCATCTGCGGTACAACCAAATCTAAAATTGCTTGAACAAACGGCTCTTTGGTTGCGGCAACAAGTCGTTGAAAAGGTGGTGCAAGCACTTGATTGGCATACAATCGCATTTGTTGCTCTACTTCTGGAGCAATCCTTCCGGGTGGTATCGAATAGTCACGACGTTTGCCATTTTTATCGGTGAGAATAGCTGTTAATTCCGTTGTCTGATCGTAGTTGACATACCACACCCAATTAAAGCGACGTTCCCCCGGTATTAAAGACTCATTTTCTCCTGGAATCACGTATTGAAGAATGTGAGAGTTGGGAAATTGGTAGAAGACAAAACGTTCTGTCAAAATAGCAGCAGTTTCTTCATCAAGTTCCCTTTCGTCAACTAATCCGCGATAGGCAACATAGCCAGCATATTGCGGTTTATAGCTGGGAAGGAGTAATTTCCTAACTGTGGAATTTGCACCATCAGCACCAATTAATAAATCGCCTGTATCATAAGTGCCATCTGCAAAAATAGCTGTTACCTTTTCATCATCCTGGATTACTTCTGTGAGGGTTTTTCCTTGGTGGTAGCCCTCTGCCGGAAAATGTCGCCGCATAGTGCCATACAACAAATTCCAAGATGTCAAAGTCTGACGCATGGGCATATTAGTAGCAATAGTGCCATCCTGTTTTAAGTAGAATCGTTCATGTGCCACTACACCAAAAGGTGCTTCATAGGCTACACCAGCCCGCTCAAATGCTTCTATAATTTCTGGTTGTAATACTATTCCACCACCGCGACTATCAAGACTGTGGGAAGAACGCTCGTAAATATGAACCTCCCAACCAATTGATTGCAACAAGATTCCTGTAAACAATCCACCTAATGAGCCGCCGATGACAATAGCGCGTTTTGTTTTATTCATCATCAAACCTCTGTTAACTCATCAACAGCTTTTTGCAATGCAGTTAAAAACACCTCAACAGGCTGGGCACCGGATATAATTTCGTTGCCAATGCGGATACTAGGAACGCCGCGAATACCTCTTGAAACTGCTTTATGTTCCAACTCGCGCACTTCCTCAGTACCAGTATCACTCTGAATAAATTCTAGAGCTACGTCTTCATCAATACCAATATCTGCTGCCAGATTAGCCAAGATTTCAGCACTACTGATATTCTTCCCTTCCGTGAAATATACCGTAAATATACGTTCTGCTAAGTATGTAGCTTTACCTTGTTGAGATGCAAACCAAAGGAGGCGATGGGCTTTATGTGTATTGGGCGTAACCTCCATCAAGTCATAACGAAACTTAATGTCATCCTCTTGCGTTGCTAAGATAGTTTTTGCATCCAACTGCTGGGAATATTCCCAACTACCAAACTTTTGGCTGCGGTATATTTTGCGCTCCATGCCCATTTCCGGCATATGCGGATTTAACTCAAAGGGATACCATACCCGCTCAATATTTACAGAAGGATTTAGTTGAGCGATCGCCGCCTTCAATCGCTTTTGTGCAACCAAACACCAAGGACAAATAAAATCCGAGGTGATTTCAATTGTTAAGGTCATGTATATCTCCTGCTTTGGATAACATTTTTACCTTAACCTCGCTCATAATAAATGTTAATATAGCTTTTGCGCCAAACAGTTTTGCGTTTTGAGCAAAAATAAGCTAAGTCAAAAATGGATCAATTTGCTGCAATGCAAGCCTTTGTCAAGGTAGTTGACACGGGTAGTTTTTCCGAAGCATCTCGACAGTTAGGAGTTGCGGTTTCGTCTGTAACTCGTCAAGTTAATTCCCTTGAAAATATGCTGCATACACAGTTAACTAACCGTTCCACCCGCAGCGTAACCCTTACACCTCAAGGACGCAGGTATTATGAAAAAGTGGTACGAATTCTTCAGGATGTGGAGGCAGCTAATTGTTCGGTGGCGGAACAAGATGAAGTACCGCGAGGTTTATTAAAAGTTAGTCTTCCTGTAGCTTTCGGAAGACTCTATATTGCACCGTTGATTAAGGATTTTTTGGTGCAGTATCCCGAAATGCAGCTAAATTTGATTTTGAGCGATGCACTAGCTAATCCGGTGGAAGAAGAATTAGATTTAGTCATCCGTCTTGGTAATCTTGAACGTTCTGGTGCTAGTTGGATTGTTCGTAAACTTACATCTTATACGCGCTGTGTGTGCGGAAGTCCAGCTTATTTTCGTGAGTATGGCACGCCAGAACACCCCGACGATTTGGTAAATCATAATTGTTTGCGCTTTAGCTATTCTACGGGGTATGAAATATGGCGATTTAAACGAGATAAGGAAATATGTGAAGTGAAAGTTAAAGGCTCGTTGGTAGCGAATAATTCGGAAGTACTTCGACAAGCTTGTTTGGATGGATTGGGTTTAATTTTGATGCCAACTTGGTTAATTGGAGAAGATATTATTGAAGGAAGATTGCAAGCAATTCTTAAGGATTTTCAATTCCATCCCCTAGTAGATATGGATACAGGGATTTATGCGCTTTATCTACCGAATCGCCGCGATGCACTCAGAGTTCAAACTTTTGTTAATTTTTTGATTCAACAGTTCAATAAATAAGTAATTAAATTAATAATTCACACAAATCCAAACTCTTATAATCAACATCATTGCTTTTCGGTTTGTTACATCCCCAAAATCCCATTGGATTGACATTACTAGGAATTATTATTGGGGTACTCTACATTTAAACGCGCTCCCTAATTGTGCCAATTGCTTTTCATGCGTTAAATAACATTCTAGCTGTATCATCACAACTTCTATCTCGCGATTCATCAAGTTATAAGCCAGCAGAGAGCCTGTAAAACTTAATTAATTATTGGTAGTTTGGTCTTCTACTGATGGCAATTTCATTACCTTTATTATTGCGCTTTATCTGGAAAAATTGGCCTCGTAAAGATACAATTATTCCCTATTTAAGCAATCTTAACAAAGAAAGAAGAGGAATTTAAGCTTGAAATTCAATTAAATAAATCTCCATGCCCATGCGCTATAAGTAGTTACACTTTCTTTGGGAAAACATAACGTGTTGCCCAGATAGTAAAAAATGGTAAAAAAACTATATGAACCAAGAAAACAGATAAAGCTATACCAATAACTTGCCAATGTTCTCCTACCATCAACGTCAAACTTTTAACGGTATCGGCATCTAAAACAGTATTAAGAATAAAATCGCTGCTAGCGCCTAAAAATAAGAAAACAGCAAATAAACTGGTAAAAATTACGTTCCACCACAAATCTAAATGAGGTTTACCAATAGCTATCAATAATTGAGATGCTGCATTTGCAAAAGGTCTGGGAATTGCTGACAAACAAACTATTATCAAAATAGGTATAGCCGGTATCCATTTCTCACCAAAAATGATAGGAACGTATATGGGAGCCAAACTAGATTGTAGTAAAACAAAAGGAACAATTATCATAGCAATAGTTCTGATGCTGTGAAGATAGCGATGTTTAAACTCGCTCCATTCCATACGAGCTTCGCATAAGTGAGGCAACATCACCGAACTAATGGCATTGATAATACTTAAACTAATTCCTAAACCAGCATTAAAACCGAAAAAGTAGATTCCTAACTCTTCGACACTGATTAAGCGTCCAACTATCAAATAATCTAAGTTGTTTCTTAAAGTTTTAAGTAAACCTACACCCAAAATGTTCTTACCAAAACTTAATATTTCATCCCAATATAGTGTTGTAAATCCTTCTTTAGGTCGCCAAGAATGATATTTATAATATATGATTATTTCTAAAGGTGCTACTAAAACTATTGGTAGAGCAAAAGCCCATACTCCCATACCCATCACAGCAAATATTGCTGTTAATATACCAGCAAGAGAAAATTGAATAGTGTCGGTAAACGCTATGACTTTAAACCGATTTTCTCTTTGAATTAAAGTTTTTTGGATACCGTAGATAGGCCAAATTAAATAAGCTATTCCACTAACAATGATGGGAAAAATAATTTCTTTACTCCGATAAACCGAAGCAATAGGAAACGATGCAATAGCCTGAATCATGAATAAACTGGCAAAAATTACCCAGTTTAGCCAAAAAGCAGAACTACACAAATGCGGTAGTTCTTTTTTCTCAGCTTGGATAATTTTTGCTCCGATACCTACATCAGCAAAAGTAATTGCAAATTCCCGTACTGCGAGAATAATTGCTCCCAAACCATAATCATGGGGAGTTAAATACCTAGCGGTGATGACTACTAGTCCTAAACGTAGGACTCTGTAACATATCTCAGCAATACCTAGCCAGCCAAGATTACGAATAAACTGGCTAGATATTTTTTTATTAATGTACCTGGTAATTGCGTTTAAGGAATTCACAATTTGTATTAAGGGGAATTTATTAAATTTTGATACTTAAATAATCAACACTAAGCGATTAATTAAGATTCCATAGTATTGGAAACTAAACCCAATACGCGATTGCGTCCGGCTTCCAATTCATCCAATGCTGTCGAAAGTGATGGACGAACCGTTTTACCGAGTCCGACAACCATCAATATGCCATCAGCATGGGTAGCTAAAATACTGGTGTCTAAACGTCCCAAAATTTGAGGAGTATCGTACACCACTAAATCGAAATCTGATTGCGATCGCATCACAAAATTTCGCATTCTTGGTGAGGAGAAAAGCTTGGCACTATTGTGAGGTGTTTCTCCTGCGGTAATCACAAATAAGTTTTCCTCTTCATGAGATTGTCCGAGTGCATCGTTTAAATCTAAACCTTGAGAAAGTATTTCACTTAATCCTTGAGTATTAATTAAACCCAAACTGTGATGTACTTGAGGATTATGCAAATTTGCATCTACCAAAAGCACTCGTAAACCTGCTTCTGCGGCAGTTTTAGCAAATGTTGTTGCTACGGTTGTTTTTCCTTCTCCGGGATTTGCAGATGTTATTACCAATGAAGCAATAGGAGTTTCTTCTTTTAAAGCTTGAATCCTGGTATACAAAGAGTAGAAAGCCTGGATATAAGGAGATGTTCCATACTCTTTATCGCGTCTATTTTTAACTGCGGGAAGCAAACGCTCGTCTTTTTCAAGTGTATAGACTAGTTCTTTATCAGCAGGAGGCAATAGTTTCAATTCTTTTAAGTAAGGAATTGTCGCTAATAAAGGTAACTTCGCAGTTCGTTTCACCTCTTTGGCATCGTGAAAAACATTCTGTGCATTTTCCAGCAGAAAAGCAGCTAAAACACCTAAAAGTAATCCTCCTGCTCCTCCCAAAATAATATTGAGTTTACCCTTAGAAGCATCTGCTACATATGCACCAGCTTTGTTTTTTGGCAACCTTGGAGACATAATCAATTCCCAAGGTACTTCCTGCTGTGCGGCATCTACTCTCAAGGCTTCTTGTTTGGCTAAAAGCTGTTTGAGAGTATCGCTAGCAACTTGTAATTCTCGCTCTAAATTGGCGTATCTACCGGCAACTACTGGATATTGCTTGATTTGTTGGTTTAATTGTGCCAAGGCAGCATCGGTAGCTTTAACACTTGCTTCTAATAACTGAATTTGATTTGCAGTTTCAGCCATTTTTTGAATCAAGTCGCGGCGCACCGAATTTTGATAAGTTCCGACTGGTGAGTTGAGTAAATTATCAGAGACTTGTCCTCCCAAAGCCAGTTGAGCTTCTCGCTTTAACAATGGCAATAACTTTTGGCGTTGCTGTCGTAAAGATACCATTACTGGATTAGCATCGCTCAAACGTACCGACTCTGTAGCAATTTGAGCTTCTATGTCTCTAACCCGCTTCAGAATTTGTTGATATTGAGGTGATTCGCTCAAAGCGGAAGCTGCAATTGCCGCATCTTGCGACATTCCCAACTGACTTTGCAAGGAAGCGTAAAGTGATTTGGCTTCTGCAAGTTGTTTGGTAGCTTCTATTTTCGCCGCTTCAAGTTCATCAACTCTAGTAAGTAACTGCTTCCCTTGAAGCTCGGGATTAAACAAACTGTAACTTTGCTGAAACCGCTGCATTTCTCCTTGCAAAGTACTAACTCGCAATCGCAATGTCGGAATCTGTTGCTCTACAAATCTGATTCCTTGACGTAAATTCGTTTGCTGTTGTTCGAGACTATATTTCCGGTAAGCTTCAGAGACTTTATCTAGAACAAATAGAACTTTCTGGGGATTCGCATCCTTGTACCGAACTTCAATAACTCTAGATTCAATTTCACCTTGAGAAAGACGACTGATATGCAACTGTCCATCTTTAACGCTGCTGGGAACTTTACCAGCTTTGCTACCACCAACTAACTTACCATAGGTAACCCCTGGATATTTATCTTGAATTTCATCCACTACAGGTTCTATGACTTTCGGACTTTTTAAAACTTCTAATAAAGCCTGATAATCTAAAGGCGTGTTGTTTTGTCTAGTGATTTTATTGACATCCTGCTGAAGAGTTTGAGACAGTAAAACCAACAGTTCGCTTTCCGAGCTTCTTAAAGGTTCAACTAGTAATTGGAATTTGCCTTCATATTTGGGGGTGCGAGTGGAACCCCATATAGCAGCTGCTGTAGTTGCGATTACTGCGACGCTAACAATCAAAGCTGCTCGACGACGCAGCATCGAAAAGATTTGACCAAAACCAATATTCTCTTCTTCAATATTTGCAGGTCTTTTTAATAACCAGTATGGTTCTCTCTGTAAAGATTTGGTTTCGTTCAAAGGCTGCAAATCGTGTTCTTTTGCTGGCATTTGTGTTTCCATTCAAAATCCCATTTAAAACAATTTAATATACAGTTTCGGTTAATAAACGAATTGTAAATAAGTTTTCAGCTAACTTAATTGTGCAAATAATTAAAATACTCGCCATAGACAGTATCAAAAACTACTTAGATACAATATTGTTTAGTTTACTTAGTTAATACAATGTTTAAAATAAGATGTAACATTTACGGTATTTTCTGCTTATTACCTCTCAAAATTTTATAGTTATAGGTTGCGACATATATTATTTGAAAACTCACTAACTCGACAATATCCTCAACATATCTCGCATAATCGTAAATGGAGTCTCATTAATAAAAACTTTACCAAAATAAAACTTGCCGATGAAGATTAAGTGAAATATTCCTGAGTTCTTATGACGAAAAGAGTAAAAACACGCATAATTATTTTAATAATATATTCAGTAAATTAAAAATGTTCTAGATGCACTAAACCTTAAAGTCATTGCTAAATCTAAACTTTAAAGGTTTTATATATCAAGATGTATGCTTTATATAAAGTATTTAAAATAAAATAATGATGCTCGTGTAAAGCAAAATTACTCTATTGACAAAAGCTAATACTTGGTTCATTAATTGAAAAACTTCATCAGTTATTTTGCTTAAATTGAATGATGAAGTTTAACGATACCTTTAAAATTACGGTATTTCATTTCATAAATAATTAATATATTTAGGAAATATATTCGGTATGCCAAAATTGCCAAAGCTAGCCGAACAGATATTTGTTGTATTCACTCTTTTTCTTTCTACAAGTGCTTTAATACCCGTACTTATAGAAGGAGGTAGTGGAAGTATTGGTAACGATTCCTACAGTCCTAAATTTTTTATGTTAGTTTACACTATTACTTTCTTGTTGATAGTGAAGCATCAGAAAAATTTTGTACGTGCTGCACAGAAAGATATCTGGATATGGGTATTCTTAGGAATTGTTTTAGCCTCAACATTATGGACTGTTGCACCTGATATTACTTTGCGACGCAGCATACTGCTTTTGGGAACAAGTGTATTTGCTGTCTATATGGCAATGCGCTTCACTTTGAGAGAGCAATTGCAATTATTAGCTTGCGCCCTGGGCATAGTAGTAATACTGAGCTTTATGTTTGCAATCGGACTACCTAAGTACGGATTAATGACAGTTCAAGAAGGAGGGATTCATGCAGGTTCTTGGCGGGGAATAATGACCCATAAAAATATTTTGGGTCGATTGATGAATCTGAGCAGCATGGTGTTTTTGTTTGTTGCCATGAGCAATCCAATTAGAAATCCTAAATATCGATGGGTTCCCTGGGCCGGTTTTATTCTCTCTATTGCTTTAATCGTACTTTCAACTTCCACGTCTTCTTTAGTCGTTTGTCTATCTTTGATGGCTATTTTGCCTCTTTACAGAAGTTGGCGACGTAATTACAACCAGTTAATTCCTTTAATCATTGCATTGATACTTACCGTGGGAAGTATATTGACTTTGTTATTAGATAACCTACCTGTTGTTGCCGATGCATTAGGAAAAGACTTGACTCTAACCGGACGTACCGACATATGGAGTGCAATGTTCGATTTAATTTGGGAGCGCCCTTGGTTGGGGTACGGTTTTAATGCTGTCTGGAGAGATTGGGACAGTGAAATAACTGCTTATTTATGGCGTACTTTGGCATGGGAATGTCCTTACGGACATAACGGCTTTATGGATTTATTCATAGAGTTAGGAATTGCAGGCTTAGCGGTATTTACATTCAGCTTTATTACTACTTTTTTTAAAGGAATAATGTGGTTGCGAATTACTCAATGTATAGAAGGAATTTGGCCTTTAATGTACTTAACTTTTTTAGTTATGTACAACATTAGCGAAAGCACTTTGGTAGAAACTAACAGCATTTTTTGGATAGTATACGTTTCTACTGTATTTTCTTTAGCTATTGAGTATCGAGAAGCTAAAACTTATCAATATCGTGCTTCTTTTATAAAGCAAGAATGGATGAATGTAAAATCATTCACTCAGCAGAAATAGTTGTATTCATCAAGATAATATAGATAATGAAAATTACTTTAGTATGTCATGATATACCCTATCCTGCGATTCACGGAGGACGGGTAGATATGTGGCGAAGAATTAAAGCTTTTTCTAAAATTGGCGTAGAGTTACAGCTTATATGCTGGTTTGATAAAATTCCGCAACCTGGAGAAGTTGCCGAAATTAAAAAGTATGTTAGCTCTACGTATTTTATTCCTTTTAAATATGATTTATCTACAAAAGCTTCTAGACTTTTGAATCTGTTCCGTTACCCTCTAGAAGTAACTTCTAGGCTTGTAGGGGGAGAGCAACTAAATCATTTAGTTTCTAAAGTTCGTGGCTTTCAACCTCATGTAATTTGGTTAGATGGTATTCACGGAGGAGATATAGCCTCAAAGCTTAGCCATCATTTTGATATACCAATAGTGACTCGCTGCCATAACATTGAGCATCTGTATTATCAAAGATTATTTGCTTCAGCTATCGGTACAAGCAAAATTAAAAGATATTTATCTCTAGCTCATTTAGAAACATATGAAAAATCCTTACTAAAAAATAGTCTGTTATTTTATGATATCTCGGCAGAAGATTTAAAATTTTGGAAATCTCACGGATTTAAAAATGGACGCTATTTACCTCCTTTAATGGAAGTTTATCAATCTCATTCCCAAAATAAATTTCATCAAAATATTAACCCAGATGCTCGTTATGATGTTGTTTTTCTAGGCAACCTATATTCTAATAATAATGTAGCGGGTATTATCTGGTTTATAACTCAGGTTCTGCCTGAAATTCGCAGGCATTTTTCTCATATTAAAGTTTTAATTGCCGGAGCTAAACCTATAAATAAAATTAGACAGCTATGCGAAGAAACTGAGGGCGTAGATATCAGTATCAATCCGCCATCCTCTACAGATATTTATAATTCCGGACGGGTGTTAATTAATCCAGTTTTAACCGGTAGCGGAGTTAGTATTAAATCCCTAGAAATGTTAATGGCTGGTAAACCAATTGTCTCTACACCGCAAGGAATAGCGGGTTTACCTCTTTGTGTCAGACAGTATTTCAAAATAGCTTCAGATACCCAATCTTTCGCCACTGCAATTGTCAACCTACTGTCTAACTCTGAAAAAATTCGCATTGAACCAAAATTGCTTGAATCGCTATTTGGCACTCAAGTAATACATGAAGTTGTTTCGGATATCAAGTCACTAATTTAAAATAATCGTAAATTTATTTAGATGAAAATTTTATATTTGACAACCGTTCTTCCCAGTGGAAGAAGAACTGGTGGGGAAATTGCATCTCAATGCTTTATCAATGCTTTGAAGCAATGCGGACATGACGTATTAGTTGTTGGATATCAACGTCCTAATGACACCAAACCTAAGAATGCCAACGAACTTGTAATAGAACAAAGGTATATCGAAACAGAAAAATCTAAATATTATTCATTTTTGTGGATGGCTTTAAGTTTATTAAAGCGTCTTCCTTACTCAGCAGCTAAATATTACTCAAAAAAATACTTAACAAAAATAAAAAGTATTTTACATCGAGATAACTACGAAGCTGTCATAATTGACCATGCACAATTAGGTTGGTTATTGCCTTTGTTTTCTAAAGAGTCAAAAGTAATTTTTATTGCTCATAACCTGGAACATCAATTGTATGAAGCACAATTAAACAGTGCCCAGAGGTCTCTATCAAAATACATATATAAAAGAGAAGCTGATCTGATAAAAAAGATGGAAGACAAATTAGCTGTTTCATCAAAACAGGTATGGACGCTAACACCTCATGACTCTAATTACTTTTACAGTCAAAATAGAATTAGTAAAGTGTTTAATCTGCCTTCCATCCGCACAAGACCACCTAAAAATTCTGTACCCAAAAACTGTGATATTGGCATAATTGGTAGCTGGACTTGGAAAGCTAATAAGTATGGCTTGGAGTGGTTTTTTCAAACAGTTTACCCTCACTTACCTACAAACATATCGATTCATATCGCCGGTTCTGGTGCCCAATGGTTAATAGAAAAATACCCAAATGTTAAGTATTGCGGTTTTGTCAATGATGCTCAATTGTTTATGGCACAATCGAAAGTCGTTGCGATTCCTTCAATAAGCGGTGGTGGAATTCAGATTAAAACTTTAGATGCTATTACTTCCGGAAGTCCAATTGTTGCTACAACGGTTGCAATGCGAGGAATATTGGATTATCCCTCTGCTATTAAGATAGCTGACGAACCAGAATGTTTTGCTATGTGTTTAATGCAGTTATTAGCTTTAAATAAACAGTCAAATTTGCGTGAAGTTGAACGTGCAAAGCTGATTGATGACAGGCTTACATGGTCTGTGCTTAGAAGAGAAAATTTCTATGGCAGCGTTAACAGTGCAATTAATTCTATTTAATTTATTCAGAATAAATACAAATTAAAAATGGATATAAACTTTTTACCTGTATAAAGTAATCATGTTGCTTCGACCTCACATTATGCGAATTATATACAGATTCAAGCGTAGTATACTCCAGCCTTTAGCACGAGTTGCCTGGAAGCTATTTTGCAATATATTTAATATCGATATTAATTCCAGAAAATCAAAAAAACTTATTATCAAAGGCTTATTTTTTAGTTTACTTTGCATCAGCTTGAGTCTGTTTTGTATCCAATTTATTAATATTTTTCAGGTTAATACTTCTATTGCAGCTACTAACATCGTTCCTCCCTTATCGACCAAAAAGTCTGAGATTGTTGACAATACGGGGAAAGTAGTCTTACTACGTGGTATTAACTGGTTTGGTATGGAAGTTGATACCCATGCACCTCATGGTTTATGGGTTAGAGACTACAAACAAATGCTCGCTCATATCAAAAGCTTGGGCTATAACATAATTCGTTTGCCTTATTCTGTAGAAGCGATAAAATCTTCACACATTAATGGTGTTGATTTTTCTATTGGTGCAAATTCAGAACTTCATGGAAAAACTCCTTTAGAAGTGATGGATTTAGTTATCCAAGAAGCACGCAGACAGGGATTATTAATCTTATTAGATAGTCATTGTCTCAAGGATGGGCATATTTCAGAAGTTTGGTATGGAGATGGTTTTACAGAAAAGGATTGGATCGATACGTGGATTCTGTTAGCAAAACGCTATAAAAATCAGCCCAATGTTATCGGTGCAGATTTGAAAAACGAACCCCACGGGCGTGCAAGTTGGGGAACTAATGATACTACAACTGATTGGCGCTTAGCAGTTCAAAAAGCCGGAAATAAGATTCTTGATGTGAATCCTAACTGGTTGATTGTAGTTGAGGGCATAGAAAAAAACGTACCCAATCAAATACAACATGGTTACTTTTGGGGTGCAAATTTGGAAGGTGTCCGAGAATATCCCGTACATATCAAAAAACCCAACAAACTAGTCTATTCTCCTCACGAATACGGTGGTTCAAAAGTTTCCTGGTTTCAAGATTCAGATTTTCCCAACAACCTTTACCAACGATGGGAAATAGGATTTAACTACATTCATAGAAAGCAAATTGCTCCAATTTTCGTTGGTGAATTTGGAGGATATCACGTCGATCGCAACTCTAAAGAAGGTATTTGGCAGCGAAAGTTTGTAAATTTTATTGCTAAAAACAAGCTCAGTTTTGCTTATTGGTGTTGGAATCCGAATAGTAAAGGTACCGGAGGTGTATTACAAGATGACTGGCGAACAGTAAACGATTCAAAACAAGCGCTATTGAACAAAATATTATCTTAATATGATATTTTCAAATAATTTTAGATAAAAATTGATTGCAATTATGTTAAAAACTACCACTCATAAATTGAATTTTCAAACAAAAGCTATTTCAAGCTTTCAAAAGCCCTATACTAATCATCATAGGAAGCCCCGTGTTTTAATAGTGTCGATGCGAGGTTATCAATCCGAAGCTTTTCGTTCGGCAGAATATGAATTTGAAGATGTAATTAATAGTTTTGACAGTGCGGATTTGCTCTCACAGAAATATGTGTCTAGCTTTAAATCTGAAGCTAAAAAGAAAATAGCTAACTATACCGGCTTAGCTTTGAATCAAAGCAAACTATTACGTTCTGGTTGCGAAGAATTAGTAATAGATCGAGAATATGATTTATTATTCTTTATTTGTCAGCATTTTTGGGATTTAACCTGCATTAATGATATCAAAGGATGGCGTGACAAATGTAAAAAAGCTGTTCTATGGATAGATGAACTTTGGGCAAAAGAAATTGAGAATCACAAAACTGCACTTTGCTTAAAACTTGCCAAAGATTTTGATTATATCTTTACGACTCAAAGTCAAAGTGTGAATGCTATCAGTCAATTAGTTAAACGTCCTTGTTACAGTTTGCCTTATGCCGTTGATGCAGTGAAGTTTTGTCCTTATCCCCAAGATCCTCAAAGGCATATTGATGTTTATAGCATAGGTCGTCGTTCGCCAATCGTACATCAATCTTTACTTAAATTAAGCGAACGCGATAACTTCCTCTATCTATACGATACTCTTAAAGGTCTAGAAATGAGGAATTACAAAGAACATCGAACTTTATATAGTAATTTAATTAAAAGAAGCCGATATTTTATTGCTAATAAAGCAAAATTTGATAGTGGGAGTCAAACAGGCACTCAAGAAGAATTAGGTTCGCGCTTTTTTGAAGGTGCAGCAGGAGGAGCAGTTATGCTCGGAATTCCACCAGCTTGCGAAGCTTATAGTAAATATTTTGACTGGTCTGATGCTGTAATTGAAGTACCCGATAATACTACTGAAATAGCGGATATTATCGCTGAACTGGATGCACAACCTGAAAGGCTGCATAAAATACGTAAAGCTAATATTATTAATTCATTACTAAGACATGATTGGGTATATCGTTGGGAAGAAATTTTAAATAAAGTTGGACTGGAGAATACTGCGGAAATGCTAGTCAGAAAAACTTATTTAAATAATTTAGCAAAGGTAGTCTCGATTGTTTAAAGGTAATCGTAAATAAAGCGTAGTTTATTAATTTTGTTTACGCACCAGTTTAGACATATTATTTATGAACCCTTCTATAAAACAAACTATAGAAGGGTTTATTGCTGTGTAGGACTTTCTTCTGAAGAGTGTTTGCAAAAGATATTATTACTTAGAAGGAAAAGGTTTGAGCATTATAAAGGGGAACACTTCTTGACTATAGTTACCCGGCTTGTAGCAAGTATCCGGGTATAGATTTTCTTCCCGCAAAACTGCCGTCTTCCCCTTTATTGACGTTGCCTTGCCATGCCTTTGCTGTGACACTTAGAGCGATTGTAAACGTAGTAATAGGGTTTATAGTGTCACACACCAAGCAGTAATTGTAACAATTGTATAAATCCCGTTCGAGACAGCATTCTACAAGGGAAATATGTCAGGTACGGTAATTTCTATATAAGTAAATAGCGGTCAGAATATTCTGCCGCTTTGCATAAAATTTGTACGAATGTATATGAGATTGAATGATGTTTCGACTCAGAAACATCTGATTATTCTGACTAATATTTGTCAGCTAACAAAGTTTGCTGAGTATCTTTAGAATTTTTATTCATATACATACTTAACCTTTGTTTTAAAATCAATAGGATAAAAGGAACATCGTCTAGTAAATATCTTTTCCATAATCTTTTCGGTTCGCATAACAATCTAAACAACCATTCTAATCCGATTTCGCTCATCCATTTTGGCGCTCTTTTGACATTTCCTGCTTCAAAATCAATGGTTGCTCCTAATGCCATAAATATCTTAATAAACTTTAAATCATCTTTATATTTGTACAACCATTTTTCTTGCTTGGGCGCACCTAAACCTATTACTAGAACTGTAGCATCCGAATTATTAATTAAATCAATGATTTTCGTACATTCTGCTTCATCTTTCTCAAAGCCGAAAGGTGGAGAATAACTATTAACAACAATTTTTCTTCCTATTTTATGATTGATTTGTTTTTGAGCTTTTTTAGCTACTCCTTGGGCTGCGCCTAGTAGAAAAATTTTAATATCTTCGTTGTTTCTATGATGTTTACAAAATGCAGGCAGCAAGTCGGAACCAGATATTTTTTCTTTGATTGGCGTTCCCAAAAACTTGGATGCATACATCACTATCTGACTATCGCAAATTTTATAATCGCCTATACTATAAGATTTGACAAATTCTGAGTCTTTTTGAAGTTTTACAATATGATCCACGTTAGGCGTAAATACTACTCCTGACTTTAAATTATCAAGTAGTTCTTGTTTAGACCAATTATCAATTTCTAAGTTTAAAATTCTAATTTTTTTCATGATAGCTTTTAGTAACCCTGATAAGCAGATGTATCTTCTTGAAACGAGAGATTATATTGAAATATCAATTTTTTCAACCTCAATTTTATTAATTTCAAAGTAAGTTTCATCTTTATTAATTTAATTGAAAACGATAGAAAAGATAGTACGTCTGTAACATTTGAAAAAACAGATTAGCGAAAAATAAAATGATTTAATCATTGATTGCAAAAAAAATACTTTGCTTGCATGAAGTTTTACACTTGATTCAAAAATGAATCGCAAACAAATGAAGGAAATATTTTTATCTTAAAAAGTGTTCGTTGATAACTAATTTATTTTGATGTCAATCTAAATACATGATTCTTATTTATCATGATAATAAAAAAGATATCATATAAGTTTCTACAACAAATAGTACTTCACTTATTTTTTATTAAAAATAAACAGAAATCAGAAGTAATACGGTTGCTGAGAATAATTACGTAGAGCAAGGATTATAGCTTTTAATTCATTAGTAAGTATGTTGATAATATTTTGTTTTAATAAAGAATTAATTAATATTTTTTTTACTATAAATATTTGCTTGTTTTGCATCAGAGTTATTACTTATGTATCTGAATTACAATTAGCTTTTGTTTAAGAAATTGTCAATTAAAATTTAGAATATATATTAATATGCACAATGACGGTCTAAATAGACGGTAAGCTTTTTAGACGATTTTAATTAAAAAATATAGCAGTAATTCGCTGTCATCATGTAAGCTTAAATTAAAGCTGAAAATTTAGAGTGTTAATAATATTCAGTATTGCGAAATGAACTATAGTTCATGCCTGTAGCTATAATTGCATTGCAAACAAGTCAACTCTGATGACTTAGCAAATCATGATTGAGCAAATTAGCTTCATCGATAGACATGATAATTAGTCAAATTGTCCCAAATATTCAGACGAAGACTGCTATTACAGCTAATATTCCCTGATGCCTGGTTTACATAGATATATAGATATAAAGTATCAATTCAGATATCAATCACTAACTATAGTTACTATATTTTTTTATTTAATATATTCACTAGCTATGTGTATATTTTTTTGTCAACCGTTAAATCAACTATATCAGTAATTTTTAACATGTAGCTATTTAACAGGATTTATACCTTATTAAGGATGTAGCTATAATTTTTTTGGTGTTAAATATTAAATACTGCCGTCATATAGACTAAAAATAAGCTAGTCGATATTTAAGTGGCTATATCTATTAGGAGTGAACGTGAATAAAATTTTTCTTCGCAAAAGCGTTTTTTCGCTGAGTTTGGCAGCAATTTCTTTATTAAGTAGTAGCTTATCTACTTCTGCTCAAACAACTGAGAAAACTATTGAGCAACAATTCGTACAATCAAATCGAGTTACTTCAAAACAGGAGAATCAACCTGTTGAGCATTTTAGCTCGAACTTTGCCGATCAAAAATCCGAAAAGCCACATTTATTAGTTAATCCAGAACTATTAGCATCCGAAACATATACTCAAAAAGCTCAAATTGCAGCACCAGTACCAGGAACTACAGTAACTTCATCTGCTGCGCTTGCAAATCAGAGTCAACAGGCATCTTCTCATAGTGAATATCCACAAGCTAATCGAAAAATATCTGATTCGTCACAATTAGCTCAAGCGGATATAGATTTTGGTGGTCCTACTCGCGGTGGTTCTAGCTATGTCGGAGTTGCCGGAAATATTGGTTTAGGTGGCGAATCTGCTTTAGGCGATGGTAACTTTATGGTTATCAGTAAGTTTGGGTTAACAGATATTTTATCAGTACGTCCGTCAGTCGTGCTTGGTGACGATACTGTAATTTTAGTTCCTCTTACCTATGACTTTTCTTTCAAACAGGTTGCAGATCCCTTCCGCGAACCATTACCTTTTTCTCCTTATGCTGGGGCTGGTTTAGCTTATGCAACTGGAGATGATTCAGAATTAACCTTTTTGCTTACTGGTGGTGTAGATGTACCTATAAACGATAAGTTAACAGCAACAGCAACTGTTAATGCAGCATTCTTCGACGAAACTGATTTAGGTCTTTCTGTTGGAGTTGGTTATAACTTCGGAGGCTTCTAAAGTAATACGGTTTGATTAGAAGTACGGTAAGTAAGGGAAAACTAAAAATTTTTCCTTGCTTCCGTCTTTTTATTTATGAGGACAACTATTCTTAGTGCTTGCTCAATTTATTGATGGATATTTTGTTGACACAAATCAATATGGGTAATTATAGGAATTACAGGGGATTTCATCTTAATGAGGTAAAAAATACTCGTTTGAGGCAAGGGAGCAGGGAGCAAGGAGCAGGGGAAATGTGCCTCATCTACCTGTGAAGCGCTATATAAGTAATTATAAGCAATTATAAAAATTAAAATATCGGTACATCTAAAATTTCCTGAATGCACCTTCAATTCAATTTATATTAATTAGTAAAATATTGTTTTAGTGAAAAACTTTGCTTAAAAGTACAGTACTTTTATCAATTGAAACGGAGAGGGAGGGATTCGAACCCTCGATGGGGTTTTAACCCCATAACTCCTTAGCAGGGAGCCGCTTTCAACCACTCAGCCACCTCTCCAAGGTCGTAACAAATATAGATGTTAGCAGAAAATTTATAAGGAGTCAATACTGAAATTATCTCAATTGCGTACACACTAGGATACAGCTTGATATATCCCAGTGCGACTATGTTTTTTACCTTAAGAAATTTGCGATCGCAACCAAGCAAAAGGTAAAGTCCCGATTTTTTTCCACTGTGGTACGTAGGCACGTTGATTGAACACGTCATAGCCATTGCGTTCAATAACGCTCAAAATGCGACTGTAGTGCATTAGAGCCGCCCATACTGGCAAGCGAGCATCTGGATGTAGATAACTAATTCCTTTCTCTGCTTGGGCGTAAAATTGCCGCGCTCTTTGAATTTGACATTTCATTAAAGAACGCCACCGCTCATCAACTACTCCTTTAAGTAAATCCTTCTCGGTGTAGTTAAATTGTGCTAAATCTTCAGTGGGAATATAAATTCGACCTCGTTGGGCATCTTCACCGACATCCCGGAGAATGTTAGTAAGTTGACAGGCTATTCCTAAAGTTACTGCTTCATTTATTGGAATATACGGCTGTTTATAACGGTTCCAAGGAGCGGTGTTAGCTGTGGAATCAATGCCCATCACCATCGTTGACATTAAACCTACAGTACCGGCTACGCGGTAACAGTAAAGATATAAATCATCAAAAGTGGAATAGCGATTGCGGTACAAATCCATACGCTGACCGGAAATCATATCCCGAAAGGGTTGAATATCCATTGAATAGCGTTTTAATGCATCCGCAAGAGCCACATCAACATTTTCCTGGGGATGTTGAGCAAAAATTAATTCGAGCTGCTTTTCCCATAAATCTAGGGTTTCGGGAGTAGTCATAGCAGCAGCAGGACCGTCCACTAATTCATCAGTACGACGACACCAGGCATAAATTGCCCAAATTGCACGTCGCTTTGGAGGACTCATCAACAAAGTACCCAAATAAAAAGTTTTGGAATGCTTTGCGGTGATTTGCTGACAAATTTTGTAGGACTCATCCACGGAGACCGTCGTCGTTTTCATGCATGGGGGGGAATCAGGCAGTTGCAGCATTCGTTGCAGGCTGGATGGAAGGCATAGGATCGCTGGAAGAATTCTTTACTAAGAATGATTTATTCACACCGAGCGCTGTTAGTTTACCAGAAAGTACTGCTCCTTCCATACTTCCTAAAAATGGTTGCATGGTGTAGCTTCCACTCAAGAAAAAGTTTGAGATGGGAGTTACTTGTGAAGGGCGATACTCCTGACGACCAGGAATAGCTCTGTAAACGGAACGCGGTGTTTTCACCACATGATGTTTCAGTAACTTAGCTGGATTTTCCGAGCCGAAGTGTTGAGGAAATAATTTAGACAATTCGGCAAGAGTTACTTGCAATATTTGGGCATCTGATTTGTTAATCCAATCTTCTGCTGGTGCAAGAACTAATTCCAGCATAGAACGGTTTGGGTCACTATATTCGCGACATGTATTACTCATGTCCGCATAAACGTTTAAAATCGGCGATCGCGAAAATAATAGTTGGTCAATATCTGTAAGTTTACGGTCAAACCATAATTGGATATTAATTACCGGCACGCCTTCTAATCCGTCCAGCTTTTGGAAGCATTCTATATCCTTCCAAGCCTCTGGTAGCATGACTTTCATTACGTCAACCGGCATTGCCGAAACATAAGCGTCTGCGGTTTCTATATAATCTTGTGCCCCATTCAAACCGCGCATCAAAAATCCTTTGACGCTACCGTCAGAATTGAGCAAAATTTCTTTCAAAGGCGCGTTTAATTTTACTTCTCCACCACCAGCTTCGATGTAATCTACCAAAGGTTGACAAAGACGCTCGGTAGGAGAACCATCCAAGAAAGCCATTTTAGAACCGTCTTTCTGTTGCAGAAAGCGATTAAGCGCCGTCAACAGCACCACGGCTGATATTTCGTCGGGATTAATAAAATTTAACGATTTAGAAGCAGCAATAAAAATATCTTGCTGCACTTCATCGCCTACTCCTTGAAGCTTAAGCCACTCGGAAAAAGTATATTTATCCGTGGAGTCAACATATTTCTGACCCCTCAACATTGCCGGGACTAATCCTTTTGCTAATTCAATTTTTTCACCCCAAGTCAACATGTCGTTATTTTTCAAAATTGCCACAATACCATTCAAAGGTGCGGGCAAATTTGGAAAATCAAAGCGACTATAAGTACCTGGTTTTTCTGGTTGATTGAAGATCATTGTGTGTTTTTTCCACTGCAAACGGTCTTCAATACCAAGTTCTTTTAGTAACTGCAACATATTAGGGTAAGCCCCAAAGAATACGTGCAGCCCAGTCTCATACCAGTCGCCATCGGAATCTTTCCATGCTGCGACTAAACCACCCAGTACGTCTCGGCTTTCCAAAAGTATGGGAGTATGACCCTCATCAACAAGATATTTCGCACAGGAAAGTCCTGCCAAGCCTGCTCCGGCGATAGCTACTCGCATTTACCGTATTGTTATTTAATATTTTCTGCGTTTTGTAGTTTTCATTATACTTTGCATTCCGTTACATTTTGCATTTGTCATAGCATCGTTTTCCCAATTTTTGCCGTTAATGGTTTTGATTACTTGTTTACACGCTCAAGGATTGCTAAATAATTAGAAAGCAGTCACCTCTGGTGAAACAAAAGCGATGGACATTCTTGATGCATGAGTTGTGCGTGCAACTGGCTCTGTTATTGCTTTTGGGACTTATAGGAAAATTTACAGATTTACTCGAGAGGTATTTTCGTGATTTCCCAAAAAATAGAATCTGTTGCAGTCTTGAAAAACAATTCTAATACGTCAGATATAACTATTTTATTTTTTTATACCCTAATAATTTCACAGTCTTTATAACTCTTACCTATTAAAATAAGTATTAATTCTAACTATCTTACTTTAAATAACGCTATCTGCATCTTCGTATTTAATAGTTAAAATTCTATTCAATATGCATCAAATTATCCTGCATTGATTTTAAAAATATATTTAGTATTTATTGTTTTAAATCAATTTTCTCTTAATTTAAAACTTGAAGATTAGAAGTATCCCTATTATCATTTTGCATTCCATAATCGGTTGTGGCAAATTCGATTTGTAGTAAAAGACGGTCGCCCTCAGTGGGAGTGAGTCCTTTATGAAAGCAGAGCGGGTCTTCTACAAATCCAAAACCAGCTTCACCACAAATAGTTACAAAAGAATCTTCACCATAATACTCAATAATCTCTCTGTCTTTTTCTCTTTTACGCATTAATACATGAGAAAACTTTTTATGTTTATGACTACCTCGCACGCAAATGTGGGGACCGCTTGTATTATCTACATCGGTTAGATAGAAAAAGAACTTTAAAAATCTATAATCATCTAAATCATAATGAAACATTTGTGCGTTTTGTCGGCGTTCCCAATCTGAAGATTCTCCAGCAAAACTCCACCAAAGCTGATTTCCTTGATGTATAGGTTCTTTCTCTAAATATTTAGCTGCTATTGCCAATAACTGAGAATCATTCTGCAATTTAGAAATAGCAGGACATAATTCTGCTGTATTGAAGTAGCAACCGACTTTAATATTTTTTTTTAATTGAGCTTCTGCTTCCGCTCTCTGATGATAATAGAATCCAAGCTGTGATTTACGATTACCATAGCAAGCAGTGTTTTTAGCAAACTCTACAATTTCTCTCACTATTTTTTTAGGAAGCTGTAAATTTAAATAAAAACCTTCTTTTTTAAGCTGTGTCACAGCTTCATCTATATTAATTTGGGGAAAAATAGAATCTTTATTTGTTAAAGATAATTGATGTGACTTTACCGAACTATAAGATAAATATTTCATTATATTTCTTCCAGCCTCAAATCGGCTCATCTTACGCATCAAAAGCCATTTAGGATTTTTTGTTAAGCCTTTATAGTTCTCATAACAATGGTCGTACATTTGCGACCATATTGTCGGAAAGTTTACAAATTCATTAAGCATAATATTTTGTGTTAAATATTTATAAACTTATCAGTATTATTCCGTACTGTATAAGAATACATTAGATATGTATGTATAGCAATCGTAAACTTTAAGAGTTGATAAAGCTATGAAAATAAAATATATTTATTGTTCCTTTGTATATACAACTACTTGTTTGAAAATATGATGAAGAGTTGTTAAAGAAACTCGTAAAGTCTTTATAAGTAGGTGAACAAAAATATTTACCGTCATTGCGTAATTAATTATGTTGAACTACTTATTTAATCAGCATTCGGAATCATAATTTAATGCTTTAAGAATTTCTCCCTTCCCGGCTTTATGATTACCTATTGAATAAAAGGCGGAAGAGTGGGAACGCGGGTAAAACTTTGACTGATAGAACAAAAAATATATTTCAATCAGTTTGTATTCATATGTTGGAGGCAGAAACTTGAAAGGCACCTTTGTGCATGGAGAGATTAAAAAGTTCACGTTTGATACTTATGAACTATATGCGTATAAATATTGATTTAAATACGGACACAGAGTTTCTACAAGACATAAGGCATAGTTTTTATTTATACTTTTTACCTTATGCCCTCTGCTCTCTGCATTTTGTGTAAAGTTAGAGAAACAGTCGCAGGGAACGAAATTAATTTCAGTGCAGATAAATTTCTTCTTTCCCTCTCTTCAGTTGTTGTTACCTTACTCTTCTCCAAGCACGCCAAGAAGTATAGCTCAGTAAAGAAGTGCTACCACAAGCATAGACTGTACCGCTGGGTATGCCAGCAATAGCTAATGCCAGACTACCAACCCATAATGTTAAAGAATAGATAAATAAAACTGTCAATCTATGAGATAAACCAGCTTCAAGTAACCTATGATGTAAGTGAGTTTTATCCGCGAGAAACGGTGATTTACCTTGTGAGATTCGCCCTAAAATTACTGTTGACATATCGACAATTGGTACTGCCAAAATTAGATATGGTAGTAATACCGCAGTTACGGCAGGAATTTTTACCAAACCAATTATTCCGACGGATGCTAAAGTGAATCCGATAAAATAAGAACCTCCGTCTCCCATAAAAATTTGTGCGGGGTTGAAATTATAGCGGAGAAATCCAAATGTAGCTCCTGAAAGAGCCGCCGCGATTAAAGCTGCACCGGGCTGCTGCATAAATAAAGCGACAATCAACATTACCATCGCCGCAATTCCAGATACACCAGCAGCTAAGCCGTCTAAACCATCAATCCAGTTTATTGCATTTACCATACCAACCAACCAAATAATAGTAATTGGTAAACTTAGCCAACCCAGGTGAATTAATCCCCCTGTAGGAATACTGAGAAAATCAATACTTACTCCTGCTTTCCAGGCGCAAGCTGCTATTAAAGTTTGCATTAGCAACCTTACTGAAGGTGACAAATTGAATAAATCATCAGCTAAACCGATTAAGAAAAAAGCTAAGCCACCAAGAGTTACACCCCAGATTTGCCATTCTTTGTCAGCTGGTAAAAATCCAAATCCACCCAACCACCAAACGACTAACAAAGAAATTATGGTACCTGCGAAAATAGACACTCCTCCAAGACGCACCATTGGACTTTGATGAACTTTGCGATCGTCAGGTTTATCTAAACGTCCACTTTTTATACCAATATTTTTCACATCAGGAGTAGTCCAGAGAACGACTACCGCAGCTAGTAAGAAGGCTATCAGATGATAAATCTGAGCAGGCAGCATCTGCATAAATAAATCGCTTGTTTACTATACGAGACAAATAGAGAAGTTGTATTGAATTGCAAATAGATTGTGTTGTTCTATTACTACTAAGATTCAGTTACTTGTCAGCATAAGAATGATACATTTTTAAACACATTTAGAATTTTATAAAAAGAATTTTGACAGCGAGATGAGTTACCGTTACTTTGCCGTGCAACGACGGAGCCTGCGGTAGGTGACCGGCGTTCCCCGGTAAATTCCACATTTATCCGTCAGTAATTTTGCTGAGTTGGCATGAGAAGGCAGAAGGAAGAGGGCAGAGGGCAGAAGGGAACCCTATAAATAAATTTAAGGGTTTCATATAAGGACACTTTTTTTTCTTGTACTACGCCGAACCGAAAAAAATATTGTAGTTTTTTTCATAAATAAATAATGGTGCCTTTAAACCCGGTAACAGAGGGCGAAAAAAACAATTTCTTCTGCCTACAGCAAATCTGCCCTCTGCCTTTCTCTTGGTAATTACGAAAAACCCCCCTTATATAGAAGGGGGGATAAAGTGAATTAAAAGAATGCCCACTAATAAATGATTTTGAACAAATCTTTTAATAATCAAGCTATTTTCTTTTAATCTCTAGAATTTACGCCAAAGCAGGAACTGGAACCCCAATGTGTTCGTACAAGGGAAAATTCTTACATAAAGCAGCTACACGTCGGCGACAATCTTCGGCAACGCTATCTGAATCTGGATTTAACAAACGGTCGGCAATGATATTACCAATCTCTGTAAATTCTGCTATACCCATACCTCGCGTTGTCATTGCAGGAGAACCCAATCTCAAACCGCTAGTCACGAAAGGTGATTCTGGGTCAAAAGGAACCGTATTTTTGTTAGCAGTAATATTTACACCGCTGACTAATTTATCTGCCTGCTTACCAGTCATTCCAATACACCGTAAATCTACGAGCATTAGATGGTTCTCTGTGCCGTTAGAGACAATTTTTAAATCTCTACTTTGTAACTGACTGGCCAAAGCACGGGCGTTTTCAATTACAGCAGCAGAATAATCTTTGAATTCTGGCTTCAAAGCTTCCCCAAAGGCTACTGCTTTACCAGCAATAACATGTTCTAATGGGCCGCCTTGAGTTCCGGGGAAAACAGATTTATCAAACTTTTTGCCCAAATCAGCATCGCGAGTCAAGATTAAACCACCTCTTGGACCGCGTAAAGTTTTATGGGTAGTTGTAGTCACTACATCGCAATAAGGAACGGGATTTGGATGAAGCCCAGCAGCAACCAAACCAGCGATGTGAGCAATATCCGCTAATAAGTAAGCACCAACTTCGTCTGCGATACTGCGGAATTTTTCAAAATCAATTACGCGAGGATAAGCTGAATATCCACAAATCAAGAGCTTTGGACGCTCCCTTAGCGCCAGCTCGCGGATTTGCTCGTAGTCCAACTGTTCTGTTTCCGGATTAACGCCGTAATGACAAACTTCAAACCACTTACCCGAAACATTCACTGGCGAACCGTGGGTAAGGTGTCCCCCATGAGACAAATCCATTCCCATAATTTTGTCACCGGGTTCTAACAAGGTTAAGAACACCGCAAAATTTGCTTGCGCTCCAGAATGAGGCTGAACGTTGGCACTTGCGGCACCAAATAGCTGTTTAGCGCGATCGATAGCTATTTGCTCAATTTTATCGATTACTTCACAACCGCCATAATAACGCTTACCTGGTAACCCCTCAGCGTATTTATTTGTCAGCACCGAACCTTGAGCAGCCAGTACGGCAGCAGAAGTAAAGTTTTCTGAAGCAATCAACTCTAAATGGTCTTGTTGACGCTTTAGCTCGTGATTGATTAACTCCGCCACTGTGGGGTCAGAATTTGCAAGGAAATCTGAATTAGTTTTAGTCACTGTAAATAATCTATCCGATGAAAATTTGTGCTATCGCACAGAAGAAAATTTTATCTCTTTTCCAGTTAATAGTTTAAAAGCTGCGAGCAGTTTATTATTTATTGATCAATCCTCAAGTCAAAATGGTCAAATCTCTGCTACTTAGTAATCGAACAAGCCAATATTGCAAGTGGAGGTAACCTTCCCCTGCTCTTCTGCTGTCAATCAATATTTAATAGGACAAACCAGTAGTCGCATCTTAGAGGGTGTCGGGGGATGCTCCTATTGAAAGAATCAGGACAATAATAAATTTCGAGCAATTTCGCGTATTACTTTTTACTAAAAATCTGCAATATTTTTATCTTTAGCCGATAAAATAAAATTAAAATTGAAGTCAAAAAAATGCATTCACACAACATCAATCTTCTAGCGCCTGCCGGAAAATGAAGAAATAGGAATAAATCAGTATTGTTTATACCAGTTTAAAAATTAAACCTTTATTAAATTTTTGTTTTCAATCGCAAATAGGTAAAAATTAAGACAATATTAAGCGAGTTAGTAATGTTAGTAATTTTAATAAAAGAACAGCTAATAGCTCCTCAAAGCGTTTGCCAGTCTTGTGTTCTTGCCGATAAAAGCGGGCAACCTCGCTGGTACGACGGTAAATTAGGTTGCGGACAAGCAATTAACAATATTGGTGACAAACAACCAAATTGGCACGAGTGTATCATGGGCTTTCGTATTGCCAACATAGAATAAAGCGGTTGAGACGAAAACTAAGTAACTGCGTTATTCTAGGTTCATACGGTCAGTAAAATAAGACATAGGAGAACGCAGAATGACTTGGCGCGGAACTACAACTGTTAAGGATAGAATTTTCGCGAGCCTACCTTATTTGCTTCCTTTGATTGAAGGGTTAGCTTTCGGTAGCTTTTTGCTAAATCAGTTTCCAGCCTTAAGAGTAATTTTCATCCCAATTTTGCCTGTAATCGCAATTTATAATGGCATTCCTTTTGCTGGATTAGTCGTTTTCTTTGCTTTGTTTATGTTGGTAGTGCGAAATGAGAAAATTGCTCATTTTATTCGCTTCAATACAATGCAGGCTATACTTTTAGATATTGTTTTAGTTTTGTGCGGTCTTGTAGTTCGTGCTTTAAGTCCAGTTCCAGGTGCTAACTTTGCCATCGAAACTTTAGCTAATACTATTTTTATTGGTTTGATAGCAGCTATTGTATATTCTGTAGCTCAAACTATCATGGGTCGTTACGCAGAAATTCCCGCAATTTCTGATGCGGTTTACATGCAGGTACGTTAAAAAAGTCGTATAGTTTTTATTTACTAGCCGCAACAGTATTTTCTAAACGACCGATACCTTCTATCTCAACCCTGATGCGATCGCCACAGTTCAAGGGGCCAACTCCTAATGGCGTACCTGTTAATATTACGTCTCCCGGCAGTAGCGTCATTACCTGACTTATGTAAGACACTACAGTTTCGGGAGAAAAAACCATTTGATCGATACAAGCAGATTGAACGGGAGTGGCATCATCATTCAAAAAAGTTTGCAGTCTAGCACCAGGGCTTACTTCCCTAACAATCCACGGCCCCAAAGGACAAAAAGTATCAAAACCTTTAGCACGAGTCCATTGCCTATCTCGCTTTTGTAAATCTCTTGCTGTCACGTCATTAGCAATGGTATAGCCCCAAATCTTATTTTGAGCCGCAGCAGGAGTACATTTAGTGGCTGATTCGCCAATAATTAAAGCTAATTCTCCCTCATAGTCTACGTGCTGTGTAGCCTGGGGATATTGAATTTCAGCTTCGGAAGGGATAACACAAGTAGGTGGTTTGAGGAAAATTAAAGGTTCTTCTGGAACTTTACTACCCATTTCAGCGGCATGTTCTGCATAATTTTTGCCCACCGCAATAATTTTGGAAGGAGAACAAGGAGCTAAAATTTGGTAGCTGTCTGGTTGCAGTATCAAATTCGTGGGTTGCCCTTGCATCCAGGGAGGAGCATCAAGCACTTCCACGTTAAGATCGAGATGTAGCAAACCATAGTAGATAATCCCTTCAGTATTTTGAACTCGCACATAGCGCTGAGCCATAAGTTTGATTTCATCCTCTTGAATATGTTTTAACTAAGTAAAATTGATTATTTACACAAAAGAAATTCGTGTCTATGCCTATTTCGGTTGAAATGGTTTAACGAATTATCTGCTATGTGTGTGTAATCTTTAACCCGTAGAACAATAGCATAAGCTAGCTTGCTTTTTCATTACTGATTTTTCGGAATAAACTAGTTGCATCAGTTCTAAATAAATTAAATAGTTTAGCCAAACGCCTAAGCCTCCTAGGTATATCGATTGAGGGCTTGATGTTTTTGGCATCTGCATCATGGAATTCAATTTATATGTATAGCGCTTTCCTTTTAGCAACTGCGGATATAAGGGACTCCGAAAAATAAAATGTTCTACCGTTTGATAAATATTCCGGATAGAACCGTGTGTAAGGGATATCGCCCTATTCGACTATACCCACAGTGGGGTATTTTATTATCTGTAAGTGCTAGAGAGCAGATTTTCAAAGTTTCGTCAATTAAAATCAAAAACTGGTAAGATTATAATTCCTTGCTGCTAGAAATGTTGGCTTACTTGAATAAAGATTCGGAAGTTAACTTCATAATTTTTTTGACACTAGCAGCCAAAGTCCATAAGGAGATTAACGCTAATGGCTACAAACTACGAAACAATGTATATTTTGCGCCCAGACTTAATAGACGAGCAAGTGGAGCAAAATATTTCTAAGTATGAAAACTTAATTAAAGAAAATGGTGCGGAAAATATCCAAATCCAAAATCGCGGCAAGCGTCGTTTGGCTTATGAAATTAACAAACATCGGGATGGTGTTTACGTTCAAATGAACTATACTGCTGTTGGTAGCACTATCGCTCCAATGGAACGTGCTATGCGTTTGAGTGAAGAAGTAATTCGCTATTTAACCATCAAGCAAGATTTGGAAGAACAGACAGCAACCGAAGAACCATCGGCTGCGGCAATGGCTCAAGAAAGATAATCTTCTTTACTGCTCTGCCTTGCTACATGATTAAACAATAGGTAAGTTATCTCTTACACTGTTAGAAATAACCGGTATTATGTGGTTTTAAAGTAAAACGGAAAATCAATTCTATATTTACTTACCACAGTCCCGGTTTCCTTAAATTAGTTCGGAAATCAGCGCCAATCAAAATTTAATTTTAAAAAAAGTAAAAAAAATATACCTCTTTCCCTCTTGCCATCACGGCTAAGAATGTTACATTAACAAATACTTACCCTAAAAGTGGAAAAGATTTATTAAGTAAACTGTAAGACACTGTGAGCCAAACAGATAACTCCACCATACAAGCTCTTTCTACTGAAGTATCGAAGTTGCGTCAAGAATTGCAGCTTCGAGATCAATTAGTACAGCAGCTGTCTCAAGAACTGTTCCGACTGGTAAAGGGTAATAACAATTTTATGCCCCAGCCAGAAGTTTCCGAAAAGCATCAGAATGAATTAAACGCTTTACGAGAACAATTGCAAGCAGTAGAAGAACAGGTAAGTTTTTACCAAGAGCAAATCAGCACTCGGGATGGCGAAATATATCAATTGCGTCAGTCCGTTCAGGAATTAACTGACCGTTCTAGAATGTTAGAACAAGTAGTACAAGAATTACCTCAAATTTATCGTCATAAATTCGAGGAACGAATGACTCCAGTAAGAGAAAAGGTAGCACTCTTACAACAGGAAAACCGCCAATTACAAGCGGAATTACAAAGTGTTAGCTACCGCTTAGCTTTAAAATCTCGCACCGCTTCTCATAGCGGTATTGATTTACCTTCATTTCCTCGTTCTAACCCACCTGGCAATATTTCTACCGTGCCTAACACTTAAAGAAACTTAATGCATGACATTGATGCCGTCTGTATAGGCTAGATTTGGGTTGCGAAAAACTACTTTGATAAATTAACCTTTGAAATTTTGTTTTTTTTGAAATAGGTTAGCCAGAATAATTGGTTGATAAGCGATATTAGCAAAAAAAAAGGGTCATATATAAAACCCCTTTAGCAATAAATAACAGGAAGATAAAAGCAAGAACAAAGCAAAAGAGTAAAGAATTTTTTTTGGGTAAATGATAATAAGCTATATGTTACCATTGTTACCTATAAAAATAATTCTTCCATTGCTTGTTTCGCTTCAAACTAGTTTAAGTAACTCACCACTCCTCACGAAGAATCGATGAGCAGTGCAGATTGAGAGTTAATAGTGAATTCGCATGGCGGTTGATAGAGGTAAGGTAAAAATTTAAAGCTTTATCTTCCGAATAAAAACTTGATGTTGCGTTCGCATTTAATTACTTAGTGCAATTAAATTTCTTGCTTAACGCCTACAGTAGTGAACTGACAAAGCAAATTTAGCTGGCTACAACTAAGCTTTTGTCTTCTATGATGTTAAGAACATCTTCGTAAGTATTGAAAATGTCAAAAACAGAGTCTAAGTGAGTAAGTTCTAAAACTAAGCGAACTGGAGCCGTCACGCTGCAAAGAACTAAATGGCAATTATGCTGACGTGCTGTTTTCAGTCCCTTAACTAAACTAACTAAACCAGAACTGTCCATAAAATCAACTTTAGCTAAGTCTATAACCCAGATTTGTCCGGGAGCAGGTACAACCGCAGCAATCTTTTGGCTCAAAGCATTTCCGCCCTGCAAGTCCATGCGTCCTTCGGGCTTGAACAAAGTAACTTGACGTTCTAATGTGAAAGTCATAAATTTAACTGGATAGTTGAAATACTCAAGAAAAACAAAAAACAGACACAAACACGACTACCTTCTCAACTGAAAACCACTATTTTACCTGTTTTTGAATCAAGTATTAAAGCAGTACAATTGAGACAAATTCAGTCAGTATTTATGCCGTATAATTTGTCTAAACAATTTTCAGTATAGGCATAAGCGATTTAGTTTTTCCGTAGCAACCGATTCTTTTACTAAATTTTTATAATTTTCTCAGAGTTTTATGAATTTTTCATAAAATTACTATTATAGATGATAGTAATTGTAAGGTTGTGGTAAACGTACAATCCTTTGGCAAGTCATATTTAATACAATTAAATAAAAAATATTTAAATATCTTTTTCTTGAAACTAGCTTTAAGAAAATAATACAGAATAAACTAACTTAGTTGCTAAATGTAATTACAACTAGAGTATATAGTATTTTTATTTACTATCTACTACTAGTTTAAATATTTTAAGAAATATCCCGATCTAAATAAATATTGGTGAAAGTAATTAACCGCTAACTTCATTGACACCTTGTGTCTAGAAGAGTCAATATGTAGAAATGTAAAATTATATAAATAGGTTAGGTCTGGATGTCTCTCGATTTTATATCACTAGAGAATATTCAGGAAATCGCTCATAAATACGGCTATTGGGCGATTTTTGTAGGGATTTTATTAGAAAACTTGGGCATCCCCCTTCCAGGGGAAACTGTGACTTTAGTAGGTGGCTTTTTAGCTGGTAATGATGAACTCAACTACTGGTTGGTTGTAGGAGACGCAGCAACGGGTGCAGCGATTGGCGGAACTTGCGGCTATTGGATCGGTAGAATTGGGGGATGGCCATTATTAATGCGTTGCTCCCGCCTATTAAGGATTTCTGAAGCCAGAGTTTTAGATATAAAAGAAAAATTTAGTGAAAACGCTGCTAAAGCCGTATTTTTTGGCAGGTTTTTTGCTTTATTACGAATTCTTGCTGCACCGTTGGCTGGTATAGCCCAGATGCCTTTTGCGAATTTCTTGCTATATAACCTTTTAGGTGCTGCCGCTTGGGCTAGTGCGATGGTTTCTTTGGCTTTCTTTGCTGGTAAGGTTGTTTCTTTGGAAGAGTTGGTGCAATGGGTAGGTCAATTTGCTATTTTGGCATTGTTGATTTTAGTTGCATTAATCGCCGTACCTTTATGGCTGGAATCTCGTCAGGTTGAGGAGATAACAACTGAGGAATAGGAATATATCATGTGATTAACCTAACTTGGTATGGTTGATAATCAATCATAAAAAATACAAAACCTCTCTCCTTACAAGGAGAGAGGTTTTTGTTTGTGATAACTATCGTGATAATTAATCGATTTTTAATTAAGAATTATCCTGCTGTGCCCAAATACGAGTTGGCATTCCCCAAATATAAATAAATCCTTCAGCAGCCTTATGATCGAATCTATCTTCGGAGCCATAAGTTGCCATTTCTGGATTGTAAAGGGAATTATCGGAATGACGGCCAACAACGATGGCATTGCCTTTAAAAAGTTTCATTCGCACTGTTCCAGAAACTCTTTCTTGCGTCTTTTGAATAAAGGCATCAAGAGCAGCTTTGAGGGGGCTAAACCATAAACCATTGTAAATTAATTGGCTATAAGTTTCTTCGATACCCCGTTTATATTGAGTCACATCCGCCGTTAAAGTTAAGCTTTCCAAGTCGCGATGCGCTTGAATTAATGCCACCATTGCCGGAGATTCGTAGATTTCTCGCGATTTTATGCCCACCAGACGATTTTCGATCATGTCAATCCGTCCAACACCATGATTTCCTACCAAATCGTTGAGTTGGGCAATCATTTCAATTGGCGGCTTCGATTCGCCATTCAAAGTTACTGGAATACCTCTAACAAAGCCGATTTCTATATACTCTGGTTGTTCGGGAGTATTAGCGATCGCCTTTGTCATCTCGTAAACTTCTTCTGGCGGTTCGTAAGATGGATCTTCTAAAGCACCAGCTTCAATGCTTCGACCGAGTAGATTTTTGTCAATACTGTAGGGGGAAGATTTTTTTACAGGTGAGGGAATACCAAAACGTTCTCCGTAAGCAATAGTTTCTTCCCGACTCATGCCCCATTCCCTTGCTGGCGCAAGTATTTTTAAATTCGGATTCATAGCCGCAACAGCTACATCGAAACGAACTTGGTCATTACCTTTGCCCGTACAACCATGTGCAATTGCATCGGCTTCGTATTTTTGGGCTGCTTCTACCAAAGCTTTGGCAATTAACGGACGTGCAAGAGCAGTTGCCAAAGGATAGCGATTTTCGTAGATAGCATTAGCTTGAATAGCCCTGAATGCATAATCTTTGATAAAGCTTTCTTGGACATTAACTACTAACGATTCACTTGCACCAGACTTGAGAGCTTTTTCACGAACTGGTTCTAATTCTTCACCTTGACCTAAATCTGCTGCGAGGGTAATTACTTCTTCTACTCCCCATTCTTCTTTGAGGTAAGGAATACACACTGATGTATCTACTCCACCAGAATATGCTAAGACAACCTTTTTAGCGCGACCCATTGATTATTTCTCGATGCTGCAAAACGACGAATATTTATTATCTAATTAATTTAGGTATATTCTCCTCAGTATTTATACTACTTAAGTAATTTACATAGACTGTATATATACTTATGTCAGTACTGTTGTAACTAAAATATTCAGCATAAATGCAGTGTTCATCATCTAGATTCCAATCATATAAGGTATGGTTTTTAACTAAAAGCAATTAAATTAGTGCTAATTTGATGTACGTTGAAAATCATCGTTTGATGACTTATGACTTTGACCTGCTTTTTTTAAAAGATTGAGTGAGTTTTAATCATCAGAATATACCAGTTTTCGGTTGAGCAGAATACACTCGAGACCTCATCCCTTTCCCTCTCCTTACTAAGAAGAGGGGTGCCCGTAGGGCGGTGGTAGTTTAATGTATTCCACCCAAGTGAAAACCGCTATACATTTGATGTTTTTTAGAGAACTTGCTAAATCAACTCCTTAAATTGGTTAAGTATTTACACCACACAATTGTAAAATTTTAGTAATATTTTACTTTTTATTTCTGCGAAAATTACCAAACATTTATATTAAATACAGTGATTTAACTGATAATAATATATAAGCACGAACCAATATTTATGAATTTAGTATTTTTATAGATATTGAAAATAGCGGTAAAGGTTGTTGAAGTTTTAGCAAGCAATTTATTTATCAATACAAAATGAAAAATATTTCAAATTAGATAGATACCAACAGCACTTAGACATCAAATATTTAAAGTATTTTTAGATGATTATTATCAATTTTTAGTAATTGTATAATTGGCATTCAGAATTAATAGAGGATGAATTTATTTTAAATAAAATCGTTGTAATTGAAGCTTATACATAAGTAAAATCCGTTTTGTTTATAAGTGACCGCAACCGGCACATTTTTCTTATAGGCTACCGTGACAATTGCGACTATTACTGTTGTTGTTAATCTAATATTTCTTATTATGCATTCACGAATTAAATGGTTGATGACCATAGCTTTAACATGCGCGGCTTGTGGTTCAAATATTCAAAGTGTCAAGGCACAAACAAACGTAAACAGTGAATTTGAGATTACATACGATACGCTATTTACATTAAGACCAATTGAACAGCAGCCAGGATTCTTTACCGCTCAAATTTCAGGTATTTCTCAAAATAGTAATCCTGCTTTCGGCTTAACTCAATTTGAAAGTAATGCTTTTGGAAAATTAGTATCTCAAGAAACTATTACCGATGAAAACGGAAATATAGTACCAGTCAATCAAAAGCTTCTGTTCAACGCCAATCCCAACGTTATAGGTTTACAAAATCCACCGCAGTCTGTTATCGATCGACGTACTCAATTAGGAGTAGCTAATCCAGAAGTAAATTCTGATATATATTTTGGTGACAGCGCCAATAAATTATTTGGACAAGCCGATGATAGGGCTGAAATTAACTTTTTCCCACCAGGAAATCCCAACTTTCCCGGTACGGTAAATGGTGGCGGTACTATTACTATTACTGGAGGAACGGGGGTATTTGAAAATGCCAGCGGTGAAATAACTTTCGAGCAAAGCGATAGGCTGCCGCTGGATCGAAATGCTCCCGCGCCAGGTGTGGCAACATTGAAATTTAACATAGAAACACCGCAATCGGTTCCGGAGCCGACAAGTATTTTGGGATTATCTGCGGGAGTATTAGGAGCAAGTTTAGCTTTGCATCGAAATCGTCGTAAAGTTAGTTTGAAAAAATAACAATTCAGTCCGGTTTATATAGCATTTCTAAACCATTTGGTAAATTTGAGGAACCCGGTTTTTTCCAAAAAACCGGGTTTATTATACCTATCTTTCTCAGGAATTATATAAGATTGCTATATATAGGACTTACTTGATTGTTTGGTGGACTGGTTGGTGCTTAAGTATAACTAGTCACATATGACACTGTAAAAGGTTATTACTACGCTTAGAAATAGTAAAAGTGTCGTGCGGTTTTTGTCACAGCAACCGCACGACACGGCAATAAAGAGGGCAGAGAATCTACACCCAGACACTTACATCCTTGACAGTCGGGGAACCATAGCCGAGCAGTATCCTCCCTTTTGCCTTCCCTACAAGCAAAATGTACCGGTTGCGTAAGTCCCGATCAAATTAGACCAATATATAATTTTTAATATTAATTTTGTTCTGTTAAGAACATTTTAGGGAATCATACAAGCAAGTTTGATATTAAAATCAGCCTGATAATTCTTGTGTGGAGAAAAATTAATGATGTTGTCACTGAACTTACATTGGGGTTTTACATATCTATTGGCGCAGAGTAGTTCTGGTTCTAGTAGTGTAGGAGGAGTTTTTAATTTAATTTTTGGAATTGCAGGATATATATTTTCTTCCTACTGCTTTTACACTATGCTTCAAAAGCTCAATCAGCCAAATGCTTGGTTCGCATGGGTTCCTTTTCTTAACATTTGGGTAACATTAAAAGCAGGCGACCAATCACCTTGGTGGATAATAGGTTTTTTCATTCCGTTAGTCAATTTCGTTGCTGTTATTTTTCTGATAATTGCTTACGCAAATATTGTCAAGAAGCTTGGTAAAAACCCTTGGCTGATTCTATTAATGATTATTCCTTTAGTTAACTTTGCTGTAATGTATTATTTTGCATTCGGTTAATTTAAACTTTAATTACAACTGATAAAATGAAAAACTTGGTTGTTTTATGAAACCAGGTTTTTTGTTTTTAATGCAGAGAAAATTTTTAGTAACAAGTAATTTGATAACAATTTCCGTAACCACAGTAAGTTAAGGAACAGCAGTATAGTTGAAGCTGTCCTATTGTGAAGGGAATATTGTTGGGGGTGAAACTGTGTTTTTTAGTGTTGTTATTCCGACTTACAATCGTAAACCGATTTTAGAGAAGTGTCTCAAAGCTTTGGAAGTACAAAGTTTGAGTCAGAACAGTGTGGTAACAGATTACGAAATTGTTTTGGTAGACGACGGTTCTTCCGACGGGACTTTGGAGTGGCTTAAAACCGAAAAAGATGATTTCCCTCACGTGCGAACTTTTGAGCAGGAGCATATGGGACCTGCTGCGGCTCGAAATTTAGGGGTAGAAAAAGCAAAGGGCGATACAATTATTTTTATTGATAGCGATTTAGTAGTTACAGAAACTTTTCTTCAAGCTCATGCAGATGCCTTAACTGAGGGAAAGAATAAGTTCGGAAATGACAAGTTTTTTACTTATGGTGCGGTAATTAACACCGCTAATTTTGATAATCCTACTTCCGAACCGTATAAATTGACTGATTATTCTGCCGCATTTTTTGCGACAGGAAACGTTGCTATTCCCAAACATTGGCTGGAAGAAGCAGGACTTTTTGATACAGGTTTTCAACTTTACGGTTGGGAAGATTTAGAATTAGGGGTACGACTGAAAAATTTGGGTTTACAGTTGGTTAAATGTCCGAAAGCTGTAGGCTATCATTGGCATCCAGCTTTTAATTTAGACCAAATTCCTAATTTAATCGAGAAAGAAATTCAACGGGGACGCATGGGAGTTTTGTTTTATCAAAAGCATCCGACTTGGGATGTAAAAATGATGATTCAAATGACTTGGCTGCATCGCTTACTTTGGGGTATTCTTTCGCTCAATGGCACGTTAAACGAGCGGACAATGGCTCCTTTGCTAAAACGATTAATTAAATCTGGGAAACCGCAATTAGCTTTAGAATTAGCTCGTATATTCTTGAATTGGTATAATGTTCAAGGTGTTTATGCTGCTTATATGGAAGCGAAACAGAAACATAAGTTTAGTTAAAAAAATAATTAACGATAAATCAAAACCTGGTTTTTTGAAGCAACCAGGTTTTCGTATTGTCTTACATAATGGGAGATTAATTAATTCTCTATTCACTAGTTATCTTTAACTGGAATTTCAATCAAAAATTCGCTTCCTTTGCCGTATTTAGTTCGATATTTGAGATTGCCTTCATGCTTTTTGACGATTATTTGATAACTTATTGACAGTCCTAAACCTCTTCCTTTTCCTACTGGTTTATTTGTGAAGAAAGGGTCAAAAATTTTAGGCTGAATTTTTTCTGAAATTCCTATTCCGTTATCTGCAATTCTGATTAAAATAGTATTTTCGGGGGAAATATTGGTATTAATCCGAATTGTAGGTAATTGAGTTAGTTTATTTTCTAAGTTTGTTACTTGTTGTTTGCGATGAAATTTTTCTTCAATTGCATCAATTGCATTCGACAATATATGTAGAAAAACTTGATTTACTTGGGCTGCGTAGCATTCTATCTTCGGTAATTTACCGTATTCTTTAGTAATTTTGATTTCAGGATGCTCTAACGTTGCCTTGAGGCGATGTTGCAAAATTGATAACGTACTATCTATGCCTTCATGAATATCAACAGGTTTTTTTTGAGCTTCATCTAATCGAGAAAAATTACGTAAAGACAAAACAATATTTTGAATACGCTCTGCACCTGCGCTCATCGAAGATAATATTTTAGATAAATCTTCAGTTAAAAAATCAGTATCTACTTCTTCAGCTTGACTTTTAATCTCGGCATTAGGTTCGGGATAGTACTGCTGATAAAGAGATAGTAAATCAAGTAAGTCACTAACATAATTATTAACATACTCAATATTTGCAGAAATAAAGGTAACCGGATTATTTATTTCGTGAGCAATTCCAGCAACCATCTCGCCCAAACTCGACATTTTTTCACTTTGAATCAGCTGAACTTGAGTTTGTTTTAATTTACCCAAAGTGTAAATCAGTTTTTTATTGGTATCGCGTAAGTTTTGCTCTACTTGCTCGCGATGAGTTATGTTTTGTTTTAGTCTAGTTAGATTTATTCTTAGCTCTAATTGACTTATTACTTGACGACCTAAAGCTTGTAAAGTTAATACTTGTTCTGGGGTAAGTTCTCTAGGCTTGTTATCAATAGTACATAGTGTACCGATAGCAAATCCATCAGGAGTTACTAAAGGCGCGCCAGCATAGAATATAACGTTGGGTTCAGATATGACTAATGGGTTATCAGCAAATCGCTCGTCTTCCAAAGCGTTAGGTACAATCAGCGGTTTTTCTGGCTGGAGTATGGTATGAGCGCAAAAAGCTAATTCTCTAGGGGTTTCTGTTGCTTCTAAACCAACTTTAGATTTAAACCATTGCCGATTTTTATCCACTAAACTGATTAAAGAAATCGGAGTATTACAAATATGTGCTGCTATTGCCGTTAAATCATCAAATCTTTGTTCTGGTTGAGTATCTAAGATATGGTATTCGATCAGAGCTTGGAGTCTATCTTCCTCGTTGTCAGGTAATGGTGGTAAATTCATTGATGCTCGATAAATATAATATTTAAATTAATAAATGAACTGACGATAAATAACAATTAAAATTCGAGCTTAATTTTGTTTTTCGTCAATCGCAAACAGCACAAACACTTAAATTCGGTTTTCCCCCTCAAACACGGCATTTTTATGTGGTAGATTAGAAAAGTTTTCTAATCTCGCACATCTAGGAATTCGGGTGTTTCCACCAAGGAAATGCAACTAGATGGAGGTTTAACCCGAATAGGAGAAAAATATGCCTGTTGTTTCGTTGGCTCAAATGATGGAGTCGGGAGTTCACTTCGGACATCAAACCCGGAGATGGAACCCCAAAATGTCTCCTTATATTTATACTTCTCGTAACGGAGTACATATCATTGACTTGGTGCAAACTGCCCAGTTAATGGAAGATGCATATACTTATATGCGGACTCAAGCAGAACAAGGTAAGAAGTTTCTGTTTGTAGGTACTAAAAGACAAGCTGCGGGAATTATCGCTCAGGAATCAAGCCGTTGCGGTGCCCACTATATTAACCAGCGCTGGTTGGGTGGAATGCTCACCAACTGGGCGACTATCAAAACACGGGTAGATCGTTTAAAAGACTTGGAGCGTCGTGAAGAAAGCGGTGCCTTAGATTTACTTCCGAAGAAAGAGGCTTCAATGCTGCGTCGGGAGTTATCTAAGTTGCAAAAGTACCTCGGTGGAATTAAAACCATGCGTAAAATCCCCGATGTGGTAATCATTGTGGATCAGCGCCGGGAATACAACGCGGTTCAAGAATGTGAAAAGCTGGGATTGCCTATTGTATCTATGTTGGATACTAACTGCGACCCAGATGTAGTAGACATTCCCATTCCAGCCAACGATGACGCTATCCGCTCTATTAAGTTGATAGTCGGTAAATTAGCTGACGCTATTTATGAGGGTTATCACGGTCAAGTAAGTAGCGATGATGACTACGAAGACTACGAAGGTGCTGAAGACGATTACGATTATGAAGACAGCAGCGAATTCAGCGAGTCTTCTGAAGAATTCTCGTCGGAAGATAGCGAATCAGAAGAAGGGGAATCCACTGAAGGATAGAATTAATCGTTAGAATTAATCGCTATTTTATCAATTCAGCAGCGATTAAAAACGCAGGAGACACGATCCAAAGCGATGTTATGGTGATTATGTATCAATAAAGATTGCGTCCGATTGATAGCTTTCCTTAAGTATTGTAATCTCTGGTGGTCTCCTGCTTCCCTACATCTTAATTTCAGCTTACGAACAATTTAAGCCGAACAATAAAAATATTTCTGAGTATCCCACTGCTAAGTAATATAGAAATACTCAATATCCCATCTTCGATTAAAACTATCAATTAAGTAGAAATTGAGGCAACATGGCGGAAATATCTGCAAAACAAGTCCAAGAGTTACGTAAAAAAACCGGCGCTGGTATGATGGACTGCAAAAAAGCGCTGAAAGAAACCGAAGGCGACATTGAAAAAGGCATCGAATGGTTACGCCAGAAAGGCATTGCTGGCGCGACTAAAAAGAGCGATCGCATTGCTGCTGAAGGTTTAATTGATAACTACATTGAACCGAGCGCTCAGGTAGGTGTATTAATAGAAGTCAACTGCCAAACTGACTTTGTTGCTCGTAATGATGCTTTCAAATCTTTAGTTCAAAATCTGGCGAAGCAAGCTGCTACTGCACAGAGCGTTGAAGCTTTATTAAGCCAGCCTTACAGCGAAAATAAAGATAAAACAGTAGAGCAATCTATTACCGAGACAATCGCTCAGTTAGGTGAAAATATCAAAGTACGCCGCTTTGAAAACTTTTCTGCTCCTGAAAAGAAAGGTGTTGTAGACAGCTACATTCACACCGGCGGTAGAGTTGGTGTATTAGTTGAGCTAAAATGCGCTTCAGAGAAGGCTGCTAGCAATGAGGAAGTCAAAACATTAGCAAGAAACGTTGCCATGCAGATTGCTGCTTGTCCCAATGTTGAATATGTAAATGTAGATGACATTCCCGCTGAAATTACCCAGAAAGAAAAAGACATCGAAATGGGACGCGATGACTTAGCGAAAAAGCCTGACAATATTAAAGAAAAAATTGTTCAAGGAAGAATCGATAAGCGTCTTAAAGAAATGACTTTGTTAGACCAACCTTATATTAGAGATCAAAGCACCTCTATTGCGGAATTGGTAAAACAAACAGGAAGTAAAGTTGGTGAAGAAATTTCTATTAGCCGCTTTACTCGTTACATTCTTGGCGAAGGTATTGACAAAAAAGAAGAAGACTTTGCCTCGGAAGTTGCTGCACAAATGGGTAATAATTAATTCATTTTGCAGAATAGTTTTTTATATGCAGGTCAAACTTTTGAAGATTGACCTGTTTTTCATTAAATTGACTGGATATCGTAATTTTAATCGTCAAAATCTTACTAGTTTCCTATTACTCTCTACAAATTTTCAAAATTAATTTGGCTCACAAAAATCAATTAGCTGGTTAATGTATCAATCCTACATACGGACAAGCAGGAAAATATTTTGATTCCACAACAATGCTTTCACTACAGGAAACTGGTGCAAGATTTAAGTTCAAACTGACTGAAGTATTTACATAATCACTTTTCGCCTTTAATTTCGAGAGGTTGCTAACATTGGTGCAAGATAAGCTATTAAGCGACTAATTTGTATACAGCAAGCGGGCTGTTCGGCTAGCAGTACAGTTGTTTGACAGTTTTACCTTGTACAATGCCCGCTGCATATCAGCTGATTAAATGAATAAAACTAGGAAATAATTCCTTGAAACCAAAGAAAATACTTTTAGCATACCTTTAGCAACAGTTCTAAAATTACAAACTATCTTGATAACATCGCTTCTGCCATGAATTAACTTCACAGACACAAAGCGATTAAATAGGGAAAAATGCGTACTTCTGTACCACTACTAAGATAAAATGGAAAAAATGGAAATATGGCAAGACCAATCGAGCGAATAGAACAGGATATTGTCGAGTTAGAAAAAGCAATAAAAGACATAGGACAACAACTGCACGGCGCTTATGAGAGCTACTTAGAAGTTTTGGGACAGGCTTTACGTCAGCAATTGATTTTAGCTAGTTATCATCTGTGTACCCAAGGATACCCAGATAGTTTTTTGAGTTTGTCTTTGAGTCAACGGCAGAAATTACAGAAAGCTATGCGAAAGTTGGCAAAATCCGCAGCCGAAGATATGCGAACTTTAACTGATATTGATGATATTGATGATGAAGATTCAGAAGAAGTTGAAAGTGAATTAGAAGCAAGTGATGCAAATGATTTTGATTTAGAAGAAATTGAACAAGAAGAAATTATTGAGGATTTAGTTGAAGAAAAACTAGACTTTGAAGAAGATGAATTAGAAGAAATTGTTCAAGAATTGGAAATTGAAGATAAAAATTTAGAAGAAATTGTCGAAAAGTTAGAAATGGAAGATAGAGATTCAGAACCGAAAGCTTTTGGCGATAATGCTTCTCCTGGTTCGCTTCCTTTAGATGCCAAAATAGCTTTTTTATCTTCTAAAAAAGGTCAGCCTCCTGTTTTTTCATTAGAACCAGAACCGGGAAAAGATTGGAAAAAGTGGTTTAATCCTAATACTTCTAATCCTATGGAATTAGCAGCTTGGCAAAAAAACTTAGAAAAAGCAATTGGTTATATACTAAAAACTCTATCTCGTGATGGCAATCGACTGCTACAAAAAGCTGGTATCTTGCCAAATAAATTGCCAGAACAGGTTTTAGAAGCTGCTGCTGCTTCTTCGGAAGCCTCTTCAGATATGATGCCCGGACCTCCCAATTTATTAAGTTTAGTAGTAGGAATTAACAGTGATGAGCAAGAAGAGCCAGAAAGCTTAACCAAAGTAATGGCTTTAAACCTGCGGCTAATTGAAATAGAATTTGCTGACATTAAGCTGTCATCCGAGCGCAAGCAGATTCGTCATATTTTGAATCAATTAGGTAAATTAGGTAGAGAATATCAAAATAAACAGCGAGAACGTTCTATTGCTGCTGCTGAGGCAGCTTGGCGTGCTAGCTGGTATGAAGACTGAGACAGTTATCAATTAAGAGTTAGAAGTTAGGAGTTAGGAGTTATGAATTAAGGGTTAAAAGTTAGCTAATGAATTATTCATTTATATATATATATCTAACAACTAACAACTAATAACTAATAACTAATAACTAATAACTAACAACTAATTACAAATGACTAATGACGATAAACCAGATTGGATAAGATTGCAAAAAGCTCTGACGGTAGAAACGGAACGGGGTTTTATTAATTTGAAGGGTAGGGAATATTTATTTAATGAATTTCTGACTTTAACTTTCGGTAAATTTCCTATTGGTTTGCCTGCAATTGAACGTCGCCGCTGGCAGGAATTCGCAGTCAAATTTGCTAACTATCCGAATTTAGATGCTGAGGATAGACAGCATTTGGTGGCCGAAACTCGCCGGTATCTTTATGCTTTGCAGCAAGGGGAGCGGGGAAGTAATGAAGCGAATAGTAATTATGTTTTTCCAACTTCTTCTAGTTCAAACTCCAAATCAAAAGTTAAAGTCCAAACTCCTAAAACTAAGATTGTTGCTGAAGTCAGTCGGCGACTTGCGCCGGAATTAGACAAAAAACTCAGCGACTTACCAGAAATTGGGTTTAAAAGAGCCAGTAAATTATATCGTCTGGGCTTATCTACGGTGCGCGACTTGCTGTATTACTTTCCCCGCGATCACATTGACTATGCCAATCAAGTATGTATTGCGGAGTTACAAGCCGGTGAAACAGTGACTTTGGTAGCAACAGTCAAGCGTTGTAACTGTTTTTCTAGCCCTAAAAATAAGAAATTAACGATTTTAGAAATTCAATTAAAAGATAATTCTGGCCTTTTAAGAATTAGTCGTTTTTACGCTGGCAATCGTTACAGCAGTCGCGGCTGGCAAGAAAGCATCAAGCGTCGTTACGTTGCTGGTAGTACTGTAGCTGCTTGCGGTTTAGTAAAAGAAAGCAAGTACGGCTTGACTCTTGATAATCCAGAATTAGAAGTTTTAGCGAATCCGGAGGATGAAATTGAATCGCTGACTGTGGGCAGAGTAGTGCCAGTTTATTCTTTGACTGAAGGGGTTGTCGCGAGTACGGTGAGGCAAGCAGTAGTTGCTGCTTTACCTGCAACTGCTCATCTAAAGGAACCATTACCAAAGGGTTTGCGGAAAAAATATCAGTTGATGGAGTTAAAAGACGCGATTAATAATATTCATTTTCCTGCCGATAGCGATAGTTTGCGAGCAGCACGCCGTCGTTTGGTATTTGATGAGTTTTTCTATTTACAACTTGGTTTACTGCAACGCCAGCAAAAAGCTCGTGAAGTTCAAACTAGTGCGATTCTTGCGCCACAAGGTGAGTTATTGCAGCAGTTTCATGAGATATTGCCGTTTAATTTAACCCGAGCGCAGGAACGAGTTGTTCAAGATATTCTCAACGATTTACAAAAGCCCGCACCGATGAATCGTTTGGTACAAGGAGATGTGGGTTCTGGTAAAACAGTTGTGGCGGTAATTGCGATTATTGCCGCGATTCAGTCGGGGTATCAAGCGGCTTTGATGGCTCCTACAGAAGTTTTAGCCGAACAACATTATCGTAAGCTGGTTGGCTGGTTTAACCTGCTGCATTTACCAGTAGATTTACTGACAGGTTCTACTAAAATAGCAAAAAGACGACAAATTCACGCTCAGTTAGAAACGGGAGAATTACCGCTTTTAGTTGGTACTCATGCTTTAATTCAAGATCCGGTAAACTTTCAAAAGCTGGGTTTGGTAGTCATTGACGAACAACATCGCTTTGGGGTAGAGCAAAGAGCGCGATTGCAGCAAAAAGGCGAACAACCCCACGTTTTAACAATGACTGCAACTCCGATTCCGCGAACCTTAGCCTTAACCATTCACGGTGATTTAGATGTCAGTCAGATTGACGAACTACCACCGGGAAGACAAAAGATAAAGACTACAGCTTTGAGGGCAAGCGAACGAACTCAAGCTTACGATTTGATGCGGCGTGAAATTGCCCAGGGAAGACAGGTTTATGTGGTATTGCCTTTGGTAGAAGAATCGGAAAAATTAGACCTGCGCTCCGCCGTAGAAGAACATAAAAAATTACAGGAAGCAATATTTCCCGAGTTTCAGGTAGGGTTGCTTCACGGACGTATGAGTTCTGCCGATAAAGACGAAGCAATTAGTAAATTCCGCGATCGCCAAACGCAAATATTAGTTTCTACTACGGTAGTAGAAGTTGGGGTCGATGTTCCGAATGCAACTGTAATGCTAATTGAAAACGCGGAAAGATTCGGGTTGTCACAACTGCATCAATTGCGGGGGCGTGTTGGTAGGGGAGCAGCGCAATCTTTTTGTCTTTTAGTTAGTGGTTCTCGCAGTGCCGACGCTCAACAAAGATTGAAAGTATTAGAACAGTCACAAGACGGGTTTTTTATATCAGAAATGGATATGCGTTTTAGAGGTCCGGGACAAGTTTTAGGAACTCGACAATCCGGTATTCCAGATTTTACTTTAGCAAGTTTAGTTGAAGACGAAGAAGTATTAATTTTAGCCCGTCAAGCTGCGGAAAAAGTAATAGAATTAGACGCTAGTTTGGGACGATGGAAATTGATGCAAGATGAATTGAAATACCGTTACGAGCGGTTAATGGGCGGAACGATTTTGACCTAGCAGGATTTTAGATTTAAGATTTTGAATTATAAAAACGGCTTTTAATTGCTTCTACTAAGAAGAGGAATCTTGTAATAATTAAGTATAGAAAAGTGGTTGAATAAGAAGGCGATTTATTCTTAGAAATCACCCTCTAAACTGAAAAATGAAGTTATTTTTTTCAAACCTTAATTAAAATCGATAGTTTCGACAAAATCTAAAATCATTTGTTTGAGTGCAACAGCTTCTTGCTTCATAAAATTAGAAGTTCTGCCATCTAAAAATGTTCTTTGACTGCTTACTATATAAAGGAAGTCGCCATTGATAAACGCAATTAATCCTCGATAAGCATCCAATTTAGTTGCAGTACCGTTGTTTCCTGTTTTATAAGTTCTCGAACCATCAGGCATATAAAGCAGTACGAAATAAGCACCTTCTAAGGTATCAGTCATATACTCGTTATACTCAACCTGCGCTTCTGGCAAATTTGCAACTATTTCTTCAGGAACATATTTATTTACAAGAGTAGATTTCAAATATTCCTCTTGCCCAATAATTTCCATTTGCTCCATTTGTTTAGCAGGCAAAGAATAATAATCTATTCTTAAAAAACTACCTTCATCATCAGAAAAGCTAACTGTACCTTCTTGACTTTGAACTTTACCGCCTTGATGGGGATTTACTGGAATCGGAACTGTAAAATTACCTATAGGGGATTCATATTCCTCTACAGTAAAGCCCATATCATGTATGGTTTCATCTTCTGAATCGAGTAATTCCTCTAATTCAGCTTCTTCAAAGGCAGCAATTACATCTTCAATAATTTCTTCTGCTTCCTCATTTCCAATCTCTAAAGCTTCCTGTAAGCTTTTTAGCAAAGGCATTTTGGTTTTGGGGATATGCATTTCTTCTTCATCTACAACTACACTAACCCCAGCTGCAAAAGCATCTTCTAAAAATTCATCTTCGAGTTTGTCATTCGCAGCATTAAACAACGCTCCTATTTCATTCTGTTCGGCTATGTTCAGAAGCTTATCAAGCATTTCTAATAAATCTTCATCGGAATATTCTTCAAAAATCTCGAATCCCCAAAGTATATCTACTAAGAATTCTATATCTACATCTTCTAAAGACGAATCGGCAGCAGTAGTTATTAATGCGACTGTAGCCACTGCTTCTTCTGGACTCAGGGGCTGTTTTAATATGTTTTCTGATTTAAAATATTTATCGTATTTGTCCATAATTCGTACCTCCAAGCATAGTATTTCAGTGCAAAAAATTAGCAGTGGCTCGCTGTATTCACAATATTATGTTAAATAGGTTGATAAACAATTTAATTTTTCGGCATTCACAGTAAACTGCATAGCGATGTTGTTTATATGTATTTTAGATATTACTAGAATAGAGTTACCTTTTTTTACCTTTTCTCAAAATCATAAGAATTAATATAAAACCCTTTATCTGCTGGCTGCAAAAATTTTGTAATTCTATTTACCTTTGAGAACTATTTATTGATATAATTTACGATTTTGATTTTAAGACTTCTTATACTTGTTATTATTCTTGTTTTAAGCTATAGCCTATTTAGTTTATATATAAGAGAGGGGTAGGATTGCCCACATTACAATAATTTTAATTTTTCTTATTTTATGAATGGTCGTAATTATCACAATATCCGGTTGGTGGCTGACTAACAACCTTTTTACTACGTTCGTAATTAATCAAAACTTTGCACGAAAGCGATAAAAATTTTTTACCGCTTCCAATATCCTGCATTATTTGCAAAAAACCTAAAAAAACTCGGAATAAGTCGCAAAAGCATGAATATCTTCTTCTCAAATCGAAAGTAAACCGGCAATAAAGCATAGAGTGCAAGATATCAGATAGATTTCCGTCACAACAACCGCACGGCAATAATGCCTGAAGTCAATCTATAGCCCCTAATAGCTGCGACTATTCCTATGTTTGTTTAATTTAACCCCAGATCAACTTATTCATGACTAATAACAACTCATAGTTAGCCATGAATAATTTTTACTGCAAATGCAGTTTATGGGAATGCTTAATTAATCTTCTTGTTCTAGATACTGATTAATATCTTCTATCACACGAGTAAGTTCAGCTTCTGTAGTCAAACGAATAGTGTCAGAGCGCACGGTAAGTAAAACCTTGGCGGCAAAAGGACTTGGCCAAATATTAGGGTTACAAAAAAGCTCTAAAAACACTTCTCCTGTATAACGGTATTCCATTGAAGATTGAGGATTTGCTCTTCCTCCACCGCTAGCGTTTTTAGTTGCAACTACCTTGAGTTTTTGCATTAATTCATCTATTGCTGCTTTCAATTCCCGTGCTGCTCCCGGTGAAAAGCTGAAAGATACAGAACCTTCGACTAAATTAAGTGTCAAATGATTTGCAGACATAGGTTATCTATTTATTAATATATATAGCTTTTCTATTTTCCCTCCATATGGGACATCGCTATACATAAATATTGATTTGAAAGGTTAAGCTATTTTACGATATCAATAAAAATAATTATTCTCAATTCATTTTTAGGATTAATTGCCAATCAATTTTCTTCTCCTTTACCCGATAAGGAACACCCCTACGAACAGCAAAAATATGAAGCTGTAGGTGCTTTAGGTATTGCTGGATTTTTAGCCATTGCTTGTTTTGAAATTCTTCAAGGCGCAATTGAGCGAATAATTGAAGGAGGTAAACCGGTTACTATTTCAGCCCCACAATTGTGGTTATTACTGTTAGTACTGGGTATAAATATTTTTGTCGGGATGGACTGTAATCAAAGAAAATTTACCTTGGCTGGTAGATGAAATGAAATGGCGATCGCACCAGAGACTATCTACGATATTGCTTTACAGGTTCCTGGTGTAATTAATTGTCATTATATTGCTTCTCGTGGTGTAATTGGTCGTCAAGTGTTTATTGAAATGCATTTAGTTGTTGAAGCTAAAGATGTAGAAACGGCTCATCGCATTACAGAAAAAGTAGAATCTCTTTTAGAAGAAAAATTTAGCCCCGTAAGAGTTTTGATTCACGTTGAACCACCTGCTTATACTTCCAATCAAATTAGCTTCTAAATCTTTAGCAATCCTATATTAGTTGTGATAAAGATAGGTGACAAAAACCCAGTTAAAAAAAAACCGGGTTTCTTAAATCTCACAAATAATTTAGGAATGCTATACATATGAATTCCCTATACAAATTAATGTTTAAGAAAAAATAATGAATCGTTTTTTACAAATTATCGACTTTATAGTAATCTATTAGAAGCAAGATATATTTACAAGCGTTTAAATTTGGTCGCAAAAATTGCCAAATTAGAATAGAAGTTTGTTTTAAAAACAGTATTATGGTTTGTTTAAGACATAGTTCTAAATTTATCAGTGTCCAACTTTCCGTAAACTAGTAGTATAAAAGATAGAATCAAATAAAAGTATATTTGTTTACATTAAATGTTTTCCGAACAAAAAATTTTACGAGTCTAATTTCACATAAATTATCGATTGCTCAATTTCACGATTTTTTTAATGTAGTTTGCTTACAATGGTACAACAACTAAGGGTTTTAATTGTTGATAATTGTTCTGAAGACTCTCAAAAGTACGAAAGCTACCTGCAAAAAAACTCGCAATGTGAATACACAATTTTTTCCGAATCAACCGGAAATGCTGCGTTAGATTTATACCAAAGTTTGTATCCTGACTTAATTTTATTAGAGTATCTGCTGCCAGATATGGATGGATTAGAATTTCTGGCACAATTAAAACAAAAACAAGATCGAGAAGTACCACCTGTAATTATGATAACTGGGTGTGGTAACGAAAATATTGCAGTACGAGCAATTAAAAGCGGTTTTCAAGATTATTTAGTAAAGGAACAGGTAACAGCAGAACTTTTAAAATCCACCATAAATTCTGCTATTGCAAACTCTAAGAAAGTCGAAAAAAATTGGTGCTGTAGCGACGAACTTTTCCGCACTTCTGTAGAGAATATGCTGGACAGTTTTGGCATTTTCTCCAGCATTCGCGATGAAGCGGATAATATCGTAGATTTTCGCATTGACTACATAAATGCGGCAGCTTGTGAATGCAATCAAATGACTAAAGAGGAGCAATTGGGTAAGAAACTATGTGAAATTTTTCCCTCCCATCGCACCACGGGTTTATTTGAAGAATATTGTCAAGTTGTAAAGACAAACAAGCCTTTAGTTAAAGAATCTTTAATTTATACAGATGTTTTTGGTAAGCAAGAATTAACTAGAGCTTTTGATATTCGTGCTGCAAAATTAAGAGATGGATTCGTAGCTTCCTGGAGAGATGTTACAGAAAACAAGCAAGCAGAAAAACGACTACAAGATTCTGAGCAGTTATTAGAGCGCATCAGCAGTACTACCCCAGGGCTTGTATACGTTTACGATTTAGTCGAACAAAGAAGTGTTTATGTAAATCATCAAGTTGGCGAACTTTTGGGTTATTCAAAGGCAGAAATTCAGAAAATGGGTAGTAATGCGATACCGCATTTAATGCATCCCGATGATTTAACAAGACTTCCTACTCTATTCCAAAGATTTAATACTATCTCCGATGATGATATTGTCGAAACTGAATATCGACTGCGACACGCAGATGGTTCGTGGCATTGGTTTTATAGTTGGGATACAGTATTTACTAGAAACCCTGATGGTTCTGCTCGTCAATTGATTGGAACGGCATTAGATATTACAAATCGTAAACAAATTCAAGAGGAATTATGGTTAACTAACGAACGATTTCAGCTAGCATCTCGTGCTGTTGATTCTGTAATTTACGATTGGGATATTACTTTCAATAGTGTTATTAGAACCGAGGGTATAACTACCATTTTGGGCTACTCTTTAGAAGAAGTAGAACCAACTATTGAATGGTGGATGCAGCTAGTACATCCTGAAGATAAAAATAATTTATTCCAACCTTTACAAGCTGTTATTGCTAACCAAGATTATTATACTTTTGAGTATCGCGTGCGCCACAAAGACGGTCAATATTGCTACGTACTTGATAAAGGTTTAGTTGTCCGTAATTCTGAATATCAGCCGATAAGAGTAGTTGGTTCAATGACGGATATCACCAAGCGTAAACAAGCTCAAATCGCATTAAGTGAAAGTGAAGCGAAGTATAAGAGAATTATCCAATCAAATATTATCGGCATTTATTTTGGTGATTTTACCGGCAGAATTTATGAAGCTAACGATGCTTTTTTAGAAATAGTTGGCTATAACCGTCAAGATTTAGAAGCGGGTTTACTCAATTGGAATCAGATGACATTGGGAACCGAATCGCAAGCAATGATTCCGCGAGTCAAAAAAGAACTTGAATCGAACGGACTTTGTACTCCTTTCGAGAAGCAATATATCCGTAAAGATGGTACTCGTGTATCGGTACTAATGGCAATTGCCTGCATTGAAGGTAGAGAATCCGAAGGTTACAGCGTTTGTTTTGTCCTAGATATAACCAAACGTAAGCAAGCACAATTAGAATTAAGTGAGAGTGAAGCTAAATGTAGACGTATTATTGAATCAAATATTGTTGGAATTTATTTCGGTGACTTCACTGGCAAAATTTATGAAGCCAATGATTCCTTTCTACGAACATTTGGCTACTCTCGCGAGGAATTGAACAATGGTTCTTTGTATTGGAATCGGATGACTCCACCAGAATATTCCGAACTTGACGAACGAAAAATTCAAGAATTACAGACAGACGGAATTTGCAAACCCTTTGAAAAAGAATATTTAGCAAAAGACGGAACTCGTATTCCGATTTTATTAGCAATTGCCACTATAAAAGCTAGAGAAACTGAAGGCTACAGCGTTTGTTTAGTTCTAGATATTAGCCAACGCAAACAAGCTCAATTAGAATTACGTGAAAGCGAACAACGCTATCGATTTTTATCCGAATCTATACCGCAAATAGTTTGGAGTTGTAATCCTCAAGGAGAATGCGAGTATATAAGTCAGCGTTGGGTTGAATATACCGGAAAATCTTTTGCAGAAGCTAGAAATTTTGGCTGGTTAGATATTGTGCATCCAGAAGATGCTGAATCTATCATACATATATGGCAACAATCTTTAGAAAATGGCGAACTTTACGAAGCAGAAATGCGCTATCGTCGCAGTGACGGTATGTATCGGTGGTTTTTAGTCAGAGCATTACCAATAACAGACGAGCAAGGACAAGTTTTAAAATGGTTTGGTACTAGTACCGACATTCACGAACGCAAACAGTTAGAAGCCATACATAGCGAGCTTTTACGCCGCGAGCAAACCGCTCGTACAGAAGCGGAGACAGCTAACAAAGCTAAAGATGAATTTGTCGCAATGGTATCCCATGATTTGCGATCGCCATTAAATTCAATTCTTGGTTGGGCAAAATTGCTCCGAACCTATCAACTTGATGAAACCACTACTACCCGCGCTCTAGAAACTATCGAACGTAATGCCAAATCTCAAGCAAAACTTTTAGAAGACTTATTAGATACGTCTCGAATTCTTCGAGGAACTATTCAGCTTGATAAAAGTCAAATCAATCTCATTGAAACAGTACAGACAGCTATAGAAACATCATATCCAGCTGCAAATATCAAGTCGATTTATATTGAGTCAATAATTGACAATTCGCTTCCACTAATAGAAGCTGATTCTGAGCGCTTGCAGCAAGTTTTAGGAAATTTATTATCTAACGCGATTAAGTTTACGCCAGAAGAAGGACAAATTCGAGTAGAATTGTCTATGGAAGAAGTAGTAAGAGGTAGAGAAGGAGAAGAGAAGACAAGGAAACAAGAAGAATTAAGTTTTCTCACTTCTTCTGATTTGAATTCTTCTAGATATATTCGGATTACAGTTAGCGATACAGGGATTGGTATTAGTCCAAAGTTTTTACCGTATGTTTTTGAACGCTATCGTCAAGCAGAAGGAATTGGAAAAAAAGGTGGGTTAGGATTAGGTTTGACAATTAGCCGTCATATAATTGAACTCCACGGAGGAACTATTGAAGTCTTTAGCCGTGGAGAAGGAGAAGGAAGTACTTTTACGATTAAATTGCCGATTTAATTGGGGATTAGGAATTGCTAATCGGTAATTAGTAACTCCTAACTCCTAACTATTCCCAATACCCTATTCCCACTCAATTGTTCCGGGGGGCTTAGATGTAATATCAAATACTACTCGATTAACACCTTTCACCTCGTTGACAATTCGATTTGAAATAACTTCGAGTATGTCATAAGGTACTCTTGCCCAATCTGCTGTCATTCCATCTTCGCTGGTAACTATGCGTAATACTATCGGATAAGCGTATGTGCGTTGGTCGCCCATAACACCAACACTACGAATGGGTAGCAATACGGCAAAAGCCTGCCAATATTCACTATAGAGGTTATTACGATTAATCTCTTGACGCACGATTAAATCGGCATCTCGTAAAATATTTAGCCTTTGTGCGGTTACTTCTCCAATGATACGAATCGCTAAACCCGGTCCAGGGAAAGGTTGGCGCTGGACAATTTCTTGCGGTAAACCAACGCAACGCCCAACTTTGCGAACTTCGTCTTTAAAAAGTTTTCGCAGCGGTTCAACTAACTTGAAACGTAAGTCTTTGGGTAAACCACCTACGTTGTGATGGCTTTTGATTTTGACTGCTACTCGCTCTCCTGTTTTCGGATCGACGTTAGTATCTGCTGATTCAATCACATCGGGATACAAGGTTCCTTGGGCTAGATAATCAAAGGGACCGAGTTCTTTCGATGTCTCTTCAAATACCTTGATAAACTCATGCCCAATAATGCGCCGTTTTTCTTCAGGATCTGTAATTCCAGCTAAAGCTCCAATAAAGCGTTCGCGAGCGTTTACATATTCAACCGGTATATGAAACTGTTCCGAAAATAGCTTGACTAAGCGTTCCGGCTCTAGTTTCCGCATGAAGCCTTGATCGATAAAAACGCAAGTCAACTGTTCTCCGATGGCTTTGTGCAATAAAAATGCCAAAGTAGAGGAATCAACCCCTCCACTGAGAGCTAACAGTACTCGCTTGCTGCCTACTTTAGCGCGAATCTCACGAATCGCTTCTTCTACAAAAGCGTCGGTTGTCCAAGTCGCTTCGCTCTTACAAATCTCATATACAAAATTACGAATTAGCGATAATCCACCAACTGAATGCACTACTTCTGGATGGAACTGTACTCCGTAGAGTTTTTTGTCGGGATTAGCGATCGCAGCACAAGGAGTATTAGCAGTATGAGCTAATAATTCAAATCCAGCAGGCATTTTTAGTACGGAATCACCATGACTCATCCACATGGTAGTACCGTCTTCTACATTGGCAAGCAAATCAACGGGATCGTCTATATGTAGAGCAGCCTTTCCATACTCTCCTCGTTCAGACTTTCGTACTTCCCCACCAAGTTGTTGCACCATGAGCTGCATACCATAACAAACTCCTAAAATAGGAATCCCTAGATTCCATATTTCTGGATCGCAGCAAGGAGCTTTAGCATCATAAACCGAACTCGGACCACCCGAAAGAATTATTCCTTTAGGGTTTAGCTGACGAAGTTGTTCGGCTGTGGTGCGATAGGAAAGAACTTCTGAATAGACTTGAGTCTCTCTGATTCTACGAGCAATCAGTTCGGAATACTGAGAACCAAAATCGAGAATCGCAATCATCTGACGGTTTAGTTGTCTTTCTAATTCTACTTTCTGAGCTTGAGAAGCTTCTTTTTTCAGTAGAGTCACCGCTGTTTTCATAATGGGGAAAAGTGTGAGAGTAAGGATTTACGATGCTAGTTACTGCGTTTGGACTACATACCACAACGATTAACTATATCCAGCAAGATTCTTTAATAACTTTCACATCAAGTGCAATTTCTATACATGCACCCGCTGGGCTTCTTATATTTGTTAATGGTATTAAGATTAAAAAGTTACCTTAAACTGGTTCAAAAAAGACGTATTTATTTATTTGAATTTCTTATGTTTATTTTTATAAACTTACCATAACTTGGTCAATATGCCTAAAAGTGAATTTATTTTCCTACAAATGCTCCAGATTTTCAAGTGTCATAATGCTGTGATAATGCTATGACAAGCTGGCATTCGACAGGAATTCATCGAAAACCAAGTAAAAATTACCCAACAATTGGTTATATCTTCCTTAAGGCATTTGACATAATATATCAAGCCGGAAGAGGAATATTATCCGAATCTTAAATATAAATATAATATATAACTGTATATTTTATATTTCCTGAGAAGATTTTTTTATTTTACACTTTAGCTTCTGCGAGTAAGGTTTGTATCGCTTCTACAGAAAGTCCTTGCTCTATGTATTGTGGTGATTCCGGTACAAATGGGGCTTTTAATCGGTCGATACTAATGATTATTGCTTCATGCGGTATCACAGGAATATCTGGATCGAAAGCAGTCGCACGCATCAAAGAACTGGAAAATCCTCTAAAAATCGCAACTTCGTCTTGTTCGCCATTAATCTCTACTTTCACTAATAAGACTTCTTGAGGGCGTTTGAGTGTATATTGCTCCAATCGTCGATTAATTGAATTAGTCATTGTTGGAAATTAGGAATTGGGCATGGGGCATTGAAAGCTTGGTGCAAAGAGTGAGGAGTAAGGATTGAGTAGTAAGTTAATGTGCCGCTAGATTGTATAAAGCAAAAATTGTAAATTGTGTAAGTTATTGCATTGCAAAGAGCAGCACGCTGTGGGGATTTCCAAGGCAGCGCGTGCGTCTAGGAAACCCCCATGTAAGCCGGAGGCAATCTCTGTAAGTGCTATTGCCGCCCAGTTGAGCGAAGTGACGTTCCGTTGTCGCGACTGAGGGCATTCTGTCTGCTTCCAATATACGAATTAAATGTAAAACAGTTTATTGCCTGATATAGCACTACGTAATGTTGGTTCGGACATCCTTAAACCTTCACGTAGCGCTACATCTTGTTTGTGAGTTGTTGATAAACAAGAGCTATTACCCGCTCTTGCTAATCGCAAGTCGAGCGATGTTTCCCCATTCCTTATTGAGGTGCGGCTGTACGTCCTTGTTTACCAAGCTTAATGACAACAAAGTAAGCTAAACATAGAACGTAGAAAATCAAACCAATAATACCTAAAAATCCTAAGAAACCATTATTGGTATTAGGATGAAAATAGTCTTTAAATAGCAATGGAGCTTCTAACCAAACTTTGCAGTAAGAAGTCTTGAGAGCAGCTTCGGAAAAAGCACAACTCAAGAAAGGGATAGTAGCTAGTGCCCCTAAAAGACAATAGATGCTTGTAGCCCAACGCCAAGAGGTAAAAATAAATTTTAGAGGACCATCGGAACCATACTCAATTTCATCGTTTAAGTCTATCCAGAACCACAGTGAAATTGGGATTAGGATACGCGCCATCAATGAAGTTATGAAACTGACTCCAAAACCCCCAATCATTAGGTAAACAGTTATTACTAATAAACTTGAGACTCGCCAGTAGATGGTTAACAGACGTTGAATTCCTTCAGCTTTCTGAACAAATGCCCAAATAAGTAAAACCAACGGAAATAAAACCGTAAATAAAACCGCTAAACGATAGTCCATCCAAACTAACGAGCGAAACCAAACATCATTCATAGCTTTTCCTACATATAATCAAAGACTTTAACTAAGAAAGCCCACATTTTAAAGTCAAGTGCCTAAAATAAATTAAAATAAATATTTAGATAAGAATATTTAAATATATTTAAATAAACATAAACTCAAGCTTCGAGCTAATAAAAAAGTATATGGCTCAAACCTTTAAATATTAAAATAAATATCTCCCAGATTCGGGGAGAGCTTTAGAACCTCCCCGACAAACTCAAGCTAACTCAAGTTTTATCTGGTAGAAAATACCACGCTCGCGACCTCATGAGAGACTTATATGGCAAGATAAACCTATAATAAAAATCAGATTTTAAACTTTTGTGAGTTTAAAACGATTATCTCAAACACGAGGAATAAATTAAAGTATAAATTTATTGCTTGCGTGAAAAAAGAGAGATATTAACAACGAACCGAATTTTTAGTCGTCGTAAACTCTGCACTCGTCAGCATCGGGATTTTCATCGCAATACTTTTCTAAAGAATTTTTGGGCTTTGATTGGCGTTGGTGAGAAGCTTCAGCTTGTAATTCTTCCACTGCATCCCAAGCAGCAGCACACTCGGCGGAGTTGCTACCTGAAGTGTCGCAAACGGTGCGAGCTTCTTTTAATTCTTCCTGGATTTTGTCTTTGATGTCGCTCATAGTTTTTGTTGTGTTAATTGTTGTTAATACAAGTATAGAAAAAGTTCGGCGAAGACTGTTTGACAGTTTTAACTATTCTAACCACTTATAACGTCTCTCAACGGTGATGTAGTCGAACAGCACTATCAAGATACAGCAAATATTCTCGCGTATAGGGTATTCAACTTAAACTTTTAAGATTTTTTGCATTGTTTTGACTAGAATCTATAGAAGCAAGTATTCAAGTAACTTATTATTCCTTTCTAGGATTGACTCAATCGCAGAAAATAGAACTATAGAAATAGTCAACTACTTTTAGATGTAATTAATAGCTTGGGGCATTTAAAAGTAAAAAGTATTAGCTTTAAAACATAAAATTATAAAAAGTAATTCATGGCAGACCAAATGCAGTGGACTAACGCCCTATCAACCCGCCCTTCTCTTGAAGCCGCAATTTCTGAAGTTGTAGAAGAAGCCAGTCGAAAGTTATCATCAAAAGCAAATCTAGGAATTGTCTTCATTTCGTCTGCTTTTACCAGTGAGTATTCCCGATTTTTACCTTTGCTCGCCCAGAAGCTAGACGTGCCTGTATTAATTGGCTGTAGTGGCGGTGGTGTGGTTGGTACAAGCAGTAGTGGAGAAGCTCAAGAACTTGAAGACGAAGCAGCTTTATCGCTGACTTTAGCTTGTTTGCCAGAAGTTAATATTCATCCGTTTCATGTGGTTGCTGAAGAATTACCCGATTTAGATAGTTCTCCTAATGCTTGGACGGATTTGATTAAAGTGCCGCCGAATCCTACACCTCAATTTATTTTGCTTTCGGGCAATGTTGCCAGCGGAATCAACAATTTGTTAAAAGGTTTGGATTTTGCCTATCCGGGTTCGGTAACTGTAGGAGGGCAAGCAAGCGGTGGAATCGGAAGCCGCATAGCTTTATTTTGTAACGACAAACTTTATACAGAAGGTACGGTAGGAGTAGCATTAACCGGCAATATCACCTTAGATACAATTGTTGCTCAAGGTTGTCGTCCAATTGGTACACCACAGCAGATTAGCCAATGCGATCGCAACATTATTTTAGAAATTGAAGACAAAGTTCCCTTGGTTGCTTTACGGGATTTGATTGCGAGCTTAAGTGAAGAAGAAAAAATCTTGGCTCAAAATTCATTGTTCGTAGGTGTAGCGATGAATGAATTTAAACAAGATTTGCAGCAAGGAGACTTTTTAATTCGCAATATATTAGGGGTAGATCCGGCGGCTGGAGCAATCGCCGTAGGAGATTACTTACGCCCAGGGCAGCGTTTACAGTTTCATCTGCGCGACGCTCAAACTTCTGCCCAAGACTTAGAATTTTTACTCAATCAATATCAGCAAGAACATGCTCTAGATTCATCTGCCGTAGGTGCTTTAATGTTTTCCTGCTTGGGTAGAGGCAAGGGACTTTATGGAAAACCAAACTTCGATTCCGAATTATTTAGCCGCTACGTCAAAGATATGCCTCTAGGAGGATTTTTCTGCAACGGCGAAATCGGGCCGGTTGGTGATAGTACTTTTGTCCACGGCTTTACATCCGTTTTTGCCATATTTAGGGAAAATAAATAATTGCGAAGCAGATGGCGAGATGGAAGGCAGTAAAAAGGAAGCTTACTAATTGCGACTCCTAATTTAAAGCAGCAAGGTTGAATGATTGTCGATAAAAGTCCGATGTCCATCGGCAGTTATGGCGCTGTATTTCTCGAAGTGATGCCGTACTTTTTCGGGAAATTCGGGAAATTCAAACGATGCGTCTCCATCTGCTATAGTCGCCCAAAAATTTCTTAATGTAGGAGCTAATTCTTCTGCCTTATCTTGCGGTAGATTGAGTGGTGGTAAAGTCAGCAGTTTAATCATAAAAGGAAAACTGCGATCGCACATCCATTTTTTGGAACTCTGCTGTAAATCTGGAAAATCAGATACAGATTCTACTCGATGAGATAATATTTGCAACTTCCCTTGTCCGCGATTATCCTGACAATATTCTAATATGCGGTAGGGATGAGGATAGCTAACCAAAGAACCGGTAGTGATATCGTATACGTTGTCTTGGTGAGCGATATCCTGTATATGTAAATGCCCCGTGAATACTAATTGAACTTTGTAGCGTCGGAGAATTTGCAAAAGTTGGGGTGCATTGTCTAACATGTAGCGGCTAGCCATCGGATGACGGGCTTGGTTTGGCAAATGCTCAACTACATTATGGTGAATCATTACCAAAATTAATTCTTCGTTGGCTGCTGCTAAAACTTCTTCGAGCCAGCTTAATTGTTCGTTGTCTACATGCCCTATTTGATTGCCTTGATTGTCGAAATTATTAGAATTAAGAGCAATTAACCTCACATTTGGTAACAATTCATAAGTATAGTAAAGCTGCTGCGTATTTTCGTAACCAAATTTTCGATAAAACTGTGGAAAATCTTTAAAACCAATTGACTGCTCGTTAGCATTTAGCACCGGCACATCATGATTACCTGGTATCACGTAAGCAGGAAAAGGCAGCTTTGCCAAACGCTCTTGCAGCCAAGTATGATTTTCTGGCTCGCCGTGTTGAGTTAAATCCCCCGGTAGTAAAAGAAAATCTAAATCTAGTTGTGTCAAATGTTCTAATACAATCTCAAAAGCCGGAATACTAACTTCTACAAGATGAAACCGACTGGGATGATCCCAAATTGTATGGGGAAGTGCAACGTGTAAATCGCTGGCGATAGCAAAGCGGAAATTTATACTCATTGAAGAAAATTAATTATATACAAAGGTGTAAAAAACTCTTTTGAAATAGAGTATAACCTTTGAAAGCCAATGAAGTGTAAGAATATTATTGGTTTAATATTTGTAAATATTTAGCGAAAAATATTTAATAGCACGGTGATTATAAATATCTTTTATAGTGGAATCGTTTTGCTTCCTAGTATTGAGTTACATCAAAGTTAAGTTGCGCTTCGATGTTTCTTATTGAGATTACTATGGAATTAAGCTGCCTTCCAAATTTCTTGCCACACATCTAAATATTCGGGGTTAAACTTTCTAAAAATTGTTTCTAACTTGCTTATATCTTGCTTAATATAGGGAATTCCGGTATCTTCATCCATACCAATTTCATAAGCACCTGTTTGATAACATTCTATAATTGTTAACAGCAAATTAGTTAAACTGCTAGCACAAATTTGAGGCTCGGATTTCTCACTCGCATACCATATTTCTGAAAATTCTTTTTCTTCCCGAGAGAATCCTTCTTCATACCCAAATACGTAATATAATTCTTTATGAATTCCATAGAATATTGGTATAGCACAGTTGTCAGGTGTAATATAATTTCCCTGCATCCATTCAGGGCAATCAAATTCTCTAACGGTATCTTTAAAAGAGAGGATAATTAAATTAGGAGCTATTTGCATACCTCTAAGATCAATTTCAGAAACTTCTTTGGGAACTTGAATTGGGCGGGTTTTAGTTAATTTATGATAATTTTCATATGTTTGATTTGAAGTTGATGAATAAGGCTTCCTTAAACAATTAAGTCTGAAGAATAAATCGAGGTTGTATAAAATATCAGAAATTAAATTTTTGCAATCTTGCCAATTGTTACAATTATATTCTGGTAACTCTTGCTTAAGTCTCTCGTAGCCAATACCCCTAATTAGTACCATTCTTAAATCTTCGTCATTTTCTTCTAAAAGCCATTGAGTTTGCCACTGTGAATATTGAAACCTGCCATATTTCTCCGGTATTGTGGTGCCGTGATAGCTATAAATTTTAAACCCATCTGCAAAAATCACTGCTGGTTTTCCTTCTGCATGGAGACAGTTTGTTTTATCAAGATGTAATTCAAATGGTCGATTAATAACGATACAAAAATCTGTAAAAGATAATATATAAGGACATTGTTCAGCTAAAGGTTTTAAAATATTCCAAATTTCATAATTGCAATAGCACTTTAGTCCTTCTATATACAAATCATTGTCATAAAGACTACTAGCCATCAATTCTGAATCAATCATTTTCCATAAATGCTGAGATTCTAAGCAATCTTCAAGCACTTCATAAATTCTGGCAGCTACATTTAAAAACGTCTCTGCTTCAAAAAATAACATTGTGCTAATCTGAGGATAAATAGCATGATAACAACGAATTTTCAGCAATAATTTAAAATCAAGTCGAGAAATTAAATCACCTTTTAAACGAATATAGTCACTAATTGATGGTTGAATTTCACTAAGATGCTTATGAGCTTCAAGAGGACTTTGACAAAAAATTATTTTTGGTTCTGCTAAGTCTAAAATACGGTAAGATTTTTCAATTAATTCTGCTACGTTTTTCTGATTAATTGGTTCAGTTTTGAAAAGTATTTTTCGCCATTTTTCAATATAAGCATATGCTAAAAGCTTTTTTTGAATCTGTTTTTGATTCATAATTCTAATTAAATAGTGTCGGATGATTTGCTTATTTTGTGATTTCTATGATATTTAGATAGAGTTTCGGTGCCCTCGCGGCTGAAGCCACAATACACCCTACAAGACTTTCACTGTTAACTGTTAATTGTTAACTGTTCACTGTTCACTGTTCACTGATTATGAATCGCGTTAGAGTTCGTCAGCACGTAAATCCTTTAGGAATAAGATATCAAACACCAATCGATCCAATTGATTGGGGGAATATTTATGAAGATAAAAATCAGCCTTTGCTTTTGGATATTGGTTGTGCTAGAGGTCAATTTTTAATAGATATGGCTCAATTAGAACCCGAATGTAATTTTCTGGGTTTGGAAATTCGCGAGCCTTTGGTAGAAGCGGCTAATAAAACATGCTCGGAATTGGGATTAACAAATTTACACTATATATTTTGCAACGCCAATAACTCATTAAAGCCGATTTTATCTTCATTACCGCAAGGAATTTTACAGCGGGTAACAATTCAATTTCCCGATCCTTGGTTTAAGAATCGTCATGCAAAAAGAAGAGTTGCACAGCCAGAATTAGTTGCAGAATTAGCAGATTATCTAGCACCAGAGGGAATCGTATTTTTACAATCTGATGTTAAATTTGTCGAAGAAGAAATGTGCGAGCGTTTTGCAGAAAACCCGAATTTTCAAAGACAGAATAAAGAATGGTTAGCAGAAAATCCCTTACCTATTGCAACGGAAAGAGAATTATTTACTTTAGGAAAAGGGGAGCCAGTTTATCGGGCTGTGTTTACGAGAGTTAGGGATTAAATTTGCTACTTGATTTGATTGAAATTGATTGGTGAAGATAGAGAAGGGGAAGAGAGGGAAGAGTGGGTAGAGGGGGTAGAATAATATGAGCATTTTTTCTATATACCCCTCATATTTATAGGAATGGCCGCAACTGGCATATTTTTCTCGTAGGGTGCTGTGACACTTTGACTAATTCTGAACGTAGTAATAACATGCAGGCTGTGTCACGCACCAACCGGCATTGTGACAATTGCATAAGTCTTGATTTAATGAAATGCAATTCTAAATGAATATTCAATTTGAAAATATAGAACAAGCTTACGAATTTTTAAGACAACTCGATGCACCACCAAGGTTAATTCGTCACGTTTATTTAGTTGGTGAAGCTGCTGATTTGCTAATTCAAAAGCTTAATGGGATGAATGTTGGTTTTGATGAACAATTTGTTCGTTTAGGAGTAGTATTTCACGACGCAGGTAAAATTATTCATTCTCAAGAACTTTTTGCTCCTGGGAATCAGCATGAGCCAGATGGAGAAAAGCTTTTAATTAGTAAAGGTGTAAGCCCTAGGTTAGCTAGATGCTGTCTTTCTCATGCACGATGGAAAACTATGGAATGTTCTCTTGAAGAATTAATAATTGCTTTAGCTGATAAACTTTGGAAAGGTAAGCGAGAAGTTGAATTAGAAACAATAGTAGTTGCAAGAATCGCAAAATTAATTGATCGAGACTTTTGGGAATTATTTATTGAATTAGATTCTTGTTTTGAAACAATTGCTTCTCAGGGTGAAGAGAGATTACGTAGGAGTTTATGATTGCGTTTTAGCGCAACATAGTCCGTTTACCTTCTTTTTTAATCCCTGATAGGGATTTAAGTTGGTTTCAACATAAAACATCAGCATCTTGGCAAATTTTCCCTTGACGGAGGAACTTTCACCTTCCCCATCGTCAAAGTATCTGGAATTTTACACATTTTACTCCACTACCAACTTCAACCATTTGTATAAATTTAATTTTTATAGCAACAAAATTGTAATAACTATATTTATCAGCTAACAGCCACTTGAAAATATTAAAATTAATACAACACAAAGCTCTTTTAAAAGTTAACTAAACTGTCTATCTTTTCCACAAGAACACAAATAATAGCAAGTATTTTTTGATAAAATAATATTAAGAGAGAAAACCAGTTTAGACTCTCTTAAGGAGGTAAATGTCCGAAAACAAAACTAATGGCAATGGCTCAGGTAAATCAAACGACTCGGAAAAATCCGAACCCAAAGATTTACAAGTTTACGAGCCAGTTGTCCTCGATGACGAAAAACTTGGTTACTTCAAAACTGATGTAAAAGGTTACGAAGGAGATTTTATCAAAGATAATGAACTCCCTTCCGAACTAAAATCAGAAGAGAGCCAAGAAGAAACCGATAGTTAACTCGATAAATTAGTCTTTCCCCCCAAAAATTTTTTTGGGGGTTTCTTACTTTAATTATAAACCATGAATTCAATTGTTTATCATCCCGACTACATCCGCATTTTTGAGCGTAAACCAGGTAAATGGACTATAAAACTTGGGGAGTTATTCTACTCCAAAATACCTTTTCGTCTCGACATGCTCGATTTCAAACTTTTATATGGCATCACTCAGAAGGAAGTCGCAATCGAGCTATTTAAAATAAATGGTGGGAAACTTGGATACTACTTAGCCGACTTGCGTAATAAAAAATTTTACTATTGCGGGGAAGAAGCAGAAGGGGTAAGAGGTAAATTGCTAGAGTTAGGTATTGGAAGAAAAAACCCCATAGATTAACCCACACAAGCACTCATAGCGCTACTATTGATTAGCGAACAAGAGTGCTTTAACGTTCAACCATTTCCCGAAATCTCCGACACTCTTCTCCATCAAAAATATTTCGCTTGCGTTCGTTCGTATTCGCAGGCTACTTCCTGCTCTTTAAATTACACATCGCTTGGTTTAAATCCCTAAGAGGGATTTAAGTTGATTTCAACCACCAACCAAAGAATATTCTGGTGATTCCAAGAAGTTTCAATCCCTAAGAGGGATTTAAGTTGATTTCAACAAGGTAATCGGGATGTGGAATTTTAAAGTTTATTGCGGTTTCAATCCCTAAAAGGGATTTAAGTTGATTTCAACCTGTTTTACTAATTAATTGCTCTTGGCTTATGTCTGTTTCAATCCCTAAAAGGGATTTAAGTTGATTTCAACGGTGCAAGCAAGCACCTATTTAAAGCCGAGTACGGGTTTCAATCCCTAAAAGGGATTTAAGTTGATTTCAACCATCAAGTGTCGCGAACAGTTTAGTATCAACGTGTTTCAATCCCTAAAAGGGATTTAAGTTGATTTCAACAATAGGTACAGATTTTGAGTTTTTCCTTTTTTCGTGTGTTTCAATCCCTAAAAGGGATTTAAGTTGATTTCAACTAGAAAGCTTGTCAATTACTAAGCAAGATATTCGTTTCAATCCCTAAAAGGGATTTAAGTTGATTTCAACAAGCAATTTCTGGAAACTGCCAAGCTAAGTCCTGTTTCAATCCCTAAAAGGGATTTAAGTTGATTTCAACGTTTATAGAAATTAACGGGATTGAAGAAGCCAAGAGTTTCAATCCCTAAAAGGGATTTAAGTTGATTTCAACTCTAGCATGTCGAAATATGTCCCGGTATCCAGATGTTTCAATCCCTAAAAGGGATTTAAGTTGATTTCAACCTTCCAATGAGTTTCTAAACAAAGCATCAAGTGGGTTTCAATCCCTAAAAGGGATTTAAGTTGATTTCAACTGCTCGCTACAGAAGCCTTACTATATTTAGTTTTCATGGTACAAAGGTGCAAGCCAATAATAAAAGTATACTTTCAGCGATTGGAATGTCAAGAGGGTAAAAATAAAAAGGCCTGAAACTGGCTGCTAGAGGGGGTTTTAGCGATGGTGCAAGCCACATTTATCGTTAAAGTAGCTAAAATGTAGACGGAGTAAGGGTTACAGCCTCAAAAAAAGACTATTGTTTTCAAACACCCTACCACTTGCACCGCATCAAGCAAAAAACACTGTAGTATCAGTAGGCATTGCATCGTTGATTAATATTTATAATTGAATCTCACTATATAGGTAAATTTATCGGATTTACGATACATTAAAAAACTATTTTGTTCCAAACATTCTATCCCCAGCATCACCTAAACCGGGAACGATATAACCGTTTTCATCTAATTTTTCGTCAATGGCGGCGGTGAATATTTGTACGTCTGGATGGGATTTACAAAAATATTCGATACCTTCTGGAGCAGCAAGCAAACAAACAAATTTTATGGATTGAGGGTTAGTTGATTTTAAACGTTCTACTGCTGCTACTGCTGTATGTCCGGTAGCTAACATTGGATCGACTACTAAGACATCTCGCTTCTCTATATCATCGGGAACTTTGAAATAATATTCAATTGCAATTAAGGTTTTTGGATCGCGATAAAGTCCGATATGTCCAACTCTTGAAGATGGCATTAATTCCAACATGCCATCTAATATACCTTGTCCTGCTCTTTGAATAGAAATAATCACTAGTTTTTTTTCTGGTGCCAGTACCGGGGCATTCATTTGAGCAATCGGTGTTTGAATTACTTCGGATTTTAAAGGTAAGTCTCGCGTGACTTCATAAGCTAGTAATAAACTTACTTCTTTGAGAAGAGCGCGAAATTTTGCGGTACTAGTTTCAGCTTTTCTGATAAGCGTTAATTTGTGTTGAATTAATGGATGTTTGATTAGGTTTACTTGCTGCATACAATGTATTATGAAGGATGAATTAATCTTTTTTAATAAGCTGTGCCCTGGTTACAAGGCTCTACCTAGGCTGTTGACTTTGATAGAATTTGGATGATTTTGATTCATACTTTTATTGTGTCAACGTTATGGTGCGTTAGATGATAAAGAAACATTGTTCCGCTTTAAGAGATAAATTGTCGTGCATCTAACACACCCTACAAAATTATTTTTAATTAATTGCCAACTGTTAAAATACCGTACCATCGCTGCTTATTTGTAAAGGGGGGACACCATCTTTTCTTAATTCTGCGGCGATTTTTCTTCCTGCCGTCCATGTTCCTCCTTGTAAAACTTTAACTAAAGGTAATTCTTCGGAATTCATATCTAGTTGTTCGCGAATTTTAGCGGCAATCAAATCTAAGAAAATTACTGTTAAAGCCCGCCACTCTACTATAATTTCCGATGTTACGGAATGAGAATGAGATAAAATATCAGGATTTTTTACCTTAATAAGTCCTAAGTCGATACATAATCCACCATTACGATATTCAGCTAATCCGGTAAGGGAATCTAAGTTAGTTATTTCTAACCCTAATTCTTGCAATGGTTCTAACAAAGAGTAAGTTAACCATTGCGAAAGTTTATGAAAAGGCACTAAACCGTCATCCACAACCGCACGGTGAAACCATACGTCACCTAAATTAACTCCATCTACTTCTATACGTCCACTCCAAATTCCACTAAACCCTTGCAAAACTCCATCAAAGACATCGGTTGCGGCTATTTGATTATTTTCAACTTTTTCTAAAAGGTAATTTACAAGATTACCTAAACGAGGATTTTCTTTACCAAATATCTCAGGTAGCGAAAGTAAAACCTCTCCTAGCTTTTGCAAAAGTTTTAATCTTCCCTGTAATCCCACCAAAGGATTATCCGCAGTCACTTGAAAACCCTTAGCAAGTTCTTCTACCGTCAAACTTTGCAATTTTTGAGCATCAACTTGTAAAGGATTGTTAGAGTCACTCGAAAAAATTCCCTGACAAAACATTTGGTAGCTAGCAACAGCTAATCCTTCAGAACGTGTAAAAATTAATTGGGTTTCTTTTTCAAGATAATCCCAACTTTTACCGGCACCGGCATCTAATAAAACGCTGATAATGGCTAAATCATATTTAGCAATGGCTTTTTCGATAGCAGTTAATCTAGCCAACTTTTGATTCAACCAGGATAAACGCGGTATTTCTCCTGCTGTAAAATGTTGCCAGCGACTGTGGAAAGGAATCTGTAAATTCGGGTATTCATCACGCATTACCTTAGTTACATAATCCGCAACCTCTTCTAACCGCGTCAAATCGTAAGCAAAAAACTGGGATTCACCTTTGATTACATAATCGTATAATTGCCCGCAACGCTCGCGGATTGCAACAGGCGATCGCAAATAATCAATCTTTTCCCGCGTCAGTTTTTCCATTCATTAATTCCTTGATAGATACACCCTTAAAAAATTCAACAAATTGCCTGTGAAGAGTAAAGCGTGAAAATTATTTGATAACTTATATGTTTTCCAAACTTATATCTCAGATTTGCTAACAAAAACATGAAGAGACAGTAATAGTTAGACAATAAATATTAAAGTTATCTATTCCCCATAACGATAAATTCGTTTAGGCACAAAAACCGGGTTTCTGAACAATGCTTAAAGCCAAAGCATAATTATTTATTTAGAAACCCGGTTTTCTTATTTTCTGCTAACTACTAACTACTAACTGCTAACTGTTCACTGCTCCAAACCACGCCCTTTCACTTCCGACAAATCATCGGTATCAAGTACTTCCGTCTCGCTATAGTAACCGGCAGCTTTTTTAGCTTCAATTTCGACTCTGGCATCATCGGGAATTAATTCTTCGGGAATCGCAATCCTCTCAACTATTTCAATTCCCGATTCAGTGATGGCGTTGTACTTCATATTACTCATTGATACCATACGGTCGATGCGAGTAATACCCAACCAGTGCAATGCATCGGGCATTAGTTCTTGAAAACGCATATCTTCAATCCCAGCTACGCATTCAGTACGGTTAAAATAAGCGTCGGCAGTATCTCCACCTTTCTGACGTTTGCGAGCATTGTAAACCAAAAATTTGGTTACTTCTCCTAAAGCCCGCCCTTCTTTTCTGTTGTAAACAATAACACCGACTCCACCTTCTTGAGCGGTTTTTACGCAGACTTCGATTCCGTGTACTAAGTAAGGGCGACAGGTGCAAATGTCAGAACCAAAGACATCAGAGCCGTTACATTCATCATGCACGCGCACGGCAACTGGTTTTTCTGGATTGGTAATATCTGCAACGTCGCCAATAATATATACTGTCAACCCGCCAATGGGTGGTAAAAATACTTCTAAATCCGAGCGCGTCACCAATTCCGGAAACATGCCTCCGGTTTGTTCAAATAAAGCACGACGTAAATCACCTTCGCTAATCTTAAAACGTTTGGCGATTCCGGGTAAATACCAAACTGGTTCGATAGCGGCTTTGGTGACAACTAAATCCCCACCAGATTTCATGATTTTGCCATCAATTTGCAACCGTCCTTTATTAACAGCATCGTGCAATTCCGGCATATTGATATGAGCTTTAGTAATGGCGATAGTAGGGCGGATATCATAGCCTTTTTCATAATACGGTGCGAATACCTCACCTACTATTGCTCCGAAGGGATCTAGAGAGACGATTTTATCAGCATCAAACCAGCTTGGATGCGGACCAATATGCTCCACGGGAGAGGTATTTGTCAAATCAGCTTTATGGTTCGACTGTAGGGCACCGCTAGCTACAGCCAAAGCTCGATATACGGAATAATTCCCCGAATGAGTGCCTACAACATTGCGATGCGATTGCTTCGTTAAAGTCGCGATGGCTGGACCTCTTTCCATTGCATTTTTTGCTCCCCAATGAATGGGAATAGGTTTTGGCCCAAATTGAGTGGGATGAGAAGTAAGTACAATATGCTTTGAAATACCGTTTGAAGAAGACATAGTGATTATTTTTTTTGTTATGTTTTTATCAACTATTAATAAACATAAACTTGTCAAGTATCAATAGTTTATTTTTGTTGTAAATTCTGTGAGATCAATATGAATTTTTGGCTTAGATATAGCTAATTTTAACTGAATACATAAAAATCGTGTTCCAAGCTACAGAAAATTATAAAGATTTGTCAGCATCAAATTTAAAGCAAAACATTAAAAGTGAGTAAATTACTGTATTTTGAACTAAATTTATGCGAGATTAGACTTACATAGATACTCTGATACTCAAAAAACAAACTTTATGGACTCTTTATTTATCAACTCATTACTTGAAGATTTGAAAAACCCGGATGAAGTAGTTAGAGAAGAAGCAACTCGTAAACTCTGGCGTTTATGGTTCCAGCAAAAAGGAGTTTATGGGTTAGAGAAAATAGAAGCTAGCCAAAAACTACTAGATGCAGGTAAAATCACCGAAGCCGAAGATATGCTAACCCAGTTGATTGAAGATCAGCCCGATTTTGCCGAAGCCTGGAATCGTCGCGCTTTTCTCTATTACACCAATAGCGAATACGAAAAGTCTTTAGCCGATACTCAAGTAGCAATAGAACTAAATCCGCTACATTTTGGCGCACTTCACGGTATGGGCTTGTGTTATGCAGCTTTAGGAGAGTACACAAGAGCAATAAATTCTTTCCAACGTGCTTTGGAAATTCAACCTTATTCTTTAATAAATCAAAAGCTGATTTTAGAATGTACTCTTAGACTCAGTTAAAAGCTTCGATATTCATCTACAAAGAAGTTAGCCGCATTTGATAAATACTTTTGTTGCCTCGAAGGAGCGTACCATCTGAATATTTATTGGCTGTGGAGAAGGGAATTATATGTTGGTAGCAAAAGTCATCAAATCTAACTATTTTTTAGGCTAACTATATGTGATGTTAAACAGAAGCTTTCTTATGAAACTTTTGAATTGACTTGATATTAACTAGTAGAATCGCTTCGCATAATTAAAAGATGCAGCGTCTCGGGCGAAATCGAGTTTATCTTGTGGTGAAAGTCATGCTGAACTTAGCAAAGTGCAGTGTTTGCGAAGCCTTGCCCCAGGGTACCATTTGGATTTCAATGATAAATTGCGATTCATCGCTTCATTATGCCTCCAGCACACTTCGCGAGCATTCCGCTCAAATGACAAATGATTCCTATGAATGGCAGCCAGGAAAAGTTGGAAGACAATCAAAGAAATTTTTATCCGTAATCTTACAGTGTCCTAGTACTCGAATAAGCCGACATTTGCAGGTGGAGGCAAGCAGGGGAAAAAGAATTCTACGCGACTGTATGATACACCCTCAAAGTTCGCTTGGCGAACTACTAGCAGCAGAAGAGGATTTTGTGTTTTCCTCCAAACTACAAACTACGTTTTAAGTGGAATTGACAATATTGTAGAAGCTTCACATAGATACACATAAATATATATATAAACCTTGAAAGCTGTTATCCCTTATAAATAACCTGCTGACGATATAAACCAGTTATTTAACTTTGAGAAAATGAAATTATCACAGTAGGAATACTGAATTATTCGGCTAATAATATGTTTAAATAAATCCAGTGCTAAGTAATTAAGAGTAACTACTTAGAACTTACTATTCATACTATTATGCTCGGCTATTTCTATTTTCCTTTGGATTTGGGTGGATTTTACTTTTATCTTGCAGCAATATCAGAAACCCGGTATTTTTGGGTTTCTAAAAAATGGTGCAATATATTAGTTTGTTCGAGAATCACAAAGTAAAAGGGTGAAATTGAGAGCATCCCAATTTTGAACAAATATTTTGTCCGACACTCTCTAAGGGTGCGGCTGCACAAACAAAGCCTACATTCCTAGGCTAAGAAATCTTTTAGCCTAGCTAGGAAATCGTCAGGCTTTGTAATATTAGCTCCAGACTTCTAGCCTGCGGGCTTTTTGCGAATTTGGGATGCTCCCGTGAAATTATTTTTGATAAGGAAGTTCTACCCAATGGCTGTTCTCCATTTCAAGAAAAAATCATTTAAATTTATAATAGTAACTTTCCTCGTATCCTTAATCTGTATTTTTTGCGATCGCGCTGTTTCTCAAGCTAATTCTCAAGCGAATAATCGAACTAAAACGATTTATCCACAACAGATTCGTGTGGGAATTCGGACTGCTTCCTCTGCTATTGGAAGTAAAAATGAGGATGGTACTTATGGCGGCTTCTGCGGAGAATTTTTGAAAACATTGCAGCAGGAAGTAACCAGGCAAAATCAGAAAATTCCAGTTATCGCCCAAGATATAGCTAATCAGTATCGCGGCAGAGAGTATCCTAGATATGATGGATTAATCGCAAATAAAGTTGAAATTGAATGCGGCCCTAATTCTAAGTCTTCCCTAAGATTAAGAGATAGTCGAGATAAAAAACCCTTCAGAAGTAAGATACGATTTTCAAGAAATAGTTTTCATACTACTGGTATTAAATTACTTTTGAAGAAAGAAACCGCAGAAGAATTAGAAAACACGTCTCCAAACCAGTTACAAGATAAGCTTTCTGCGTTATCAATAGCTGCAATTAGAGATACAACGACTTTCAAGCAGCTTAGAATTAACAAAGATAGCTATAAAAGTTTCGTTACCTATCCCAGAAAAAAACAAATAAACCAAAAATTAGACGTTAGAGATTTAGCTTTAGATGATTTAGAAGCAGGAAAAGTCAAAGCATTTGCTAGCGATGCGATTATATTGCGAACTCTTTTAGAGGAGGGAGTCGAAGGAGAGCCGGGATATAGAAAAAGCAGACAACCGTTGAAAAATCACAATTACGTTATATATCCCCAAAAACCGGGCATGTATTTACCCAATCTAGAGCAACAACAATACGGCATCGTCATTAAAAATAAAACACCGTACTTTAGATGGCTGAGAAAAACAGTTGATAGAGTTCTTGATAATCCCAGTTTGAATCAAGCCAAACAATATATTAAAGAATACGAGAATGGTAAAGAGATTGAATCTATACCATCTAAAGTAATTGCACCAATTCCAGAAAGTTCACTTAAACAGGAATCTGAGAAAAATAAAGATAAAGATTCGCGATTCGATCAAATTTTGGAAATTCTCGGAAAAATAACTTTAGCAATCACCGGATTAACTGCCTTAATTAAAGCATTTTCTAGTCTTGGTGAGGCATTCTCGCATAATGACAGAAATAAGAAAAGCGAAGAAAGCGAAAGTGGTTAAATATAATGTCTTTCTTCGTAGGGTGCGTTATAAACGGAACGTTTTAACGCACCGCGTCATCAGGTGATATCTTTTCCGTTTACATCGGAATTATTTAAATTCCCTCTTCTTCCTCTTTTCTCTATGTCCTCTGCGTCTCTCTCTTGAAAAGTTGTACTCTGCGAGAAAGCTCCGCTTACATGGAGAGAAGTTGGGGGGAAGATATTCTTCCCCCAAACTTCAGGGGGAAACCACGCCACTTCTCTCAACGCGGGGAACCCCTGAGCCGCACGCTCTGCGTGAACGGGTTCGCTAGTTTGGGGGACGGAAACCGACACCCCCTTTCCTTGTCTCACCGCGCACGAGAGTGGCTCCCCAAGACGAACACTTTATGACCTAGCGGTCACGCTCCGAAGGCCGCTGCGGTTTTTTTTATCATTCCGGTGCAACCGGAATTGATATGAATGGTGCGTTACGCTCCGCGATAACACACCCTACAATTTTTAGATATGGAAAACAATTAAACCGTAACTCCTTCTAATTCCTCATCCGTCAACTCATATAACTCTCGCAACTTCTGCAACTTCTCATCGCTAGCATCCCAAAAACCTCTTCCGTGGGCTTCTAACATTCTTCCTACAATATTTTTAAACGCTTCTGGATTTGCTTTCCTTAGCTTTTCCGCCATTTCGGCATCCAAAGCATAAGTATCTGCTGCTTGCTCGTATACCCACTCATCAGTAAAATCCGCAGTACCACCCCAGCCAATCAAAGCTGTCATGCGTTGCGATACTTCAAAGGCACCACCGCTACCTTGATTTACCATTGCTTCCGCCCATTTGGGGTTTAGCAACTTGGTACGATATTCCATCCGTAATAAATCATCCAAATCGCGGGGGGTAGTATCCTTAGAAAAACTTTCCACAAAGCTAGCTTTAACTTTCTTCCCAGCTTGTTTTTCAGCAGCTTTCTTCAAACCACCAGTATTTCCATAATATTCTTGAATATCGGTTAAACCGTATTCCACCGAATCAATTTCTTGGACAATTTGACTGGTACTTCCTAAAAGTTGATTTAACACTTCCGGGCGTGCTTGCCCTTTATCTTGTCTGCCGTAACTAAAAACATTGCGACTTTGCCAGGTATCGGCTAACTCATCCCCCGATTCCCAATTACTATCAACAACTCTATCATTTACTAAAGAACCAAAATCACCCGCAGGGTTAGAAAATAATCTTGCAGAAGTATTTTCTACACCTTTTTGCTTTAATTCCAAAGCGTGCTTACGAATAAAATTTTTATCTACAGGTTCATCTACATCAGCAGCCCGTTGAAACAAATCATCCAACAACTCAATAATATTCACAAAACTATCGCGGAAAATTCCCGAAAGATTTCCTAAAACATCAATCCGGGGATGCCCAACTTCTAATAAAGGTTTTAACTTGTAACGAACAATCCTTCCCGTACCTTCCTTGACGGGTTCGGCTCCTACCAATTCTAATAAAATTCCTAAAGATTCGCCCTTAGTCTTGATAGCATCCAACCCCCACAACATCACAGCGACAGTCTCCGGATAGCTCTTATTGTCTTGCAAATGCTGCTGAATAATCTTTCTTGCAACTTCCCTACCTCTTTCATAAGCAGCAGGAGAAGGCATTCTATAGGGATCTAAAGCATGAATATTTCTTCCCGTCGGTAACACGCCAGCACCATCCCGTAACAAATCTCCCCCCGGTGCCGGTGGAATATATTCCCCATTCAAACCCCGTAACAAATTCTTTAACTCATCCGTACTCTGCATTAATAAATCTTTTATTCTCTCTTCTTCTTCTCCTCTGCGTACTCTGTGACTCTGCGGTTTATTTTCTTCTTGCTTCTCTTCTTCAAAATAAGCATCCAAATAAGACTTCATCTCTTCCTGATTCGGAGCTTCTCCCAAAACATGTAACCCAGAAGAAAACAACCGATTTTCCAAAACCTGCAAATACTCGTACAGCTTTACCAAGTAATCATTAAAAACATTAGCGCTAAACATGCCAATATTTTCCGGTGTAAACTCAATTCCCAACTTCTTCGCTTCCGTAAACGGACAATCGGCATCCAAACCACTATCAATAATCTTTTTACAAATCCCTTCCTTGAGTGCATAATTCTTTTGTGGATCTTCCCGATATTCCGCGATTAAATCCCGCAGAGCCATCAACTCTTTGTACAAACCAGCACGTCCGTAAGGCGGTACATTATGAGAAATTAATGTCCCATAACCGCGACGCTTCGCCAAAATTGATTCCGAAGGATTATTCGCAGCATAAATATATAGATTGGGCAAATCTCCCAGTAAAATATCAGACCAAGAGTAGCCAGTATTTCCTAAAGGCGAACCGGGCAACCATTCCACCGTTCCATGCATTCCAAAATGAACCAAAGCATCGGCTGCAAAATCATTCTGCAACCACTTGTAATAAGCAGCATACTGGGGATGCGGCGTTAAATCTCGTTCAAACATCAACCGCATCGGGTCACCTTGAATTCCCAAAGGTGGCTGGACACCGATCCAAACATTACCTAATTGAACACCACCAATGTGAAACTCATCACCATAGGTTTTTATACCCGAACTTGTCAGCGATTTCCACTGTTTTTCGACACGGCTGGTTTGAAGATATCCCAACCATTTTTCCAACTTTCTAACATCTACAGTATTTTGAGACGTTGAATTCAACATCTCTACATTGTTTTCGGGGTAGGATTCATCCGCTTCCTTCACCAAACTAATCAACTCTTCCCCATCTTCCGGTAATTTCCCAACGTCGTAACCTTGTTCTTTCAAACCTTGCAAAAAATTCAGCAGACTGCGCGGTACATTTAACAAAGCAGCAGTACCCGTTGCACCGTATCCCGGTGGAAAACCGTAGAGAATAACGGCAATTTTACGCTCCGAAGCAGGTTTTTGTCGGAGATTAACCCAACTTTTTACCCTACCAATTAACCTTTCTACCCTTTCCGGAACCAAATAAATATCTTCCCCTACCAAACCACCCAAAGCAACCGTGTCAATTGCTCCATCAAGTTCCGGCAGTGCGTATAAAACGACGCTCTGTAATCCGCCAATACCCTGACGAGTCCAGGAATAAATATCTTGAATTAACAAAGGTGCGGCAACAATATAAGGTACATTTTTAGCTGCCAGAATTCCCTTGGCAATATCTACTTGTCTTCCCGCTTCCATAGAGCCTGCGGGGCCACCCACCAAAGGAAACCCGATAGTAGAAACAATTGCATCGACTTCTACGGCTTCCAGGGAAAGAGAAACAGTTGCCTTATTACCTTGTTCGCGTTGCTGAGCTTCGTAATCCGTAGTCATCCAATCGCGGACGGCGACGTGTCCTTCTACACCATTTATGAATATCGGTAAAGGGATTAAACCAGCTTCTTCAAAGCGTTTAATTAACTGAGGAATGTATGGTTGTTTGGTGATGACGTGTTTTCTATATAAAAGAATTCCGATTATTACATTTCGGGTTTTAGATCCCCCCAACCCCCCTTGAGAAGGGGGGCTTTCTTGCTCTTGTTTATAAGCAGTAACTTCTAAACCATCGGGGCTTTGTTCCCCCCTTTCATAAGGGGGGCTAGGGGGGATCTTCCGTTTCTCATACCATTCCAAATATTCCTTTGGAGATTCAAAATAACCCTGATAATCGGGATGAAGCAATCCCATATTTGGAGTTTCTAAAGGTGCGGGAATATCGCCGACTTTTAAATCTAAGTATTTTTCTGCTAGCGTCCAAAATAAAGAAGCGACATTTTCGGAACCACCAGCATTCCAATAACCGTAAATAATTAGCCAGTTGCGTAAATCTTGAACCTTCTGTACCGGTACGAATTTTAATAGTTTGGGACCAATTTTTAAAAAGCTAATATAGCCAGCAAGTTTATCTTCTTCGCGTCCGTTGCCGAACTTATCTAAAATAAATTTTACAGGCTTGGGCATTCCTTTGGGCTTATCGCCAATTGCAAAATCCCCAATTTTGTTGCAACTCATCAACTCCAAAGCCGATTCAAACACCAACCGAATGGGAATATCACTCACACGTTCCCTTAACCATAAAACTTGATCGTAGTCGAATAGCAAACTACCAAAAAACACATCAGCGTCTTGAAGTGCAGTTTCCACCTCAGCTTGTTTGCTATTAATATCGCGATCGCTAAATACCCGAATATCCAAATCACTACAGCGAGATACAGCAATATTGGCGGCTTGGCGATACAAACCAGCGTTAAAAGACTCAAACCCTGCAATCAAGACGATGCGCTTCATATCCGAAAACTACAAAATGCTTTATTCTACAACTTTAGCGAAGTTAGGCACTATCGACTGATGAAAATATGAAAAAATCTGGCTAGTCTAGTAACTTCTATAAAATTACCTCTTAACAGAGCGATTTCTTCTTTTCAAAAAATTAAATAAAAATTTGAAGATAGCTGAATTTTCTCATGAGAAGTATAAGAATAAATTTACAGAAAGCAATTATACTTCGTTGTTATTTGAATATAATTAAAATTTTGGAATTAAAATCGGTTAATAGTATTTTTAATAACTACATAAATACATTTTTAAAAAACAATATTTTAACTTAAAGAAAAAAAACCATGTAATCTAATTATCTTGACAACTACTATATTCAATGTTTTAAAAGTAATGTTTAATATTTCAGGTAACTATATGAGATTTGGTATAGATATTGGACATAACTCTCCTCCCGACACCGGAGCAAACGGGATTAAATACGAAGATAATTTAACTTTTGATGTCGGAAATAGAGTAATCGGTAAACTAAAAGATTTAGGGCATCAAGTTGTAAATTGTAAACCAGCAAAATCTAATTCTGTTGGCGACTCATTGCGTCAAAGATGTGCAAAAGCAAATAGCAGCAAAGTTGACATTTTTGTTTCCGTACATTTTAACGCCTTTAACGGATTTGCGAACGGAACAGAAATATTTGCAGCCAGCGACACTGGTAAGAAAATTGCTAAACCGGTATTAGATGAAATTCTGAAAATGGGATTTTTTAATCGCGGTGTTAAAAATGGTTCCCACTTATTTGTTCTGAAAAATACAAATATGCCTGCAATTTTGGTTGAATGCTGCTTTCTTGATTCAGCAAAAGACATGAAGCTATTTAAGTCTGAATCAATGGCAAACGCTATTGTTAAAGGATTAACTGGTAAATTACCCTCTTCTCCTGTTATCTCCGTACCCGATGAAACATCAAACCCCGATGTTTCTGTAATCAGATTGCAAAAAGCTTTGAACCGTTTAAGAATGACAGATTACAGCGGTAAACCTTTAGATGAAGATAACGAAATCGGACCGGCAACAATATCCGCAATCAAGAAGTTTCAGGAAATAGTTGGTATTCAACAAACCGGTATTGGTGGGGATACTACATGGGGAGCAATCAATCAAGTATTAGCAAAACCAGTAATTAGAAAAAATCATGCTGGTGGTATAGTGACGAAATATTTACAATACCGTGTAGGTGCAGAAGCTGACGGTATCTATGGATTATTTACAGAAGCTGCAATTCAACAGTTTCAAAGAGCAAATGGTTTGTATGCCGATGGTATTGTAGGTAATTTAACCTGGCGGAAATTTATCGGGTAGTTTTAAATAGTTAGGAGTTAGTAGTTAGAAATTAGTAGTTAGAAATTACAAGTATGATTTAAAAATGTTTTTATTAGTTTAGTTAAAATTAATCTTGGTTTTTATATATTTTTGGATATATTGCTTTTTCTGTTCCCTATTACCTATTATGAATTATCAATCAACAATAAATAACTATACGCAAAAACAGTTATCATAAACCATAAATGGTACCTGCGCCTTTAACCCAACCTACTATCTCTCAAAACCTCTTTTCTCTGCGCCCTCCGCGCTCTATAAGGGTTTTTTAATTCCTTAATTTTCTGCTTATAAAAAAGTAATAAGCACGATTAGTTAAAAATTTAAATTCCTAACTCCTAACTTCTAAACTGATGTTGGGTTACGGCACAAAAACACTTTTCGTAAACCATAAATGGTACCTGCGCCTTTAACCCAACCTACAATTACAACTCCTAACCCTTAAACCGATTCTGCTCGTGTACGTGATAATTATGTCCAGCTAAAGCCATAGCTAAGAAACCCCACAGCACCATACCAGCAACTCCCAACATGCCGCTATTACCAGCCAAAGTCGAAATCATCGCGATACCAATACCCCGCGAAGCAGCCATAAAAGAATCAAAACGAGATTCAGTAAATTGAAATACCTGATAAACCAGCAGCAGCATTCCACCTAAATAAAATACTGCTCCAAACCAACCTAATGTAAAAAAAGTATCGAGAAATCCACTGTCAATTACAATCGGCTCTAAAACTCCTTGTTCGTTAACAGTAAATGTATTTCCTACCCCATTTCCCAAACCATTGGTAAGAGCTTTATTTAAACCTTCCTCATAAATTTTTTGCCTAACCTGAGCGCTATCGTCTTTATCCAATTCGGTAAAAGTTTCAAAGCGATTCGTAATCGTTTCCGAAAATGGCTCAATAGTTGTTAAAGGAGCAATACAAAGCACCATCATAAAAACAACCACCATCAACCGCATTTGAGAGCGTGCTTTAAGGGAACCAAACAAAGTTACCAATCCTACCAACCAAGCACCCCACAAAGTACGTACTGATGTCAGCAAAAATGACAAATAACCCGCAGCAGTCGCAGGAATATTTAAATAGTGAGTGTGAGTAAGTAAAAGCAACAAACCCGCTAGCATTACACCCGCGAAAGGAGCGGGAGAAGCCATTGTACTCCAGACGCGCAATCCTAAAGGCTCTGGATCGCCCATACTTTTAAGTTCGGTTTCTACCAGCCAGAATACATCCCATTCAGGAGCTACTATAAACTGCCAAATACCATAAGCCCCCATTACTAACACACCCCAAATGAAAGTGCGCTGAAGCACCTGTCGGTACTGAGGATATTCTCGCCATTTGATAAACAAAAAGAAAGCAAAAGCAATCGGAGGTAGCCAGTCAAAAAGTCCCCTAGCCGCAGTAAACGGTGAAGTTTTAATCAGTCCGATTAACCCACCATAGAAAACCCCCAAAAATGCCATCACAAAAGGTAAACCACCTTGCTTTAAGGATTTAGGAATATATATTAACGCCGTATGCAAAGTTAACAAAGTTACTACGTATTGCGATACAAGCATCAAACGGCTGGGGTCAAAACCACTTTTCCAGTCAACTATACGAGTCACAAATGGCGTAAGAAACCACAGCCACCACGTAAAACCAATGTATAGAATAGGATATTTAAAGTAGAGAAAAGCACCCACCGCAAAAGAAACAGCAATGTAACCATTTCGCAGGATAGCCGTAGCACCCCCAAATATACATACTGCCGTAAAAAATACGAATGCCAGAATCGCCGTCCAACCCAAGGGAGGCTCTAAACCAAAAGAGAATCTTTTTTTTCCAGTTGTGTTTAAACTATGGTTCACTGCTTTTTTAAGTTAGGGGATTGGTAATTGGTAATTGGTAATTGGGAATTGGTAATCTCGTTATCTCACCATATTTGTTGATAACTGCTCACTGCTCACTGATAACTGTTTGCAACCCTTGCCAACGTCCGTACCAAGACGCTAGTAGCTTTTTACTGGCTAATAAACCTTCTGAGGGAATAAATCTTAGCCATTGGATTAAACCCATTGCTTCACGGGTTCCCACTGCCATAGCCCAAAATAAAAATGCTAATTTTTGCAATGGTGAAAAGTATTCTAATAAAGCTACAGTTTCGTTGTGTACGGCATTCGCAAAGGCAGTTTGATTAAAACTGTTGCGTCGATCTTCATCAAAACGCTTTGCCGGATAATGGTTAACCGCTACTTGCGGATCGTAAATTAACTTCCAACCAGCCCGCTTTAATTTTAAAGAAAAAGCTAATTCAAAATGAACTTGAGCGCCAGTACCTTTCATTCGTTCGTCAAAGTGCCAGCCTTGGATGGCAGCGCGGCGAAAGCTCATGTTTACTCCTTTGAGTACGTCAACTTCCCGCGCATCACCAGCACCTATATGATGGTTGCCGATGACTCTACCAAACCAGCTAACTTGTCCGACTGTTCCCGAATTCCCATCTTCTAAATTCGTACCGTGATAAACCCAATCCCGTCCACCAACTCCACCGACAAGTTCGTCTGCCAGATAATGACTTCCCAAACGTGCCAACCAATCGGGATGAGCTGCCGCATCATCATCTGTAAAAGCAACAATATCTGAATCAGCAGCATTAAGCCCAGCATTCATGGCTGCAACCACTCCGGTTATAGTTACTGTGGCAGTACGTAATGGTAAATTTTTAGAGTCAAAGGCTTGAAGAAATGACCAAGTTTCAGTATCCGTATCGCGGACTACCACTATCACCTCATCCGCCAGTCGAGTTTGATTTTGCAACGCTTTTAAGCAGCGAGCCAAGTCCTGGCTGCGTCGGTAAGTTGGTATAATAACCGCGATAGACATTACTTCATCTCCTCAAATAAATCGACATATTTTTGTGCCATATCCTTCCAGGTATGTTGTAGAGCGATTTCTCTAGCATTGCGGCCCATTTTGGTTCTTAAATCTGGGTTTTCGCTTAATTTTTGCATTGCTTGTGCTAAAGCGCTTCTATCGTCTGGATCTGGCAAGACTATCCCAGCTTCTGGAGTAATCAAGGGAGCAGAACCGGTACAGCTTGCGGTAATTACAGGTAGCCCCGTTGCCATTGCTTCTATAACTACCAAACCGAAAGGCTCGTAGCGTGAAGGAAATACAAAGAAATCGACAACTTTCATTAAAGCCGGAATATCTCGTCGAAATCCCAAAAAATGCACTCTGTCGCTTAATCCCAAAGATTTCGCTAATTGCGGGTAGGGACTACCATCAGTTACACCTACCACCGCTAAATGCAAATTCGGAACTTCTAGTAATGCGTGTAGCACCGTATCTAAATTTTTGCGAGCTATTCTGATGTCTCCAGCAAACATTGCTAAGGGAACACCGTTAGGTAAATTCCATGTCTGGCGATCGCCTGCATTTAGGGGCGAAAATTCTTCGATATCTACCCCATTACTAATGACTTGAATTGCCTGTTCGGGTACGCCGATTTCTCGCAAATCTTCAGCTACTTTTTCGGAAACTGCAACTACTTTTTTGGTATTATCGAAAGCTTGTTTTTCCCAACGTGCGTTGAGCTTGGTATACAGCCACTGATAAAATTTATATAAATAAAGACGCGGATTAAAAGTAGTTTTATTTGCAGAAGGGCTAGCTTCTAAGGTCGAAAACTTTAACCAAGAATTGTGAACAAAATGTACTGCATTTACATCTGAATTTGCCCAGGTGATAGCACCATTTGCTTTAATTAAATCGCATTGATTGTGATGTTTTTTCAGCCAATTAGTGCTTTTAAAAGCAAACATAATGTTCCGGATTAATTCTGTGGATAAACCTTTTACAGAAATAGGAACCCAATGAATGTGATGATGTTTTTCTAAATCTGGAGCAAGTTCGCTTGCTAATACGGTTACATGATGCCCGCGACGAATTGCTTCGCAAGCAACTTCATAGTTAACCCTTCCCTGACCATCACCTTTAACCAAACTGTGACTAACAATGCAAAGCTTCACGATACTATCAGCCTGCTATCAAAAGGTATATAAAAAAATACAATTAAGAAACAATCGCAGAAGAAACTGCTTCGGTGGGAGCAATATTTTTCTGCTGCCACAATAGATTAATCCGAGAGCGGCGAATAATTTCCGGCCAAGCTTGGATAGCTCCTCGCTTTAATAAATATCCGCTCATATGAACGAAATATATAGTTAAAAATATCAGCAGTTTAATCGGATTAGGAAATAAGTCTTTATATCTTTTAATACCGATATATAGTCTAGCTGCTTCTATATGCAGTTCATAATTACTGACTCCGCCGATACCAGGTGCATCAAGCACGCTCTCGGTGCTTTTTACATTTACCTGCAACTCGGGGCAAGATACGATTTTGTAACCGTGCTTAATCGCTCGCAAACACAGTTCGGCATCTTCATAACCAAAAAAGATGTCTTCATCCCATTGTTCTTGAGAGAAAAACTGTCTGGGAAATAATGCAGCATGAATTACTACGGTTTCCGGGGTACCTTCGGTAGCGCAGAAATATCCTCGGAAAGAAAGTTTAGAAGGTAGCAGTCTTTCTCCTTGAGTACTAGTACTAGCACCGGTAAGAATAGTATGTTTTCTTTGTTCGCTTGGGACTTGAGAATATCTATTTACAGCATTTGCAATAAAATCAGGTTCGACACAAATATCATCATCAACAAAAGCAACAAAATCCGTTTCTAAAGCCGAAGTTGCATTGACTGCATTATTGCGATTGGCGCAAACACCGCGTTTAGGACCAGTAATATAAGTTGTTCCTGGATATTTTTTAACAACTTCTTGATTGGCTTGCTGTACTTCAATATCCTGCGAATCATCAGAAACAACCACAGAATACGGTTTAACTGTAGAATTCCACAAAGCTTTTAAACAATCATCGAGTTGCTGGGAACGATTTCTAGTTGTAATACAAGCAGCGATTCGCATATGATAATACCTTGTTTAATCTTGAAAGAACGAGAATAAATTGATTACAAAACATATTTTTTGTAGATGACAGCTAGAATTTGGCTGCAATTTTAGGTGGAGTAAAGCTCAATATGAGTGCGGCAATTGTCCGCAAACTAAAGTGTTTCTTTAATGAATCCCAAAAGCGAATACGAGCTTCCCTTAAATTTTCACCCCGCATCAAGCCGATTCCTAAATTCGTGCTTACCTCACCCCATTTTTTTTGAAAGTAAGGATAAAGTTCTTTTAGTTGCTCGTCTTGCATGAATTGCTCGTAGCAAAACAAGTCAGCTTTGGCTTTACGAATTTTCGCTTGGAAATTACGTCTACCACTTTGCATGGTTTCTGTTTGTTCGTGTTCTCGATATCGAGTTAATTTTGCAGGATAATAATATGCTCCCAAACCAGAACGACAACACAAATAATTCAAATAGATATCCCAAGAGCCTCCGACTTCTTGAGGAATGCTATCCCAATCGATAATTTCTTTACGAATTAAAGCCGCAGTCGCACTAGAAACAGCCCTATCTACCAAGCTCAATTTATAAAAAGGTTGATAAGTACCTTCTTTTAAATTTGTACGTTTATAAAAATCCGAACATTTCTGAGTCGCAGCCACATTAATCGTACCGTCTGCTTTCACAACATAATGGTCGCAAAAAGCCAAAGCTAAATCGGCATTTTCTTCCAATGCAGGTACGAGTTTAGCTAAAAAGTCTTCTTCCCATATATCATCATCAAGCAGGCAAGCAACATATTTACCACGCGCCTTTTTGAAAGCATTCATTGTATTCGCAAACATTCCTAGATTGCTTTGATTGCGAAAAAAGCGAATTCTCGAATCTTCAAAAGACTCGATGATTGACTCGGGATTCTGAGGACTGCAATTATCAGAAACAATAATTTCGATATTCTGATATGTTTGCCTAACGGCACTTGACAGCGCTACTTTTAAATATTCAGGACGATTGTAAGTAGGAGTTATAATACTAACTAAAGGTTGATTTATTTGATTAGTTATTGCCATATATTCATATTTAGAGAGTTTTTCTATATTCGCCAGATTTTACCATTTTTTTCAAAATACTAATCGTTCTATTCCACAAAATTATCCGACTTGCCGACTTAACTACTTTTGGAGATTTGCTGTAACTTAACGCTGTTTTTATTTGCAGCATCCCTTTCGGTATATCGCCTTTTTTGATTAAAGTATCTGCCGATTCTAAAGCCAGAAATGCACAATTTTGTTTTGTGGTTTGAGCAAGTTTATTTGCTTCTGTTTCAGGAATATAAGACTTCAAAATAGTTTCTACCGTATTATAATTTTCCTGAATAAAAACATCACTTTTAACGTTAACGTTGTTAGCAGATTGTAAATGCACTCGCCACATCGCTAAAGGTTCAGCTTCAAACCACATTGGATAATGGGCAAATATTCTCACCCACATCTCCCAATCCGCACTGATACCGCAGCGTCTATCGAATCCTCCCAAATTTTCATAAACTTCACGTCGCACTACTGCCACCGAAGGTACGGAAATACAGCAAAGTTCGGCAATTCTGTGCAGCCAGCTTTTAGGTAAAATACCGCTATGAGGCATTTCAAAATCCGATAAACCTTTCCACTGATTGCGATCGTCAATCAAGATACTGCGACAAAAAGCAGCGCCAACTTCTGGATGTTCCTCGAAAGGTTGCGCCATTTTTTCATAAAACCCCTCTCTAACACAATCGTCACTACAAAGTAGATGAATTAACTTTCCCCGCGATAATTCAAAGCAGGTTTGAAAATTATTCATTAAGCCTACATTACTTAGCTGCTGGTAAAATTCTACACGACCAGCGCCTAATTCTTCTACAACCGCCTTTGGATCGTCTTCTGTAGAGTTATTATCAATAACTACAATTTGCATCTTCTGTGGACCTGGATCTTGCGCCAAGACACTCTTCAGTGTATACCGTAAATATTCAGCGCAATTATAGGTAGGAATCATTACAGACCACAGTGGACGCTCTACGTCTTGCTGAATCGGTAAAATACTTGGGCGATAAGGATGTAAATGATTCATAGCTCCTACGTTGTAAATGATATCTTTCTATCGGAAGCAGGTATTATATTTTCTAGATTTTGTTTATGTTTAGCTAGTTATAACTGTAATTAGTTCGTTCTTAATAAAGATTATCTATGGCAATAGAAATCTAAAAATATGAATAACTATATTTTCAGCTAAGCTAAGTAATTTGTTGCTTACGAGTAGTATTTAATACTCATACTCGTAGATGCTAAGAAAGTTATTTGTGGATAACTGCTGTGTGTATCTTTTCAATAGGTTATATCAAAATATATATATATTAGGCGAGAGGTTTTGCGTGATTTTTTGGAATTAAAATCTTATAGATAATCTTCTTTATGAAAGCTTCAAAAAACGGTTCGGTAATTACAAATATATGCCCCAAATAAAAGGAATACAGAATTATAGTTGACATTTAATTAAGTCATAAAATCACAATATATTTTTCAAGCTAATGATATTGGCAATGTCATTATTAATATAAATTTAAAAAAACTATAAATAGCTACTTCTTAATTTTTCTCAGTGAAGTAGCTAAATATAGGCGTGAAGTAATTATTGTAATAAAGCAATCAAGATTATACACAGTCAGCTTAAGTGGCGACAATACACTTTTGTGTAATCTAAATTTGACTGTAGTAATTAAAAATTCATCTCAACCATTAATCTCAAGTGCGGCAAGCGTCCACCACAGTATCCCCAAACCACTTACGAGATTTGAGAAACCCGGTTTTTCAGACAAACCGGGTTTATTAGGATTGCTATATATAACCCACACACAGGATAATTTTGTTATTGCGGTATTATCAATTGCTTATTACCTACTATCAATCTCCATAGAAACTATAAAATTGTACCGAGCATCATATAGTTTTTTGTTAAAGAACGCAGACAATTTTGTAAATAAAAAATAAGGCTTGCCGTTGACAAGCCCAAAAAATCATACTTATAGTTCAGTGATGCACTTACTAACTTGCTTGTCCAACTTCATTCTGCATTTGATGATATTTCCATAACTTACCTCGTTGTTGCAGTAAGTCTTGATATTTCCCTTGCTCTACAATATATCCTCCCTCCAACACAACTACTTTATCGGCTTTAGCAATTGTAGAAAGTCTATGAGCTATAGCAATTACTGTTCTACCTACAGAAAGTTTTTCTAATGATTCTTGAATCAAACGTTCGGATACAGAATCCAAAGCACTTGTCGCTTCATCCAGAATCAAAATTTGAGGATCGCGAAGTAATGCACGGGCTATAGCTATTCGCTGCCTCTGCCCCCCAGATAATCGAACTCCGCGATCGCCAAGTTGAGTGTCAAAGCCTTGAGGCATATCTTCGATGAAATCTAAAGCATTAGCAAGTCGAGCAGCTTCTCTAATTTCTGCTTCAGTTGCATTGAGAGTACCGTAAGCAATGTTATTCCAAACTGAAGTATTAAAGATAAAGGTATCTTGACTGACTACGGCCATGTTTTTTCGCAGCGAATAAATGTCAAGCTCTTTCAAATCGACTCCATCGACATAAATATGTCCTTGTGTTGGATCGTAAAATCGAGGAATCAAATCTGCTAAAGTTGTTTTTCCTGCCCCTGATGCCCCCACTAAAGCTGTTGTTTTTCCTTTCTCAATAGTAAGAGTAATGTTATGCAACACTAAATCGGTTGGTTCGTATCCGAAATCAACAGATACTATGTCAATAGAGCGCTGCAACTGCTTAAATTCGACGGAACCATTTTGAAAGTAAGCTTGATGATTACTTTCTAATAAATTCTTGACATTATCCAAAGAACCGTTCAAAGTACTGAGAAAGGCTATTGTGCCATTGATATCCTGAATTGCTGGTACAACACGAATCAGAACAAAGAAAAATGTTAATAGAGATGCTACTGGTAAAGTAAATTTAGCAAACGAAAGAATAATTAAACCGATAAGAACGGTAGTTGCAATAGCTTCAGCTATTGGTTTAACCAAAGTCCAAGCTCTGGCAACTTTTACCGAAGCATTAAGTAAATTGCTGCTAACTTTATAAAAACGCTGGCGCTCAAAATCTTGCGTACCCGATGCATGAACTGTCCGAATACCATTAATAAACTCCGTTGCTGTTGAATGAAAAAGTCCGTTGGCGTTAGAAATTCCAAAGCTTGATTCTCGAACGCGAGCATTAAGCGTTGAAAGCCCAACACCGAGCAGTATAAACAACAATACAGAAATCAATGAAAGTTCCCAAGATATGACAAACATCGAGAGAAAATAAACCGTAACTGCCATACCTCTAGTGATTACGAAGGCAGCACCACCGAACCCTTGCTTCAATCTTTCAATTTCGGTGGTAATTGTATTTATCAGTTCCCCAGAACGAGTTTTAACAAAATAGCTCAGCGGTAATGCTTGTAAATGTTCAAACATCCGTTTACGCAAACGATCCGCTAGATGCAACTGTGCCGATTCTGTATAGATTGAACTAAAGTAATTGAATGCAGAACGCAACCAAGTACTTAATAAAATTAGTATTGATATTCTATATAAGCGACTTGTTGCAGAAGTTTTAATTCCTAATATCCAGATGTCAAACCAAGCCACACCAGTCTGTATCGGTTCTGCGTCGGCTCCAGCTGTCATACTTTGTAAAAAAGTTAGCAGAAAACCAATGCTGAATCCTTCAAAAGCGGCTGCTAATATCGAAAAAACCAAAGCAAATACGGTAATTTTCCGAAAATACTTAAATTCTCGCAGTACCAAATAGTTATTTTGCCAAAATTTGGTAGCTTTGAACAAATTGCCTAGTGGCTGATATATTTTTGAATGCATATATATTTTTTTAATTATTTGAGTCAGAGAAAATTAAACGTTAATTTTGGCTAATAATTAATTCTTGCTTATTTTATAAATTGCCCAGATATAGCTAAAAATTCCAATAACAATTGTTTTGTCATCAAACTAATGTGAGGGTAGTGCCAACACGAGAGGTAAATATAGCTCTTAAAAGTGCTGGCAGTTCAAATTATTAGTTTTTATCTTGAAAGCAGGAGCGCAGCACATTAACTACGATATTTGACTATCTAAATGTAATATATTTGATTCTTCTGTTTCTACTTCCCAAGAATTCATCATTCCCGGTAAATTACTTAATTGTTTCTGTGTTTCTGGAGTTAACTTAACAGCATCTTCTAAAGTCCAGCAGCGGGAACCAAACAAACCCATTTCGCCACGAATTACATTTAATAACTGCGGCAAATTGTTTAAACCGTACTTCAACATCCAATTTCCAAGCTGTGTAGTTTTTTGTTCGGTTGCCTTTACAGTTGTACGAAATTTGATTAATTGAAATAACCTACCTCTTTCGCCAACATACCAAGAACGTTCAAACAATGATGCTTGAGTCTCAATTTTCATTAATATTGCTAATAGTAGCATTAGCGGGCTGATTGAAAGCAAAATCACATTGGCGATCGCCCACTCACTTGCACGCTTGAGCCACCATAACGAATCGCTACTGTATTTTGATTTGCTAACTGCGCCGATACGTAAATAAATCGCTTTAGAAGCACTTGTGGCAGCGTTTGCCCACAGCTTTACTTTTTCTTCTCCTAACTTCGGATCTATACGAACTAGCTTTACAGAAGAATGCTCTAAGCACTCCCTTAAAGTTTCATAATTATCTAATAAGGGCATATGAGGCTGTTTTACCGTACCTACAGCTTTTACTAATAATTGATTGCGTCGCCATTGAAGGGTGCAGTAAGTAGAGCTATTAGGTTCGGCTACACTACAGCTATCGTTTAAAGTAGGAACTATTGAGGTTTTCATATTAATTTCAGCTAATAGAGTGGTAGACAGCTTGTCTTATATAGAACGTGGAAAAATACCTATGATATCCGTAATTTTTGGCTTGATTTCCAATAATGGGAACTAATGTAGGCAAATAATTCTCTTAGGAAAGCCCCGTCACGGCAATTGCATACTTTTCATTTATATTTTTGAAGATGTATGTTGAGAGAAGACGCGAGACTGTAGATAAATCTCCCTTACTTCACTATTGCTTTTTCTTTTTGCAACGGTATTCAATAAATAGGATATAGGAAACGCTAGAAATAACGTAAGCTAAAATGAATTCTTTATTTATTCTTCAAATATTAACTGCTTTATTCTACTAATTATTAAGGTACGATGAATTATATTTGCGTAATACTTAATAAGTAGATTCCTATGGAATTCTAAGTGATTGTAACATAATTTTTTTTGAGGATTTAATCAACTTTTATATTTATCAGATTTTTTTTAACTAAAAAACTAAATATACATGGGAATTTACGTAAACTTTATATATATCTCTTGAAACATCGTTTAGGTTTAATAAAACTATAAATAAAAGCTCGATAGATTTCTTAGCAAAACTTAGTAAAGTCACCGTTACTCCACCGTGAAATGACGGAGCCTGCGGCATGTGGCGTTCCCCGATCGATGTTTCGGCACTAACAGCAGAACATTTGAAAGTTTATCCGTGTATTTCCGTAGAATCTTTTAAAAGAACCTTCTCCAAAGTCTTGGAAAGGGTTTATTAATATAAAAATCTAATTTCTCCACAACGGAAAGACTGTATGTTTTCGCGTCTTCCAGATGTGAGAATGTCAAAAGTTTTCCTAATCGTTCATATTTGGGCGGTGACTCGCCAATAGATGGCATACGGAGGTGAAAACGGTTCAAAACTAACGGGACAGACTGCTATCGCAGTTTTCGGTTGAGTGTAATACACCCGAAACCTCACCCCGCGCTGACGCGCACCCCTCTCCTGGCTGAAGGAGAGGGGAAAAGGACTAATTCTGTATATTCTCTTTCTGTGTACCCTCTGCGCCCCCTGCGGTTTTTTTACAGAACTTTTTAACCTATCAAGATTCGCATAAAAGGGAAAAGGGCTTTCATCCTTCCACGATATTTTGGTAAGCCTTGTTTAACGCACAGCAGCTCGGGGTAAAACCCCGAGCTAATAGCAGAAGTCCTATTTATAGAATTAAAGAACGGTGGTGAAGTACTAGATTTAAATTAATTGAATATCTATTCTTCTACCGCTCCTTTCAAAGCTAATTGCTGTTGCTTGACATTGGGAACATAGCTATAGCCAGTTTTTGAGACTCCATTTGCAACAACCCCAAGTAAATTTAATTTACCCAGCATCGCTGTAGCTTGTGCTAGTTGGGTGCGAGTTACTCCTCCAATACTTGCCACCATGATTACACCACGACAATTTGATGCGGTAAGCAAAGCGTCTACCAAGCCCAGAACTGCTGAAGCATCTAGAATAACCAAATCGTAGTTTTCTTCAAATGCGCTCATTAATTCTTCCATTCGAGGCGAGCTTAATAGATTTGCAGGATCTTCTGGAACTGGCCCTGCTGTCAAAATATCTATATAAGATGACCCAGAGGATTGAAGGGTTATCTGGTTCGGTAAAGCTACGTCGCTCGTTAGCAGAGTTGAAAGTCCTTGATCGTTAGGAAGATTGAGATGCTTGTGTACGCTGGGGTCGCGTAAATTCGCATCAATTAGTAGTACCTTTTTATGTAATCTCGCAGCACTCATGGCTAAACCTAAAGCCAAAGCTGATTTACCTTCATCGGGCAATGCCGAAGTTATCATTAAAGATTTAAAGGCTGAAACAGAATTGAGTAATTCTATATTTTTGTAAATTAGGTCAAGAGATTCCCAGCGCGGTGGCGATTGTAAAACCTGAATCGTCCAAGGAGCAAGAACTTCTGGTTTTCCAAAAGGTAGTTTAAATACCGAATCTTTAGATTTTGCAGTGGGTAATTTAGGAGTGGTTCCCAAGAGTGGGATGGCAACTTGTTTTTCTAATTCAGCGGTAGTGCGAACTGCATCATCCCCTGCTTCCCGAGCAAAAGCCGCTATTCCTCCCAACATTAAACCAACTACTCCACCTAACATCAGGTTTTGTTGCAAGTTAGGACCTAAACGATCTCCTTCTTGGGGTTCTTCGACTACTTCCCAGTTAAATCCGCCTTTGTCTAGTTCTTGCTCTAATTCTTGCTCTGCTTTTAGGAGTTCCTGCAAGCGATCGCGGCTGCGCTGTACCTGGGGCTGCAACCGACTGTACTGAGCTAACAAAGTAGGAAATTTTTTCAAGTCTTCCCGTAGCTGCTGTTCTTTCTGTGCCAAACTTTGGTCTCGTGCAGCTAAAGCAAACAGATTTGTTTGGGTTTCGACTAAGTTACTAGCAAGGTTGAGGTCTGTTTGAGAAAGCTGTCCTTGACTGAGCAATTCGCCAGTATTGACGCTACTTGCATCGATGTTACTTCCTCCCAAAGCCCTTCCTACTTCTTGTTTTAGCAACTGCTTTTGTTCTGCTAGCTGTTCTTTTAGTTTTAAAACGTCGGGGTGGTTTGCTGTAAAACGTAAATTTGCTTGAGCAATCGCTAATTCAGTTTTTTGAATTTCATTGAGCAAGGATTGGTAGCGACTTGACTGACTCAAGCGAGAAGAAACGAGTGCTTTTTGAGGAGTACGTTTTAATTGCTTTTGTAATGAATCTAGACGTGCTTGAGCTTCTTTATATTGATTGTGAGTTGTGCGTCGTTCCTGTTGAATGTTATTTAAAGCAGTTTCATAAGCTTGAGCTTGTGTTTGGGGGTCTGTCAAATTCTGAGATTTACGAAACCTCAATAACTGTGCTTCAGCTTGGTTTAAATCTTCGGTAACCTTTTTTTTCTGTTCCCTAATGACTCTAAGACCGTTTCTTAAACGTTTCTTCTGCTGCTCTTTGTTATAGTCGAGATAAACTTCGCGTATAGATTCCAATACTCTTTGAGTCTTCAAAGGGTCTGTATCTGTATACTCTACTTGAAAGATTTTAGTTGCAACGTTATCATCTTTTGACCTTAATTGCTTTAAGGACAAAGCGCCTTTTATCTCTTTTACAGTAATTTGCGGGTATTCGGGCTTAAGTTTTTCAACAGCTTGTTTTATAAGTGAAGAGCTACCCATTAAGTTCAATTGGGTTGCGGTATCTATCTCCACGTTAGTCTCAGTAAACTGATTTTCTAGTCCCGTTCCTTGTGCTTTTCCTTGATAATTTGGTTCTACCAACAGTTCCATTGAACTTTTAAAAGTAGGCGGAGTTTTTCGATAGACATAGTAACCCGCACCTACTGAAGCCAAAAACACTATCAAGAACCAAGGAAATCGCCGAATTAATACCGCAAACAGCTGCCCGTAACCCGGTTCTGAATCAGCAGCTGGATTGACATGGGGACTTAGACTGGTTTGCATCACGTTTTTAATTTCCTTAGCTAACAAATCAGGGACTGCGATCGCTGTGAGCTACTAGTTTGGTCGATGACTTGCTCAACCTTACTAAAAAATGCTTCTTCCGAAAAATTCGCTACAGCATGATTGCGGATGTTTTCATAATTCCAGTAGATTTCCCTGGCTTCTAATAAGGCAGTTTGTAGAGAATCTGGTGTTTGTCTCTTGAAAAACACTCCTGTTTTTCCAGGCACCTGAGTATCCAAAACTCCTCCTGCTCCAAAGGCGACTACCGGAGTTCCACTAGCGTTTGCTTCTACCGGAACTAACCCATAGTCTTCTAAGGCTGCCACTATTACAGATTTTGCTTTAGCAAATAATTGAGTACGTTCCAAATCGGATACGTGACCCACAAATTCGATATTTTTCAAAGCTTTTGATTGTAGGCGTTCTCTCTCTGGGCCGTCACCTGATATTTTCAGTTGCCATCCCAGCCAGTTAAAAGCCTCCACTATTATATCAAGTCGTTTGTAACCTATCATCCTTGCTGATGCAAGAAAATAGTCGTCTTTTGAATTTGAATATATAAACTTACTGGTATCAATTGGATAGTTAATAACTATAGCTTTTTTCCCGTAAGTCTTTTTTATACGACGGGCGACAACGCTAGAATTTGCAATATACAGGTCTGGCTCTTGTGCGTAGTTTAAGTCAACATTTCTCATCAATTGAAACACTCTTTCAATCAATGGAGCAAAATACTGGTAATCCGCATATTCTCTTAGATAAGTCTCAGTATCCCATAGAAAGCGGGTAACATTATGACAAAAGCAAACATGCCGTGCCTTTGGACTTTTGCGTACAGCTTTCGCAAAACTAGTGCTACTACTGATAATTAAATCATATTCTTGCAAGTCTAAAGCACGAAAAGCGGGAAAATAAAACGGAGCCATTAACCGAAAGTATTTGGCCGCGCCAGGAACCTGTTGTAAATAAGTGGTATTGACTATTCTTTCACCTAAATCAATGGTTTTCTGGGCATCATACAAAGATGTAAAAATATCTGCTTGAGGAAAACGTTTACAAAGTAACTCAAATACTCTTTCTGCGCCTCCTCGTTGAGTTAAATAATCATGAACTAAGGCAATTTTCATTTTTTTCCCTATTAAATTACAGTTAGGCTGTAAGCAATATTTAAATAGCCGATATTTTTATGTGAATGCTTGACATTATTATTTGACTTTTAACAAGTAACTTTAATTTTTAAAAAACATTTCGTAAGATGAATAGATTGCTTGCTTAAAGCTCGCAGGTAAATTAGGCGTTTGAGATTTATAAGCTGCAATTGCTTGACGCTTTTTATGTTTAAAGTTACCTATAGATAATCGGTAAGCACTAACATTTTTATGAAAATATTGATGAGAAGATAGAGGATTTCGCCACATCATCCAAATTGGATATTGCAAAAGTTCTATCTGCATTTTTGATTTTTCAATCGCGCTCTGTACTAAATAATAAGTGGCTTCATGGTCTGGATGTCCATCCTGGCGATGTGGAACGTAAACTTCCTGGGGTTTAAAAGTTTGAAGGATTTCAACTAATTGAGCAATTAATAAGTTTTGTTTCTCCGAAGACAAATGAGCTAAAGAACCATCTGTTTGATTCAGAAATTCCGCTTGAGAAGGTTCGACTCCTAAAGCGTCGAGAGCTTTATGAGCTTCTTGTTGGCGGTATTGAATCACATTCTCCTGAAGCACCCAATCTGGTTTGCTGCCGTAACGCCCATCTGTCAGAAATACCACTTTAACTGGTATTCCTAACGAACGCTTTAGAGCAATCATTCCCCCACAACCTATAGTTTCGTCATCTTGGTGTGGAGAAAATACTATCGCTGGTTTTTTGTTAGCCTCTAAAGGTTTACTTTTTAGACGTAGCAACCAGTTATAAAGTATATTATAATTGGTGTCTCTAACGACTGCTCCTAAAGTTATTCTTAATTGATTCAAAGACAGTTTAGGCATAGGTTAATGACTCATATTTGATACCGTATTCCAGCATAATTTTCTCGATTGTTTCTCTGTAAGCCCGAGCAAATTCTTCTCTGGTATGATTTTCTCTAACATAGTTCCAAGAATTCTTGGCCATTTGTTCGAGTTGAGATGCATCTAAAGCTGAAATATTTTGAATGGTCTGCTTTATTTCTTCTACAGAATTTTCTTTAAAAATAACGCCATACTCATCCTTTATATCTACGCTGGATTCATAGCTAACAATAGGAATCAGTCCTGTATGCATACAGTTGATTACGCATCCACCACCACCTTCGGAACAAGATGGATAAGCAATTGCCAAACAATTATTAACTATGTCTATAAATTTTTGAGAGGTAACATCAACCCAACCAATTGTATGAATGTTCTTGATTTGATAAAGTTCTTTATAAAAAGCTGCGACAAAATCTTCTTCCCTATCAATCGGACCGCAAATAAATAGATGGTAATCCGGCATTTGGGAAAATGCATCTAGAAGTAAATCCAATCCTTTATGAACCAAGCCGCCGCTTCCAAACCAAAGAAAGTTTTTACGGCAGGCTGCAAAATCCTTGTTTTCTGGCCAAGGGTATAGTGTCGGAGCAGAAATAGGAATTCGATACAGCGGTTTATTTGCGTATTTAAATGTATTCATCGTAAACTCGTTACCGAGAACGGTAGCGCAATCGGCATGTTCGATGGCTTTATTTGGCTGCTCGAATCTTCGAGGAGCTAAAGTAAAACCGCGTCTTTGCTGCAATCCTAGTAACCTATTAGCTTCTGCTGCATTATGAAATAAAATATGCGCTGCATCGGAATGAAATATTTTGATGCAATTCTTGTTTAAAAATGGCAAACTTCTTTCTAAATTGTGACGTGTTTCAATAAAAAATGCATATTCTTTTTTCGGAATAAATACATCGTTGTAGAACCATATCACATCAACGTTATAGCCTAGGTCTAAGAAAGTTTTAGCCATTTGCAGGCATTCCCAATGTTGTGTATGGGAAGTGGGAATAGGTTCACCTGATTTCAAATTAAATGGACTTAGAACGTATGAAAGCAGTACACTGCCCACTGCCGGTTTATTTGGTTTTAGCGAAATCATCCGCCTTCTTTCGAGACGACCTTGTATCTTATCTGCTACAAAACCAACATTATCTGTTAAGCGCTTAATTAAATTGTTTTTCATAAATGCCCCACAAACAAAGCTGAATAAAGTTTTGACTAATTGAGAGAATTTTATGTTGTGCAATGAAGAATTGCTGACTAAATTTAGTTAACAAGTTCTCCACTACACGTACAAATTTTTCTTCTACGCTACTTGCGTAAAATGATAACGTAACGCATCTCTTTACAAAAACATTATCTAGCTACTGCTAAAGTTTTAGGTGGAGCAAAATAAGCATTTTGTTCCTCACGCAGTTTGTCGCAGAGTCTACCTTGTGGTAATTCTACGTCATCGTAGGTAAGAACTTGGTCTTTGGAGATGTCTCGTTTTAAACGACATCCTTCTGCTAATCCCATTGGTAACAAGTTTTGCTCGCGAACTATTTCGGAATTTTCGCATTGCCCGTAGGTCATATAGTAACCAATTCCATCGAGGGTATCTCCTGCTTTGAGATCGATTTTGGCTGTGGTAACTACATCTACCAGAGGACCACCCAAAGGAGCCATTACCGCATCACCGAACAATACGGCACGAGCTACTGATAAAGGTACTTCAAAATGGCATAGGTGATAGGGAGTATAGAAACTGTAAAGAGGACCTTTCCCCAATTTATAAAGGTTGAGATAGTGCTGTTGTTTAGGATCGTCATGAGTTGCAAAAACGAATACCCCAGGACCGGGCTTAGCACCAACAACGTAATCAACTATACCGCCTAGCTCTTTCAACTGGTCTACATCATACATTGATGTCATTTCATCAACATGACCTTTGAAGTCGTAGCCGAGCATTCCTCTTTGAGCAACTTTCATTCCCGTGGCGTTAGCAACAATTGCTTGCTCGAAGGAGATTTTAGTGCCATCGGCAAAGCTAGTTACCATGTGAGGTTTTTGTCCCCAACGTTTAGCAAATGCTTCTTGAGTGGTGGGATTGCGATAAGGGTCTTGCAAACCTTTGATATTCCCACACAGCAACGGAGTCAAACCAATACTCTTAACAAACCGGTAAAGGTTCATTTCTACCCCAGGCTGATCGCCGTCACAAGCTGAAAGGATAACTCCTGCTTTATCTGCATAAAGTTTTAAAATAGAACCAATAGTACCATCGAGTTCGGCATTCATCATAATGATATGCTTGCGGTGATTGATAGCTTCCATCACCACATGAGCGCCAAATTCAATTGCTCCGGTTACTTCGATAATTGCATCAATGCCTTGGGCGCGACACAGCAACATTGCATCTTCAGTGACTGCGTATTCACCTTTTTTAATCGTATTTTCCAAATCCCCTACATTAGAAATTTCTTTAATGTTTTCAATCCCTGCTTCGCTATAAGCTCTTTTTGCTGCTTCTAGATTACGGTTAGAAATTGCTACTAATTCCATTCCAGGAACTGAATTAGCAATTTGATTGGCAATTCCTCTACCCATAAACCCCGCACCAACCATTGCTACTTTGACTGGATTTCCGGCTTCGGCGCGTTTCTGTAAAGCGGTATCTATGATAATCATTAATTTAACTCCTATTAGATATTCTGGTTTGAGTAATTGGTTTAAGTCGGAAAATTGTCCGTTATGCTTCCCAAGCTCAGCCTGGGAAATCAGTTTTTTACGTTATGTATCGTCGCGATCGCACGGGGTCAGATATAGATTAAAAATAGCGATTACGAAGCACCACCAACGGTCATCATTCTCATAAGAGGCCATTTGGTATCTTTTTCAGACATCTCAGTTGCTTCGAGAGGCCATTGGATGTTGAAAAATGGGTCGTCGTAGCGTAAACCCTTTTCATATCCAGGAGTATAAAATTCACCGACCATGTACATAACTTCACAGCCATCGGTTAAAGCTTGGTAGCCATGAGCAAACATTTCCGGAACGTACAAAGCACGATGATTGTCTGCGGTTAATTCCACACCGAAATGCTGTAGATAAGTAGGAGATTCTGGACGCATATCGATAATTACGTCATAAATAGCGCCTTTGGTACAGCGAACTATTTTTGTTTCTGCTGCTGGTTCTGTTTGATAGTGCATTCCTCGTAAGGTACCTTTTTTATGATTAAAAGATAAATTACACTGAGCAACTACTGGCTTCAAACCATGAGCTTCCAGTTCTTTGGCGCAGAAAGTCCGAGCAAAAAAACCACGGTGGTCTGGTTTTCGCTCTAAGTCAATGATGTAAGCCCCTTGCAGTTCGGTTTCGGTAAAAATCATAACAACCCTTATGGAATAATGTGATGTTTGGATATGGTAGTACGGGATATTAAATTACCCGTACCGATTCGATTCAAGATAGTTAAGTTAGAAAGTTATTACTTCGTAGCCCAGAAGAAATCTTTATCAATTTGCTGAGTACGAATCAAATATTCTAACTGCTTTAACCGGGTAAACCCTCGAGATAAAAATATCTCCTGCGTCATGTCGATTTGGTTGAAAACTTCAGCCAATTGTTTTGCTCCCAGACGTGCATTCCAATCGCACTTAAAGCCGGGTAGAAGAGTATTGATTTTTTCAAAAGAAACTCGATAGCTGCGGTTATCGGAAGCATTGTCACCAAAGCTTAACTTACAGCCAGGAAAGGCTTCAGCAACAAATTCGGCAATTTCCTTAACTCGATAATTATTCGCGGTATCTCCAACGTTAAATATTTGATTGTGGACAATATCGCGAGGAGCTTCCAAAGCACAGATAATAGCTTTAGAAATATCCAGAGCATGAACTAATGGCCTCCAAGGAGTACCATCGCTGGTCATTTTGATTTCTTTGGTAGTCCATGCTAAACCAGCTAAGTTATTCAGAACGATATCAAAGCGCATTCTGGGGGAAGCACCGAAAGCAGTTGCATTCCGCATGAAGGTAGGAGAAAAATCGTCGCTAGCAAGCGGTTGGACATCTCTTTCTACCATTGTTTTACATTCTGCATAAGCAGTCTGTGGGTTAACCGGGGATTCCTCGGTAACATCACCCTCGGTAGCAACACCATAAACGCTACAGGAAGACATATATACGAAGCGACGTACACCTGCTTGTTTCGCTAGTTTGGCAAGACGAACCGAACCTGCATGATTGATATCGTAAGTAATATTTGGTGATAATTGTCCGGTAGGATCGTTTGATAGTTCAGCCATGTGAACTATAGCTTCTACGCCCTGTAAATCCTCTAAGGAGATATGGCGAATATCTTTGTTTAAAGTTTTAGCAGTAGTTTCGGTTCCGTTGTACAACCAACCAACTTTGTAATAACCGGTGTCTACACCAATTACTTCATGTCCCTTCTCAATTAACAAGGGAGCCAACAAACAACCGAGATAACCTTCTGTACCGGTAACGAGAATTTTCATTGTTTTGATTCCTATTAATTATTAATCTTTTTAATTTGGATTTTTTACAAATCAAACTTTTAGCAGTTGACTGCTGCGGGTTTGAGATGTGAAAGTTCTGGAATTTCTGCGGCTACAGCTTTACCAATTTCGATAGAGGAGGTAGCCGCTGGGGAAGGAGCATTGCATACATGAACGGAGTTTTGACCTTTAACAATCAAAAAGTCGTCTACTAATTTCCCGTTGTTCATTAATGCTTGAGCGCGAACCCCTGCATGGGTAGGAACTACATCTTCCGAGCGAACTTCAGGAATCAGTTGCTGCAAACTTTTTACAAAGGCTGCCTTACTAAAGGAACGAATAATTTCCTTGATTCCTTCATCTGAGTGTTTTGCTGCGAGCTTCCAAAAGCCTGCATAACTCATTACTTCCGCAAAATCACGTAAATTAAAATCTGTTTTCTTATAACCTTCCCGCTTCAGACTAAGCACGGCATTTGGTCCTGCATGAACCGTACCGTCTATCATTCGGGTAAAGTGAACGCCGAGGAAGGGAAAATCTGGGTTAGGAACCGGATAAATCAAACCTTTTACCAGATGGCGCTTCTCCGGCGTTAATTCGTAATATTCACCACGAAAGGGAACAATTTTTGCCTGGGGATTAACGTTCCCTAATTTGGCTACACGGTCAGAATACAAACCAGCACAGTTGATTACGAAACGGGTTTCAAAGCTGCCGTTGTTGGTTTCCAAAACCTGATTTTTACCGCTAGCAACAATTTTTTCAACTTTGGTGTTGAATTTAATTTCGCTGCCTTGTTTTTGGATAATTTCTGCGTATTTTTGACAAACTTGCTTGTAATTTACAATGCCAGTTGATGATACCCAAATCCCAGCAACACTAGCTACATGGGGTTCTTTTTCTTTTACTTCTTCGCTGGTGATTCTTTTTACGTCTAAACCATTCTCTAAACCTCGCTTATAGAGATTTTCCAAACGAGGAAGTTCTTGAGGAGAAGTTGCAACAATCACTTTACCGCAGACTTCATGGTCGATGCCGTGTTCTTTGCAAAATTCCACCATAGAGCGACAACCTTCACGGGAAAATTTCGCTTTAAAGCTACCAGGCTTATAGTAAATACCTGAGTGAATAACACCGCTATTATTTCCTGTTTGATGAAACGCGACTTGGTTTTCTTTTTCTAAGACTAAAATTCTTGCTTTAGGATAGCGTTTTACCAAAGCCATGCCGGTAGAAAGACCGACTATACCACCACCTATAATAGCGAAATCATACATTTTTAATTGGCTCCCCTGTAACTTAAGTAATTAAAGAAATCAAGATTAATCAAACAATTAACAATCCTCCAAGTTAGAAATTAAAAGTTACGAGAATAATGCAATAACTCCTAACTCCTAACTCCTAACTCCTAACTTATTTACCAAACCTTCCAAGGAGCTTCGTTATTCTTCCAGAGGTTCTCTAAATAATTTCTATCTCTTAAAGTATCCATAGGCTGCCAGAAGCCATCATGCTTATAAGCTGATAGCTGCTCCATATCAGCTAGCTTTTCCAACGGCTGTTTTTCCCAAACGGTGGCATCATCTTCAATAAAGTCAATTACTTGCGGTTCTAAAACGAAAAATCCACCGTTTATCCAAGCATTATCCCCTTCTGGTTTTTCCCGGAAACTAGTAATTTTTGTTTGCTCTTGCCCTAGAACAATTGCGCCAAAGCGTCCTGGTGGCTGCACTGCACTTAAAGTAGCTAAGGTCTGTTGCTCTTTATGAAATTTAATAATATTAGTGATATTAACGTTGCTAACACCGTCGCCATAGGTAAAGCAAAAGGTTTCATTACCAATATGCTCCTTAACTCGCTTCAATCTTCCGCCAGTTAAGGTATTGTCACCAGTATCAACCAAAGTGACGCGCCAAGGTTCGGCATAACCTGAATGTACATTCATCTGATTAAAACGCATATCAAAAGTTACGTCTGACATATGCAAGAAGTAGTTAGCAAAATACTCCTTAATAACGTAGCCTTTGTAACCGCAACAGATAATAAAATCATTAATGCCGTGTGCTGCATAAATTTTCATGATATGCCAAAGAATTGGCTTACCACCAATTTCTACCATTGGTTTCGGTCTAACGCTAGTTTCCTCACTTAAGCGTGTACCCAGACCTCCAGCCAAAATTACTGCTTTCATAAAAACTGCCTCTAATTTTTTTAGGTAGATGATTGAATAGTTCTGTTATTGTTCGGATTGAGAAAAATGTTTTTTATTTTCTCAGTATATAATCTAACCGTATTTTTACTGGAAATTATAAAGGCTAGATAAATATAGCTGTTTTATCTGTAAAAAAATGAAAAAGCTTGTTTATGTCATAGAGAGACAATTAAAAGCTTTTAATTTTGGCAAAATTAAAAGCACAAAATTCCTTTATACCCTTCAATTAAATTGAATGCAAATCTAATCATAGAAATAAATATCGATGTGTAAAATTACAGAAAAAGAATCGATTAATTAACAATAAATTTTCTGTCTTGTTTGTCTAAAGAGTTATTATATCAAGTCAGGATAATTACGTATTATTCTCTGAAAAAAATTTAAAAACAAAGTTTTTTTCTGTAATCAGACCATTTTTAAGAAAAACTAGGGCTAATCTCATTCATCTGCTCTAACCTACTCCCGAGTTTAAAAAATAATTACACCAGCTAAAGTATTCCTTTATTTATCGTTTTTCTGGAAAGCAATCTCCTTGCATAATTTTTCACCTTCATAATTTTAGCCGCTGATACTTTATTTATGACTTGTATTTTCAATAGAACAATATTAGTGTCATTTGAAGCAAACAATAAAGATAGTGCAGACAATACACTATTCTTTCATAATCGCAACACAATCAAAAGTAATATACCAGGTAATAGTTAATATAGAATCAAAAAATACTGTAAATTAATTTAACTTATATTTCTCAGTAATATTGCGATTTGTATGTAAACAAAAAAACTCATTAAAGTAAGAAGTCCCCTATATCTGCTTTTTTCACATAGAATTTGTTTTTTACTTTATGTTCCTGAAAATCTTTATACAGCCCTTTGCAGCTAAATAAGGTGCAAAGCAAAGCTATATTTAAAACTGTTGTGGGATGAGAGCTTGGGCAGAAGATGTTCTTTTCTTAAGCTGAGCCGCATCGTCATATGTGGTTAACGGGGCATCCATGCTTGTCCGAATTTATTTCACTCAAACTGAATTAAAAGAGAAGGGCAATAAACAATCTGTCACAATTCCTCTATAAAAAAATGGTGGGTTTATGTCCTGGCGGACACGCTTTGTTAACTACCCACAACGGACGAGTCCCTAGGTTTGAAAACGAGGGCTTTTAAAAAGCCTGCCCAGGGTTCCCAAAAATTTTTTAGAAAAAAATTTCGGGGTGCCGCTGCCCTTTTTTTTGGAGTACGTCGGTAAAGGTTTTCAGTTTAGTGTAACGCCGGATTTTCGGATGGATGATTTTGGTTGTAGGAGCAATATTTTTTTTCCGAAGATACTGCGCTAACGGATTAACAAGTCAATCGTACAGTTTGTGGTTAAGCTCTATTAATACAAAGAAAAGTTTGAAAAATCGTAAGTAATGCCCATCCTTGTTTTAATATCGTCGTTAAAAGTAAAGCAACAGGGTTGTGTTTTGCCTGCATCTTATAGATATAGCGGTTAAGCTGCCACGTATTTAAACTATATATTCCGACTGGTATTGATTAATGGCTACAATTCTTCTTTCTTCTTCCTTGCTATTTTGCATTTTGAACAACAGCCGATCGCGCTCGTTGAAATACGTTTTTCTCGGGTAAACATTCCTGTACGCCCGAATTACAACAATCTTGTGTACGCTGCACTCAAATGAAAACAGCTATATTCAATAAGCGCGGATGCAGTATACTGCACCCGCGCTTATTACTCAAACCAAGCAAATTGTAATACAAAAATATGATTAAACTGCTATCTGATTAGCACCTCTAAAAGCATTGAACATGACATAGTTCAAATAATCTTTATCGCTGTATGACACTTGTTTTCTGGAATAAAGTATCGCACTTATTGTCAACAACAACACAGATACTGCTAAGTGCTTGCTGATAATTATCCATGTCATCTTTTTCAAGAGATATTTTAGCTGCTTTTTGTAAATCTTCTATTGCTTGCTGACGATATCTATTAGAATTACCTCCCCCGTACTGAGCTAACTCGTAGCGAACTAAGCCTCGCTTCAGATAAACTTTCGGCAATTTAGTATTTAATTGCAATGCTTGATTAAAATCTGTAAGAGCTTTTTTGTATTCTTGCTCGAAGTTACTGCTATATTGAGCTAATTGATAGCGAACTAATCCTCTTTGATAAAAAGCTTCTGGTCTGGAAGGATTAATCTGCAATGCTTTATTAAAATCATCAATTGCTCTCAAATAATCTTTCTGGGAGTCGCCGCTAAATTTAGCTATTTGAGAACGAACAATACCCCGTCTAATGTATGCTTCTACTTCATCGCGGTCGATTCTTAGCGCCTGGTTATAATCTTCAATTGCTAATTTGTACTCTTTATCGGGGTCGCTGCTATATTCGGCGAGCATATAACGAACATTACCACGATTCACAAATGCTTTTATTGCATTTGGATTTAATTTGAGAGCATGGGTGTAATCTGTAAGGGCTGCTTCGTATTCTTTTAAGTTATAGTGCGAATTGCCACGATTCACGTAAGCCTTGGCACTATCAGGTTTCTTTTGTATTGCTTGAGCAAAATTAGCAATGGCTTCTTCGTATTTTTGCCCTTTATAAGCTGCACGACCTTCTTTGTAGTAATCTGAAAAACTACTTTTGCTTTCTGTAGGTTTAGAACTTATTAAAGTTTGTTGGGTATATTGATTCTCTTCTACATTAGATGTTGTAAACTTTGTAACTATATCTAAATAGCCTAATGTTAAAAAGCCAAGCAAGCACAAAAGAACCGGGTAAAATTTCGGTTTCGTATTTGAGGGATTGTAGGAAATTTTTCTACCAAGTTGTGGCGAACGACGCTTGGGAGTAACGTATCTAGATGTGCCTACAGTTGCAGCAGTTCGTCTTCTGGGAACTGTAGTAGTCCGTCGGCGCTTTGGTCTGGGGCGGGGTTTTAGATGTTGTTTATTGGCAACATCTTGAATTGACGGGAAGGGGTCTCTCCCACCTAATTTGGCACTTCGTTCGCACCAAGGACATTTATGTAGGTGATTGCTGTAAAGATGTTGCGGATTTTTCTGACATGTACGTAGAGCATCTTCCGCTTCAGCTAACGCCATCAGCCACGTTTGAGCGTTCGGACGAATATTAGGGTTATAATGACCGTCTTCAAAACAACGTACAAAAAGTTGTTGCAAAGTAGGATGAAGAATATCCCAAGATGGTGCAATCGGTGTAGGAGAATAAGGTACGCGCCGATTTACACTGTAAGTAAAGTGTCCTTTAGCAATCCGTGCTTCGTATGGTGGTGGCTCGCCTACACTTTGGTAAATCCCAGAAAATGGATGAGTACCTTCCATTAAAAGCTGAAATATTAGTACTCCTAAACCAAACAAGTCATGAGGGGTAGAGCGATCGCACTCTGAGAATGTTTTGTTTTGCAGTTCCGGAGGTGTAAATTCAGGCTTACCTACGGGAGTACGATATACGATATCGGTTTTTGGATCGCGAACTTGAAAAGAATCGGTATCTACTATGGTAACTAAAGCCGTATCGCTAACTAAAATATTTGATTCGTTAACATCACCAACACAATATCCAGCTTGATGTAGAGCAGCAAAAGCCGCAGCCAAATTACGAGCAGTGCGAAGCAGGTACTGATAATTAAATAAAGGACAATGCTGTCGTCGAGTCCTTGGGTTATAAAAGTCGATGACAGGACGCATTCCCCGAATGCGCGGCATCGTAAAACCAATAATATTATTGCTACCGTCTGCGGCACGAATCAGTTCGGAGGGCCAAGCAATGGAAATATGCCCTAAAGATGCTGTTGGGTTAGAAGGTGGATGAGACACCATCACCTCTAATTTACGAGCCTTTTCGATGTCTGGCTTATGGTAAATTTTAGCTACCGTTTCAGCATCTGATGGTACTGTGTAGATGCACGCTTCGCCACCACGCCCCAAACTAACGTTGAGGTTCATGCTCACAATTTTTTGATTGGGAAGACAGTGTAGTACCTGCATTTTTAAATTACACTTTTATTGTTTAAGTTTGACTGCGGTTCAACAGTATCGTTAATGGATTAATGGATTTATTATTCGCTTAATGCAGCTATTATTAAAGTTAGATCGTCATCTGTTCGTTGAGTTATCTTTTCCGAACGTAGAAATTTAACTAGTTGTTCCTTAGCTCCTTTCAATTCTTCAGCGTTAGCGACAAATTCAAATAAAGGTAGAAAAAATGGCTTGTGTGGCAAACCCACAGACATATTAATCGCCAACATTTGCAGCCCATCGGTAAGAAGTGCAATATTAGTAATACCCTGTCGCCATACATTTACCTGCACTGAATCTAAAGCAGTTGGTGAAGTTAAAAAACTAGTTTCATTAATATATTCGCCACTATCAGGAACTGTTAAAGCTGTTAAATTACCCATACTATCTTTAGCAACTGCCACACCATCTCCTATTTGAGCAACAACGGCGACTATTGGTGTAGCCACCACAATAATTAAAGTTGTCGCTAAATCTTTAGGTGGTCTGTTTGAAGCTATTGCTTCTTCCTCTACCGCCGTTTTTGCAGCTAAGATTGCTTCACTTAGTAACGACCTTGCCGAATTATCTGAAGACAGAGTATCTTGAGTAATCCGCTTGAGAGATATATTCTCAATTGCCGCTTCTACAGCAACCATTGCTCCAACTTTCCCCAGACTTGCACTTCCTGCACCATCTGCTGCGGCTGCTACCAAAATATTATCCGGTAACATTTGCCAATGATGAGCATCTTGACAAAGTTGGGAATTCTTGACATGGCTGGTGCCACAAACTGATGCCCCTACTACCCGCCAATGAAGCTTTTGCATTGAACTGTTCATATACTTACCAATTTTCTGGGCTGTTTAACTGCTGTACTTGCACTATATTAAACAGAACCCCAACCAATTGGCGGTAGAGCTACTTGTTCGTCTACTTTTGAATGAGAAACTGCTGACATACTAGCAGATAACCAAACAAACATTTCAACAAAATTTAATCCATTTAGTTTTAAGGGTGTACGTACTGCTAACTGACTCAAGCGTGTCATATTGGCATTTTCCACTCCAACAGAGAAAAATGCAACACGTTTGTTTGTTTCATCACTTTGCAAACGCTGTGATGCCTGTTCTACCGCTTCGTCTGGTTCTCCTTGTGGTTCGCCATCAGTAATCATAAATATCCAAGGACGATAGTAAGCGACACCGTTAGAGCGATATTGACCTTTACGTTCTTGAATCAAATCTAAAGATTTATGAATACCAGCACCCATAGTAGTTAATCCCTGTGCTGTTAATATAGGCGGAGTAAATTGATCGGCAGTTACAAAATCTTGAACTACGTTTATATTGCTATCGAAAGTAACTATAGATACTTCAACTCGTCTTGAGGCTAATGGGTTTTTCGTCAGCTCGTCCTTAAAACTAAGTAAGCCTTGATTTAAAGCTTCTATTGGCGCTCCTTGCATTGAACCAGATGTATCTAACAATAGTACGCACGGACAACGAGGTTCGGGATTTTCCGCGAAATCAACTACTTCGTCTAGTCTTAAGGTATCTGACATAACTTTCGGTGGCTCTTGAAGTTCGGATGGTTCTATTTTCAGCTGTGCAAAGTATATAGTTTAAAGCCCTAAAGAAACCATTGCTGTGGTACTTCAGACTATAGAGTTTTTTACAATAGTTCGTAAGTTACTAATGCATTATTACTTATAAAGTTCGACATATCTTTACTTATATTTGATTAATTCATAAGCATTTCTGTGGAAATTAGATTAGCAATGGCTTTAACTTAATGGGTTTATATACATAATAAACCTAGAATACAATAAATTCGGCATAAGTGCATACGTGGAAACTTAAAGATTATATGTAGAAAAAACCTAGATTCGATGAAATACTGACAATCCCAAACTTAATCCTCTATTAAAAAGAGAATTAATTAACTGATATTAAAAATCAAAAGTTATTTTTGATGCACATATATTTTTGCTTTATATATTGTAAAAACAAATGTAACAATCAAACTGTGATGTATTATTTTTAGCTGGTAATATATCCATGTAAGAAGAGGACTGAATGGTTCATACTGAATATTTACTCTTTATACTTAATTATATTCAATTGATGTTTACAAATATTTTGTCTTATTTACTGTAATTCTCTATCCTATATGAATAATTTTGCGACTTTCACAAAATTGCCTCCTTTAAGTTTGTTACGACACCTGTCTAGTTGTTTCGAGAATACTTGTTTGCAAGTCCAAAGTCATTCAGTTAACTGGTGGATTTACTTAGAAGAAGGGAAAATTGCTTACGCAACTCATTCAATTGAACCTTTTGATAGACTCGAACGTCATTTACGTCGGCTTTCGGTTCAGGTTCCAGCTTTAACCAGCGAAATTAGAGTACAGTTACGCATGATGTTTGAGCCTGATTCGCTGCGGAAGCCCTATGAAGCGGTAGACAATGCTTCAGAATCAATATCTACTCAACAGCCATCTGATTATCAAGCTATTTGCTGGCTAGTTACTCAAAGATATCTCAATCCGACTCAAGCAGCTATATTAATTCAAGAATTAGTTAAAGAAGTTATCGAATCATTTTTATTAATCAAAAAAGGCACTTACGAATTTCATCAGAATTTAAGTTTATCTCCAAAAATTTGCCGACTTGATGCTGAGAAGTTATTATTATTTTCTCAGGAAAGGTTGCAGTCTTGGCATAATCTAAATCCACAAATTACTTCTCCATTTCAGCGCCCTTATTTGTGGATTAATACAAAAACCCAAGTACAGAAAATTTCGGATATTCAACCAAATTTAATCAATTGGATGAAGGGATTTAGCTTGCGTCATCTTGCTGTAATTATGAATCAAGATGAACTTGTATTGGCGCGAAGTTTATACCCTCATATTCAAAGTGGAGCTATTCTATTACACGAACCAGATCCACCTTTCGATAAACTTCCTAAAACTGATACTTTATTATCTGGTCCCCCCGTAAGAATAAACCAAGATAATAAGGTTTTAACTGATTTTCAAGAGAATAAACCAGAGACAAAGCCGGAAAAAAATACCAAACAAAAAGATAATGTTGCCGTTCCAAAGCAGCAAATACCTGTTAATAAAGTAACTATTAAACAGGAAACAAAGCCTTCAGCTATAGAGAAAGCTGACAAACAACCGCAAGTAAATAATATTCAGCCTATATCTCCTGGGGCAAACGTATCACCTCAGAAAGTCTACAAAATTGTTTCTGTTGATGATAGCCCGGTAATGCTTAAAGAAATTAGTCGCTTCTTGGAAGATGAAAGTTTTTCTGTTGTGACTATTGATAATCCTTTGAAAGCTGTAATGTCGATTATTAGGCATCAGCCGGATTTAATTTTATTGGATTTAAATATGGAAGGAATTGACGGCTATGAATTGTGTCGAATAATACGAAACAATTCAAAATTTAAAAACACTCCTATTATCATGGTTACGGGAAGTAAAGGATTCGTAGATAAAGTTAAGGCAAGATTAATGGGAGCCAGCGGTTATTTGACTAAACCTTTTACTCGTGCAGATTTACTCAAAATAGTATTTATGCATTTGACTTGATTAAATATAGCAATATCAGCTATAAATCATTGTTCAAGGCATCGGTATTGTGCAAGTAAATCAAAAGACGAATATAGATAGTGAGGATACAAAATGGCTACAGTTTTAGTGGTTGAAGATACTCCTTCTCAACTGGAGTTGATGAACATCTTTTTACAAGAAGGTGGGTACGAGGTTATTAGGGCTACTGATGCTAAAGACGGTTTAGAAAAAGCTCTGCTATATCAGCCAAATGCAATTATTACAGATGTTGTGATGCCGGGAATGAGCGGTTTTGAATTTTGTCGTAAGCTTAAACGTAACTTAGATACAAAAAAGATACCGATTATTTTTTGTAGTTCTAAAAACAAAGATATTGACCGCATTTGGGGGATGAGGCAAGGGGCCGATCTTTATCTCACAAAACCGTTTACCAGACAGCAACTAATCGGTGCTGTAAAATCAGTTGTTATTTGATAATTTCACCGAACTTAATTTTATTCTATAGTGTATCTACCTAAAATTCAATATTACTTTCCAACTGTGTTAATAAAGATTAATACTAAATTTTGATAATTTAATACTGTAAAATTTATTATTTTTATAAGTTTTCAAACTTATCTAACTTATTTGAAATTTGTAGTTTTAAACGATAGATACTGAATAGAATGTTTCTTTATTTACTGATTTAATTATCGGTAGCAAACTTTATTCATAATATTTATGCGAATCGGCAACCTGGTTTTTTATAAAAATCGGGTTTCTTCGCGGTAAAAATTTCTACGGCTATTGTTAGAAATAACGGATAATTAGGAGTGCAATACTCATATATTGAACCAATCCTGTAAAAACAAGAATGCCTAATTCCCCATTGCCAATACTCCATTCCCATTTAAAATAGTTTTTGCGTGTTTATTTAATCGCTATTTTTAATCGGATAATCATAGATATTCCATGCGTATTTCTTTAAATTGGTTACAAGAGCTTGTAGAGTTACATTTAAGCCCAGAAGAACTAGCAGAAACACTGACGATGGCGGGGTTTGAAGTCGAAGATATTGAAGACCGTCGTACCTGGGCAGATGGGGTTGTAATTGGCAAAGTTGTCGAACGCGAACAGCATCCAAACGCTGATAAACTAAGCGTTTGTCAAGTTGATGTCGGTAAAGGCGAAAATTTAAACATCGTCTGTGGTGCTAGTAATGTTCGTGCAGATATATATGTGCCAGTTGCAACAGTAGGTACTTACTTACCAAATAAAGATTTAAAGATTAAACCCGCTAAATTGCGTGGGGTACCTTCTCAAGGAATGATTTGTTCTTTAGAAGAGTTGGGTTTACCTACCGATGTAAATGGAATTCATATTTTTTCTGGGGATAACATCCAAATTGGTGATGATGTACGTCCGCTATTGGGTTTGGACGATGTGATTTTGGATGTAACGGCTACCGCAAATCGTGCCGATGCTTTGAGTATGGTAGGGATTGCCCGAGAAGTGGCGGCGATAACTGGGGGTAAACTAAATATTCCCGAGGCAGAAACAGTTTCGGTTGCTCAAAATGCCGGTAATTTGAGTATCAAGGTTGATGATACAAAAGCTTGTCCGGCTTATATTGGTACGATTGTCGAACAAGTTAAAATCGCTCCGTCTCCCGACTGGTTGCAGCAAAGGTTATTATCTGCGGGAGTTAGACCGATTAGCAATATAGTTGATATTACTAACTATGTAATGTTGGAATGGGGACAGCCTTTACACGCATTTGACCTGACGCGATTGCAAACTATTGCCGGTAGCGAGGATATTAGTATTGGGGTGCGATTTGCCAATAATGGTGAATCGTTGAAAACATTAGATGGAAAAACCCGTAATTTATCAACTCAGAATTTATTAATTACCGTTAACGACAAACCCGTGGCTTTAGCGGGAGTCATGGGTGGAGAAGAAAGCGAAGTCCATGACGGAAGCGAAAGCTTAGTTTTAGAAGCGGCTTTGTTTGATAATGTTGCGATTCGCCGCTCATCTCGAAGTGTTGGTTTGAGAAGCGAATCTTCCACCAGATACGAACGAGGAGTCAATCACGCTGAGTTAGAAGTTGCTTGTAACCGTGCTTTATCGTTGATAGTTGAAATTGCTGGCGGCACCTTAAAAACTCAAGAAATCTCCGATACTCGTCCCGATTCAGGTTGGACTCGTTCGATTGAACTGCGTTTAGATAGAGTGAATCAAATACTTGGCCCTGTAGACTTAGGAGAAGAAGAAACTGGAGAAATTAAAAGCGAAGATGTTGAGCGGATTTTAACTGCTTTAGGATGTCGTTTAACTGTTTCTGGTGATGGTACTTGGGCTGTTAACGTGCCTGCTTATCGCTATCGCGATTTAGAGCGAGAAATTGATTTAATCGAAGAAATTGCTCGTTTGTACGGTTATGACAATCTTTGCGATACTTTACCAGAAAAGCCAGAAATTGGCTATCTACCTACAGATCAAGAATTAATTCGTAAATTAAGAGCTGCATTCCGGGCTACGGGGTTGACGGAATTAATGCATTACTCCTTGGTTAAACCAGGAGAAGACAGACAGGTGGTATTAAGCAACCCCTTGTTCGCAGAATATTCAGCATTACGAACTGATTTGATATCTGGTTTAATTGATGCATTTCAATACAACATCGAAAAAGGAAACGGCGCGCTTAACGGCTTTGAAATCGGCAAAATTTTCTGGCAAGAAGAAGACGGTTTCCAGGAAGCAGACACCGTCGGAGGAATTATCGGGGGTGATATCACTTCTAGTAAGTGGATGAACGGAGGTAGTCAACAACCCATAAGTTGGTTTGAAGCCAAAGGTATTTTAGAAAGCGTCTTCAAAATCATGGGATTGCAGGTAGAATACCAGCCAGATAGACGCGACGATCGCCTGCATCCGGGGCGTACTGCTTCGCTTTGGGTAGGAGGCAACAGTTTAGGCGTATTTGGGCAAGTGCATCCTCAAGTTCGCAGCGAAAAAGACTTACCAGATGATGTTTATGTATTTCAACTAAATTTAGAAGTACTTTTGGATGCCATAGATGAAGATGATATACTCACACCTAAATTCAAATCATTTTCTACCTATCCGCCATCAGATAGAGATATTGCTTTCTTTGCACCCGTTGATTTAACAGTAGCTGACATTGAAAAAGCTATTAACAAAGCCGGTAAAAGTTTATTAGATTCCGTTGAATTATTCGATGAATATCGCGGTGAAAACGTACCCGAAGGACAAAGAAGTCTAGCATTTCGTTTAGTTTATCGCTCTCAAGAACGTACACTTACCGATGCTGATGTTGAGCCAGTACATCAAAAAGTTAGGGATAGTTTGGTTGAGAAATTTGGGGTAAGTTTAAGAAGTTAAACGATTTTGGATTTTGGATTGAAACTTAGGAGTTAGGAGTTAGAAATTATAGCCCTTTTCGTTTGAGTGCAATGTAGTTTGATACCTCACCCCGCCCTGCGGGCACCCCTCTCCTTATAAAAGAGAGGGGAAAAGGTGAAGTTATTATTTGTATTTTACTCAACTGAAAACTGCTATATTAACCTCTAAGCTTTGACCTTTAACCTTTAACCTATTGATAATTATTCATTGAAAAAAATCATGACTAAATACGTAATGTGGGGCAGCTACTGCGAAAACGTTTTAGAAAAAAGAGCGCCATTTCGACAAGAGCATTTAGATGGATTAAAAAAGCAAAAGGAAGACGGTGTTTTAGTTACTTTAGGTCCTACAAAAGATGCTACAAAAGTTTTCGGGATTTACGAAGCTGAAGATGAAGGAACAGTACGCAAATTAGTTGAAAATGACCCTTATTGGAAAAATGGTATTTGGACTGAGTATTTTGTAAAAGAATGGGTGCAGGCTTTTTAAAAGGTTACTAGTTGCGCTTTAGTACTTATTAAAGAAGGCGCTAAAGCGCAACTACTAACCAAAATTACTTAATAATTAATTTTTTAGTTAATAAAATTTAAACTTATATATATTCCTCAAAGGAGTCTCTTCAATGCCTGCCAAAGATATTTATCATGATATGGTAGTGAATGCTCTTGAAAAAGAAGGATGGGTAATTACTGACGACCCTTTAAAGCTAAAATGGGGATTAAGAGAATTATAGCGCTTTTCGGTTGAGTGTAATACACTCACATAAACCTCACCCCCTTCCCCTCTCCTTATTAAGGAGAGGGGTGTATTCTATTCAACTGAAATCAAAAGTTTCGTAAAAATTTCACCTGTAACAGATTTAGAAGAGGCTTTAGGACAATATATTCTTTATGGAATTGGTAATGATTTAGTTAAAGCTGGAGTTCCTAAAGATGATATTGTTCCGGGTTTTCATCCCCCTGAACTTAGAAAGTATGTTGAATATGCAGTTGGTTAATGTTAGCTAGGACAAAAGATTAATTTATTATTTCTTAAAAAAACTCTTATACTATTTACTTTAATCATTCCAAGCTCGATAAAAATCCCCATAATTCATTTTATCGGCACAATACCACAGCAGTTTATAACAGTGTTTAGATTCTTTTAAGTTATCTGTAATTTCTTCAAAAAAGCAATCTTTCAACGATGCAATTAATTTAAACATTTGCTGTTTATCAATAATCTTTTTTAAATCTTCGGCGGCGTTTTTTCTATCGGAATCTTTTTTTGCCGATTTAACTAGGTTTACTAAAATATCAAAAGCAAGTTGATTGTGTGGTTGCAATTTCGCTAAGCTAGAAGCCCTACGTCTTTTACTATCGTCATTTTTTGCAGTTGCTATTCCTTCAATTAAAGCTGCAATCGCTTTTTCGTTATTTCTGGATTTATTTTTTAATTTTCTGCGTGGAAGTTTATTTTCTTTTTTAGTTTGCTTTTTTCGCTCGTTGATAGAAGCAAGTTTATGCTCTGGAGAAAGGGTTAACAAGTTTTCTGCTGCATATTGTTTCTGCTGTTTGTTGGTTGAGGAAGTAACAATTTTTTCTAAAGTTGAAATAGCAATTTGATTTCCTGGTTGACACTTTCCTAAACTAAACGCCGCTTTTCTGCGGATAGATTCTTTTTTAGTTGATTGAATGATTTTGATTAAAGCTGCGATCGTGATAGAATTTCCTGGTTGAACTTTCCCTAAACTATCTGCTGCTTGTAAACAAAAGTTTTCGTGATAAAAAGACGTAACGAGTTTTTCTAATGTTGAAACAGCGATTTTATTACCGGGATCGAAAAAATTACCTAAACTATAAGCTGCATTCCAGGTATCAAAATCGCTTTTACTGGATGCGATAAATTCTTCTAAAGCCGTAATTGCACAATTTCTATCGGTTTTTAACAAGCTAACCCGCGCACCTTCCGAAATCGGCGAAGGATATCTCCACCATCTTTTGTATGTCGGATGAAAATAACCAAACCGCCATTTAATCAATTGCTTTAAAATTTGCTCGCGTAAAGAACAATCTGCAAATTCGGCGATTCCTTCCGCTGCTAAAAAATAAGCTTGATAACCATAAAATCCACCACAGCCGTCTTCAAATTCGATTAGATATTTGATAAATTCTTCTTTACTTGATTGCGGTATATCATCTCTGCCAAACCATAATAGAATTACTTCTTTCCATTGATACTCGAAGATGGGGGGATTGGGAGAGGGGGGGATGGGGAGAGGGGGAGATGGGGAGATGGGGGGAGAGGAGGCAGAGGAAGAAAAATCCAATGCCTGATGCCCAATGCCCAAATTTAAAAAGAATTGCCAATCGTTGATTGCTAAGGCTGCGAAATATTCTTGGAAGGTGGGATGGTAAAAGGCGTAAACTTTTTCTCCTTGGGTTTCTGATATTCCTACTTGATTCAACCAGCCTAGTTGAAGCGCTAATTGAAACATGCCTTCATCTGGTGTACCTAATATTTCACATACAAAACGATGCCTGAGACGAAACTTGGTTTTTTCGTTGGCAATCGCCATTAATGCCAGTTGCCCTAATGCTTGATTTAACTCGCTTCTCTGGGTTGAAGTGGTGGGAAATCTATCTTGTTTCCATTCATAAATTGCTTCTACAAATTTTTCGTAGAGCATGGCTTTAGTATTAGGTAATCCCCCGCGTCTTAAGCCCCAAATGCGACACATCAAAGCTAACCGCAAAGGATTTTTCAAAGCATCGCGAATCCTTCGACGTGCGGGTTGTTGTAATTCTGCTTGTAAATTTGTGCCTAATTCTGGATTCTCCTGAAACCAACAATTGATAAATTTGCCCATCAAATCTGAATGGTTGGCATTACCGTAAGTAAAATTCAAGTTGCGGAAAGTATCAAAATCTTCTAAAGCATTTTTACCAGCATCCCAAAGGTTTAAACGGCAGGTAACAATCACAGATGCATCTGCTACCCAGCCTTTAAGATAATCAGCAATTTTACTTAAAGCTAAAGTTGACTCAATCGCCATTTCATCAACCGCATCCAGCAGCAACCATACCCTTCCTTGGTTAAACTGTTCGCAAAAAGAATCTTCCATTTCCGCTGAAATACGCCGCTTGCGAGTAGCTGCCTTTAACCAATCTTCAATTAAATAATCCTCTAAATTCTTTCCCTGTAAATCCGCTAGGGAAACCCAAATTGGTAAATATTGAGTGTTATCAGCTAACCAAGCGGCAACTTTTTGTAAAAGCGTCGTTTTTCCCGCACCAGGTTCGCCTAAAATTGCAATACGGGTACTTTCCTTTGATTCCAACTGTTGTAGAAATCTATCTAAAGTCAAAGTTTCGCTAACATCACCATCTTCCGACTCATATAGCTGCGAACCCTTTCCTGGATGAACATCACCGCCACGTCTTTCACGATGCTTACGTTTCACTAAACCCAAAGGTACGTAAACTTCATCTAGTGCAAAAGTTATACCATCTGCACTCGTTAAGGGATTCGTAGTTAATCGTTTGTGATTATCTGCTTCTAAAGCTTGACGACAGATTTCGTTCCAGTTTAGAGAGGGGGGAGAGGGGGAGATGGGGAGATGGGGGGTTGGGGGGAAAATAATATTCTCCTTGTCACCTTGTCTCCTTGCCTCCCTTCGGGTTGCGCCACTTGCTACAACGGAACGCCATTTGCTACAACGGGGCGCTACTTTGCTCAAGGTCGGGAACCTCCGCACGCAAGTAGCTTGGGAACCCCCGCAACGCAATGGCTCGGGAACCTCCGCAACGCAGTGGCTTACCTTGTTTCCTTGTCTTCCCTTCCTTTTCTCCCATTCGCTATCAAATTGTTGTAAATTCGCTTTTGTTTCCCAGCGAGAATACCAAAGATTTAACGTAAAATGCCAATTTTCCGAACCACCTTTACTGACGCGATTGTCTTCAAGAATTTCGAGAAAATCTGTAAATCTTTTAAGTGCCTCTTTAATTTGTTCGGCTTTCAACCGAGTTTCATCACCTTGTAAACCCGTTAATTCTTGCAAAAACCGAACCTTAGTTCTGATAACCAAACGTTTTTCCGTTAACCAGCGAACTTGAACATGAGGACGAATTGCATCAACTACAGCTTCATTACATACATCGAACTCATCGTTAGCATAAGCCAAAATCGACTTTAACAAACGTTTTGCTCGTGTTTGAACTTGTAAACCATAGCTAACTCTTGCCATAACAGTTATCAGTGAGCAGTGAACAGTTATCAGTTATTAAATACTAACTCTTAACTCCTCACTCATATCCCCCTTCAAAATCAACCATCTCTCTTTAACTTGTTTCCTCCGCGCTCTCCGCGCTCTCTGCGGTTTTTTTCTTCAATAATCTTAAACAACAAACAAGCAACTCCTAACTCCTAACTTATAACTCCTCACTGCTCGCTGTTAATTACTTCCTTAACTACATCATCTATCGGATGCTGTTCGTCATCAAATTCCAAAGATATTTCACATCTAGTTAGCGGAAATGGTTCTAACATTTTGCCGTCTTCCCAACTTTCTAATCTCCACCATAAGGTTTGAACTATCGTTTCCTTACCATCTATTATTTCAAAAGTTATTTCACCAATGTTGTTTAAACCAACAATTTCCGTACCATGTCCTTTTTTACTAAGGTATTCGCGGTAGTTTTTTGCCATAGATAAATATTTTTCTACCGCTTCCTTACGATTTTCACCTGGTAGTGGAGCAATTACAGGAGAAGATTCGGTATTTTCAGTTTTTGGTTTTTCTAATCCTTCATCTTTAGAGGCAAGAAAATCAATGCGATACCACCATTCAGGTTGTGCCGTAATTCCTAACTTGCGAAAACTATTTCTTTCTTTCACCAAATCAATTGTTCCGGGAGTTCCTTTAATTTTCAAAGGAGTGCGTTGAAAAAAATCTTCTACAAGCAAACAAGTATAACCAATATTTACTTCTTCTCCTTGTTGGTTTTCCCATCCCAAAACTTCTGCTGTTGGTAAATCGCTGTTGATACGAATAGGAATAAAACCTTGTCTGTGAGCCGAATGACTGCCACCTATTCCCCCGACTTCATTTTTTAGCGAGCTACTAGTTAACTGAGCAATTACTAATTCAGAATTTACCGTTTCAGTACTTTCAAAAGGATGTGTTGCACAATATTGCAACCGCGCACCAAAACTGTAATGAACATCACCCGATAAAAATATTACACGACTTTTATTATTAGGTAATGCTCTTAACGCCAATCTAGCCAGCATTCTTTCAAAAGCAGTTTTATCTAATGACCAAGCTTCTGTATCAAAACCCCAAGCCGCATTACCAATTTTTTCGTAGATACCTTTAGCGATTTTTTGCAGGTTTTCTATATAAGGTACGCCGATAAAAGGGCCGGGAGAAATGATAAAACTAACTTTAATATCATCCTTACGGACTTGCTCGGTTATTTGTGCGTCGTAACCTTCTTTGCTTATCAAAGCCGGAAAATCAAAATCTTTACCGGGGAATTCCCTCCAGGTACGAGTATCAAGTACGATAACTTCGTAACTCGGAGCATTAACTACATAATGCCAGGTTAACGCTGCATCGGAATGAGGCAATTTTTGCGAATTTTGCTGAATATCTGCAACGGTGGGTAAACCAACTCGTTGAGCAATATTTTCCTCGAATATTTTATTTGTACCACCACCAACGCTCCACGCAACAGCAGCTTTCAGTAATTCTTCACCATTTGTATTTTTTTCAAACTGTTCCGGCGTGTTACCCCAAGCCTGACAAATCGCACAAGCAAGCATTCCATTTTGCAATATTCTCCTTCCCAGAGGTTTATCGAGAATGCGGGAACACCAAGCCATATTCAAATACCAATCGTCAGTGATTTCATGGTCGTCGAATATCATATAAGTAGGAATATTAGCTAAAGCCCGTCTTACACTTTTGAGAGTTGACCAAAAACTTTTAATATGTTCAACTTCTTCTTCGTAAGCCTTCTTCTCATCATTTTTAGCTTCCCAATGTTCCGAATTTACATCAACAAAATCGGGGAAAAATTCAGCATCAACCCATAAAATATCACTCCAGGCAAATAAGTGCATCGCTAAATATTCGCCAAAAGTAAACAGATGACTTTTAGCAATGTTAGTAACTTTACTTAACTTACCAATACTTGCCGTAAAACCAGCTTTATTCGTAGCCAAATTATTACGATTCCCCGGATTTAATTCTTCTAAATTATCTACATCTGGTAATTTTTCTGACCACCCTAAAAGCGTTTCACTGGCATCCATCAGCATAAAAAGTAATATATCGGCGACATCATCCGCGTAAATTTGGTCGCCAGTTAGAAACAATTGTGTTGGTCTTTTTAATGGTTCTTTTTGTAACGCTTCTTTTATCATTTTATCTACCGTAGCAAGCGCATCAAAACTTTCACCGTGGGGCTTACGACAAGAACCATGAAGAATCCGTGCATCTTTTAAATCCTTTGCAGGTAAACTAAAAGAAGGCAATTTATATTGAGGATAAGTAATATCTTCGAGAGAACCAGACGTAGTTAATATACCAGGACTACTAAGTAATTCACCATTGCCAAAATGTAAATCATAGAGATAAACTTCATCATTTGTAAGTATATTTTGCGTACTCTTAGCAGTAACAGCAACAACGTGTAAATTGATGCCAATTCTTGCCGTAGTTCTAGTACTTTCAAATAAGAAATTATGATTTTTATCAAATATTGTTAAAGTGACATGACGACTTGCTTTTAAAGCCACCCATACAGTTACAGAATCGGGTTCAGTGCGTCGTAAAATTGGTCCTGCAAGAACCAAAGGTAGTTTATCAATGCGTTCCCTTAATGGTGTCCATCCCATCTAACTGTTGCCCCATCTACAGCTTCTTATTATTGTTATAACGGGTTTAAGTTAAGAAAGGATATTAGATTAGGATTTTTTGGAGATTATTTTTTGGGGGTAGGATTTTATATTAGGGGAAAATACCTGGTGTTTGAATCTGGGATTGTGATGCTTTTGAACCTTTCATCTGTTGCAAATGTTAGCATAATTGGGTATCAGTAAAGAAAACGTTCCGACGATGAAAATAAAAGCAATTATTCATCCAGCAGAAGAAGGTGGTTATTGGGCTGAAGTTCCAGCGCTCCCCGGTTGTATTACTGAAGGTGATACGATGGAAGAGGTATTAATTAATTTAAAAGATGCAATAGAAGGCTGGTTGGAAGTTGCAAATAGCAGTCATCAACTAGAATCAAATGCTCAAATTGTCGAGATTGCGGTATGAAATCAATCTCTGGTAAAAGCCTGTGTAAAATTGTTGAAGAGCGAGGTTGGATTTTACAAAGAATTACAGGTAGTCATCACATTTACCAAAATTCTGATTTTGACAAAATACTTTCTATTCCCGTTCATCGAAATCAAGATTTGAAAATTGGAACTTTAAGAGCATTGATGAAAATCGCTGATTTAACAGAAGAGGATTTGACGTAAATTATTTTTTACAAGAATAGAGACAGAAGTGCGATCGCTGCAAATCACGTAAATAATTAAACCTATGGCAATTCTCCAAAGTAAAAACCTATCAATAGGAGATATCCACCGTCTTTTCGGCTATAAAAGACAATACAATGATTCATTCACATCGTTGTTATCTTTACAACCTTTAACCGAATTTGAACGGCAAGAAATATTACAAATTCGCACGGATTTTGATAATTACATAATAGAAAGTAAAGTTTTAGAAGGATTGGTAAAAGCGTTAACAGTCTTTCCATTAATGCGATTAGCTGGCTTTTATCGCTCTCCCATAAAAATTGCTTTAGAAGAAAGTATTGAAGATATAGTTATTGAAGACGAAGATACAAAAGTTACCGGAAGGCTGGATATTTTAGCTGTTAATAAAGCAAAATTAAACGCAGCAAAAACATATTTTTGGGTTTTGGTAGTTGAATCAAAAAATAGTGAAATTGCTGTATCGGCTGGTTTACCGCAATTGCTTACTTATGCATATGATTGTTTGAAAAATCAAGAATCGGTTTGGGGTTTGACTACAAACGGAAGAGAATATCAATTTGTGTATATTCAACAGGGAAATCCTCCGACATATCAAATAATGCCATTATTAAACTTGATGGAATCTCAGCGAGCAGTTGAATTGTTGCAGGTTTTGAAAGCGATTCGTGAGTTGGGGTGATACAAAATCTTGCAGCATATTTAAAATCCCTAGCTAATAGCTAGATTCTTATATTCAGTTTAGAATATTCATATTCCATACTTCTACGGCAATATTTTTCATAATTTCTTGCTCACTCATAATTTAATTACTTTATTTTAGTTTTACAGTATTTACAAGATGTCGAATATTAAATAAGGAATAAGGTGCGTTACGCTCCGCGATAACACACCCTACGATTACCAATTACCAATTACCTAATACCGAATCCTCGGATCGACATAAGCATTCAAAATATCAATCAAAATACTCGCTATAACAACTATTGTCCCGAAAAATATCATGATTCCCTGCACGGTGGGATAATCCCTTTCGCTAATTCCTTGAAACAACCTATTAGCCAATCCCGGCCAGGAAAATGTTACTTCGGTTAATACCGCACCACCAAGCAATGAAGCAAAGGTTAATCCCAACACTGTAATCACCGGAATTAAAGCATTTCTCAAAGCGTGAGAAATCAAAATCTTTCTTTCTTGAATTCCCCTCGCTCTTGCTGCTTCCACATAATCCGACTGCATTGTTTGCGTCAAATTTACCCGCACAATCCGCTCAAAAATACCGCTCAGCAATAATCCCAGAGTAAAGCTAGGTAGAATGATATATGTTAAAGCTGTGAAAAGTGAACCGAAATTAAAAGTTAAAAGACTATCTATCGTATACAATCCAGTCAAAGTTTTCGGTGCATCCATCGTAGCCGGAAATCTTGTTCCCAAAGGAAACCAACCCAACCAAACAGCGAAGATTAACTGTAGTATCATTCCCGCCCAAAACATTGGCATTGCATAAGTAATAGTACCGAATAATCTCCCCCCCAAATCGAGCTTAGTACCCGGACGAGAAGCCGAAATTACACCCACACCAATACCAATAACCACAGCAAATATAATTCCAAATATTGCTAATTCTGCCGTAGCTGGAAAATAATCCCAAATAATCTTCCAAACCTGCTCCCCGCGACTGGTTATAGATTCCCCCATATCAAACACCAACAACTTACCCAAGTATCTAAAATATTGCATCCACAAAGGTAAATCTAAACCCAATTGCGTGCGTAATTCTTCCTTCGCACTTTCCGGCGCACGTCCACCCAAAATAGCATCAACCGGGTCACCTGGTGTCGCTCTAAGTAATAGAAAAACAATCGTAATAATAGTTAGAATTTGCAGCGGAGCCAGCAACAAACGAGTCGTAACGTAATACGCTAAAGCTTTTGATCTGGACATAATTTTAGTTAGGAGTTATGAGTTAGGAGTTAGGAATGGGGATTGGGCATAGGGGATTGGTTATTGGTAATTTGTTTTTTTGAAAATATTAGTTATTTACTTTTAATCAAAAACAATATTTACATATTTCAACTTTATTCAGTCCTCTTTTAGAGGACTTTTGCTATTAGACGGCGGTTTACAACCGTCGGCGGGGATGGTTTAGTTTTACTGATTAACAATTCCTTATTCCCCATGCCCCATGCCCAATCCCCAATTCCCTATTTTTTAATATTCCGATATATCAAATTTTGAGTAGCATCTAATCCCACGCCAGTAATCCCATTTTGAGCAAATACATAATCTTTACTTTGCCATAAGGGAACGTAAGGAACTTCTTCCGATAGTATTTCTTGAATTTCGTCAAAGATTGCTTTACGTTTCTCCGGATTTTGCTCTTTACGTTCTTGGTTAATTAATTCGTTCATTCTCTGACTATAAAAGAAAGAACCTTGGGTTTGACTTCCTCCTTCCTCACAGCCTTTTTCTACAGAACCTTTTTCGCAAGATAAAAACGGCTGAATATAGTTATCTGCATCTAAATAATCGGGATACCAACTTAGTAAAAATCCTGGATATAATCCTTTACCAATATTTTTGAAAGCGGATGTAGATTCAACGGTATGTATATCAAATACCAACATCCCATCCATTGTTTTCTTGGCTAAAGCTTTCAAAACCAAAGCTGTTAAACTCCGAGGTGCGGAACCCGATGGATACCAAACTTCTACTACTGCGGGATTATCTTGAGAGAAACCTGCCTTTCTCAATAATTCTTTGGCTTTTTGTGCATTACCACCTTTACCGTATTTTTCTTTAAATACTGGTTCGTAAACATCAAAAGTTGTGGGAATCATGCTATATACTGATTCTGCTTGACCGTATAATACTCTGTCATAAATCAACTCGCGGTCAATCATCGCAGCAATGGCTTGTCTAACTTCTACTTTATCTAAAGGTTTCTGGTTGCGATTTAGCGTTAAATAACTAACGACGCTGCCTTCATTGGGGATTGCTAACCATTTACCTTCTCGGGACATTTTCTCCAGACTGGTAATTTGGTCTGGATCTAAACTCACATAAGCAATATCTACACCTTGTTTGCGGAAATTATTGTACAAATTCACTCCGCTGCTGAGAATCTGTACGGTTACACCATTATTTGCCGGTTTTTCTCCCCAATATTTATCGAAGACTTCAAATATCAGCGAATCTGTGCCATATTTGGCTAATTTATAAGGTCCCGTTCCAATAAATTTATTTGGCTCAAACTTTCCTTCACCAATTTCATAAGCTTTAGGAGAAACCGCAGGCACTCCAGAAAAAGCCAACAATGAAGGAAAAGCTGCAAAAGGCTGTTTTAATTTGATAGTTAATTCATAATCTCCTGTAGCTTTCACCGATTCCACGCTATCGGAAAGTAAAAAAGATGGTTTACCATTATTTTCGATAAAGCGACGCAAACTAAATTCCATCGCCTTCGCATCAAACTTGGCACCATCGTGATACACCACACCTTTGCGAATCGGAATAGTATAAGTTAAACCATCCTCGCTAACTGTAGGTAAAGCCGTAGCTAGTTCCGGCTTGAGTTCTGTACTTCCGGGTTCGTAGGTGTAAAGGCGATCGCTCATGTTGTACACCAGCGACAGCGAAGACAATTCGTAAGCATCCGCAGGATCGAGAGTACGCGGTTTAGCTGTAGTTCCGATAGTAATCCGATTATTTCCAGAAGCAGAAGCAGACGGATTTGAAATTTGACTGCTAGCGCAACTAGATACCAATAATACACACATGCACAACAGGGAGAATACTAGCCGAATTCGCCCCCACCGTCTTATAGACAAGGAAAACAGACTCATAGCATCATTAAGTTAGTAAACTTGGTAAATCAAAATAAGCGGTGAGATATTTTACTATATGTTTAACGATATCTCTACTTTATTTAAAGTAAAAACTAAAACAGTAAGCAATGAAGAGTAATTATTAATTTATTTTTCTTTTACTTTTCTCTTTATTTCCTGATTCCTTAATCTCCCTAATTAAATTTTTTCGATAAAAAATATTAAAAGCAAAGAAATTTATCTTAAACTACCAACTTAGTGACAAGAGGTTTGATAAGCTTTTCTCGGGTCTAATTGTTCCTATTATGTTGACGAGCAGCAGTTAATAAGTCGTCTCGTCAGCTAAATGGATTTATAGATGCTTTCTTAAAACTATAGGAATCCGGTTTGAATATTGAAAACAATTAAGTACTTGTAGGGTGTGTTATGGCTTCAGCCGTGAGCGCACCGAAATGTATATATGATGGTGCGTTGCGCGCAGCAAACAACACAACGGCAGTATTGGGGGAGGAAAATCCACACCCGGACACTTGCTCGTACTGCGGGAACCTCCGCAACGCAGTGTCCTCCCAATCTGCCTCCCCTACGTGTTTTATGCCCTCTGGGCACGCTGCGCTAACAAAAATCTGCGGAGTAATCCTATAGCTTCTTAGAAACAAAGGTATAAATTCTATTTAACCTTTGAACTTTGACCTTTGACCTGTTATTAAACTCTTTATCGGGATATTAAACGTGAAATATTTTTTCTTGTCCGATGGTTGGAAAGTTGGAAGGGTATGGGCATTCGATGGGCTTTGGCAGGTGTCAGCATGGCGACGGCATCCAGAAATTGAACGATTAAATCTTTGTTTGGTGGAAGATAATCAAATTATGTGGCTTTATCAAGTAGAGGAAGCCATTGTCACCGTGGAAGTGCAGCCAGCATTATCTGCTGCCAGAGAAACCCCACCTCAAAATATAGGGCAAGTGGTTTTAAAGCGTTTGATTAGCGCCGAACAAGTCATCGAACGTTTGGGAAATGCTTCTGCTAAATGCCAACTGCAAGATATGCATTCAGTTGTAAAGTAATATCGTTCTTCAAGTGGATTTTTAATTTTAGTTGATGCCTCATCAATATCTTCGTTGTTTGCTCCTCTCGCATTTAACGAAGACCTATCAAACTAATTTTAGAAGCCGAATAACTTTTAGATACCAATAATCTAGATTTTCCAATCCGAAATCCCTGAAAATTTCATCCTGCACGTAAGGCTTAGGCCTAATAAGTCGTAATTACCTTGTGGAGGTTCGTGCAGCATGAAGTAACAGGCATCAAAATCCCTCAAAATCACAATACTAGATTGCACACTTTGAATGCTCTGCTTGATTCTACTTTATATAAATAATCGCTTCAGGCTGCAAGCTAGCTGAAAAAAATTTGAAATTAAACAGAAGATTTTGCGATCGCCGATTATCTTGAATTTATAATACACTCCGCATAAGTAATAGCACTTAGTTACGAAGCAGTAAAGAAAATTTGCTTTTTTGCGAGATATGCAACGAAAATTAGCACTTCTACAGGCTGTATCAACTCATATTAACAATTACTTTTAAGTATTCTCTTCTAAGCTGGTGTTACCACATATCGCTGTCAAGGCTGCTGTTAACACTCTTGCAAACAGTTCCATCAATAGTTACACTTTTTAAAACATTCTCATTTTTACATGGCAATTTCGACCTTAGTGAAAGTTGTTTCACTTTCAGGTTGTGCCATGTTCAAAGACTGCGTTTCTTTTTTCTTAAGATACGCTTAATGCAAAAATCAAAATTTGCTAATAACAAAAACTCATTCCGAAATCGTTTGTAAACATAATTCATCGAGGAGGAGCGTAGTCGATGGGACTACCCTGGTACCGAGTACATACAGTCGTTCTGAACGATCCAGGACGGCTTATTTCTGTACATTTAATGCACACAGCCTTAGTAGCAGGCTGGGCTGGTTCGATGGCTTTATACGAACTAGCTATTTTCGATCCTTCAGACCCCGTTTTAAATCCAATGTGGCGGCAGGGAATGTTTGTACTTCCCTTTATGGCACGTTTGGGTGTTGTCGAATCTTGGGGTGGTTGGAGTGTTACTGGCAATCCTACCGGCGATCCTGGTTTCTGGTCATTTGAAGGTGTAGCAGCAGCTCACATCGTTCTATCTGGTTTATTATTCTTAGCTGCCGTATGGCACTGGGTTTATTGGGATTTGGAATTGTTCCAAGACCCCCGTACTGGCGAACCCGCTTTGGATTTACCAAAAATGTTTGGTATCCACCTTTTCTTATCCGGTCTTCTTTGCTTCGGTTTTGGTGCTTTCCACTTAACCGGCTTATTTGGCCCAGGAATGTGGATTTCTGACCCCTATGGATTAACGGGTCACATTGAAGCAGTAGCCCCGGAATGGGGACCGGCAGGTTTTAACCCGTTCAATCCTGGCGGAGTAGTAGCTCACCACATCGCTGCTGGTATTGTCGGAATTATCGCTGGTTTGTTCCACTTGACTGTACGACCTCCCGAAAGGCTTTATAAAGCCCTACGGATGGGTAACATCGAAACCGTACTATCAAGTTCTATTGCAGCAGTATTTTTTGCAGCGTTCGTAGTTGCCGGTACCATGTGGTACGGTAGCGCGACTACTCCTGTAGAATTGTTTGGCCCTACTCGTTATCAATGGGACCAAAATTACTATCATCAAGAAATTGACCGCCGCGTCCAAGCTAGTCTTGCCAACGGTGAAAATTTAGAACAAGCTTGGTCGAGAATACCTGAAAAACTAGCTTTCTACGACTATGTAGGTAATAGCCCCGCAAAAGGTGGTTTATTCCGTACCGGTCAGATGGATAAAGGTGACGGTATAGCCGTTTCTTGGTTGGGACACCCTGTATTTAAAGATGGTGAAGGTCGCGTTCTAGACGTGCGTCGTCTTCCTAACTTCTTTGAAACATTCCCCGTGATTCTTACTGATGCTGATGGTGTTGTCCGTGCTGACATCCCCTTCCGTCGTGCAGAATCTAAATACAGTTTCGAGCAAACTGGTGTAACTGTAAGCTTCTACGGTGGAGACCTTGACGGTCAAACCTTTACTGACCCAGTAAAAGTTAAAGAATACGCTCGTAAAGCTCAGTTGGGCGAACCGTTTGAATTTGATACCGAAACTTTAAATTCTGACGGTGTATTCCGTACCAGTCCTAGAGGTTGGTTTACATACGGACATGCTGTATTCGCGCTATTGTTCTTCTTCGGTCACATTTGGCATGGTTCTCGGACAATTTACCGAGATGTATTTGCTGGTGTTGATGCTGACATGGAAGAGCAAGTGGAGTGGGGTCGTTTTGCAAAAGTGGGCGACAAATCTACTCGTACTACAAGAGAAACCGCTTAATTGCGTTTTAATTGCATTTTAAGTACTTCTAAGTAAAGAAGTGTTAAGAATGGTCGCGAAATAAAACTAAAACTCATAATTAGCTTATTTGCGCGACCATTATCTCCTGTAGCTTGGTAAACTGATATTGCAGGCTAGTAGTCAGCAGGATTTAAGGATATGGAAGCAGTTGCATACATTTTAGTTTTAGCGTTAGCGATTGGTACTATCTTTTTCGCGATCGCTTTCCGCGAACCTCCTCGGATTGAAAATAAAGAGGAAAAGTAGAATAAAATCAAGGTTAATGCCAGATTTGTTGGCAGAATATAGATTTTGATTGACCGTTGCTAACGATATTTAAAAGATAGCAGCGGTTATTTCTATTGATGTATTACTTTGATTGAGGAAAGTAGATAGGAAAAAATTAAAACTGTTATTACATTCAATTGGCAGTCAGTGCAAAAGCACCCTGCAAAAAAATATGCTCAGTTACGACCATTCCTAAAAGATTTGAGATAGATTTGAAATTTCTAATAAAAACTTCTAATAAAAATGTGTAAGTTGCATCCGTAGCAACGGGCTTAATCCCTTTAACCTTTAACCTTTGACCTTTAACCTTCCATTTACAGAACGCTTACTTAAAAATTATTTTTCTTTCCCCTCTCCCCCATCATCAATGGGACAGTAGTAATTCCAAAATCTAGTTTACTGTCGAGATTACACAAAGTATTAAAATTTGATATAATCTATAATCTGAAAGTTGATGTGTGTTTAATCGGCTTTTCTGCGCTAGGATAATATTGCATACAAGTGTGGACTGCCAAAACGAGGCGATTGGATATACATCGCTAGGAGGCAAAAATTTTACGGAGAATAAAACCAGGAAACATAAAGCATGGTAAATGTCAATCAGAAACCAACCAATGATATTGGGTTTACACACGACGATTTCGCGGCTTTACTTGATAAGTACGATTATCACTTCAGCCCAGGGGATATAGTACCAGGAACAGTTTTTAGTTTAGAACCGCGCGGCGCTCTGATTGACATTGGTGCTAAAACGGCGGCATATATACCTATACAAGAAATGTCAATTAACCGGGTGGATAACCCGGAAGAAGTATTACAATCCAACGAAACGCGGGAATTTTACATTCTTAGCGATGAGAATGAAGAAGGTCAGCTAACTCTTTCTATTCGCCGTATTGAGTATATGCGGGCTTGGGAAAGGGTACGCCAGTTACAAACAGAGGATGCCACCGTGCGTTCGGGCGTATTCGCAACCAACCGTGGCGGTGCATTGGTAAGAATTGAAGGATTGCGTGGCTTTATTCCCGGTTCTCATATAAGTACTCGTAAGCCAAAAGAAGATTTGGTCGGTGAAGAGCTACCATTAAAATTCTTAGAAGTAGACGAAGAACGCAACCGGCTTGTATTGTCTCACAGACGGGCACTGGTTGAACGTAAGATGAACCGTTTGGAAGTGGGCGAAGTTGTAATTGGTACAGTTCGCGGTATCAAGCCTTACGGTGCCTTCATCGATATTGGTGGTGTCAGTGGTTTGCTGCACATTTCCGAAATCTCTCACGAACATATCGATACACCCCACAGCGTATTCAACGTCAATGATGAATTGAAGGTAATGATTATTGACTTGGATGCAGAAAGAGGTAGAATTTCACTTTCTACTAAGCAGCTTGAGCCAGAACCTGGTGATATGATTAAAAACCGTGATGCGGTATTTGATAAAGCAGAGGAAATGGCTGCTAAATTCCGCGAACAGTTATTAGCCAAGGAACAGGGTATCACTCCTGAAGCTGCACCTGCTGAGGAAGTGCCAGCAGCGACTGAAGAAGCAACCGCAGAGGAAGCATCTTCTCCAGTAGCTGAAGAAACAGCACCAGCAGAAGCTGAAGCTCAAGCACAAGAAGCACCAGCAGAAACTGAAGCTCAAGCAGAGGAAGCCCCAGCAGAAACTGAAGTTCAATCAGAAGCCCCAGCAGAAACTGAAGTTCAATCAGAAGCACCAGCAGAAACTGAAGTTCAAAATGAAACTCAAGAGGAAGTTGCAGCGACTGTCGAAGAATAATGAATCTATCATTACAGACATTTATAACGCTTATAACAGTTTAGAGTTTTGCAAATATTTAAAGAGGGGAAACCCTCTTTTTTTATTTGGCAAATTAGTCCTTAAAAGTTAATTCAAACTCAAATATAATCTTTTGAGTTGGGTGTAATACAGAGATTTCTTTACCTTTTCCCCTCTATCTTTATAAGGAGAGGGGGTGCCCGGAGGGCGGGGTGAGGTAATAATGTATGACATGAGAATGAAATTCGCTATAGCTATATTGCGCCATTGCTAGAAACCCGGTTTCTTCCCGATTTCACAACAAGAAACCGGGTTTCTTTGAGCGAAATTAAGAATTATGCAAGAAGTTAATTCAAATCAACCAATTGCGATTCAATATCAGAAGAATTTAAATCCTTACCAATAAAAACCAAACGAGTTTGTTTCGCTTCCTCTGGTTTCCAAGCTCTATCGTAAAATTGTTCAAAACGATTTCCTACACCTTGCATTACTAAACGCATCGGTTTATCAGCCACTGCAACAAAACCCTTAACGCGGAAAATTTCTTGCTGTTGTACTAGATTTTGCAATTGCTGCTTCAGCTTATTCGGTTCAAAAGTACGGTTTAAAACTACATGATGAGAAGTTATTTCATCATCATGTTCGTGTTCCTCTTCGGTATCATGATGAGAAGGGCGTTTATCTAAATTGTCTTCTACGGCAGCTTGTAAACCCAATAGTATGGAAGAATCAACTTCACTTTGATGACTTTCAACAATCTTTACTATCCGAGGTAATTCTTCTTTAACTAAATTCTTTACCTCAGCCAAGGTTTCTTTATTCACCAAATCGGTTTTATTTAATACCACCAAATCGGCACAGGCGAGTTGATCTTCAAATAATTCTTGTAATGGTGTCTCATGTTCTAAACTATCATCTGCTTGACGTTGCGATTCTATAGCTTCTAAGTCACTAGCAAAAGTACCAGCAGCAACCGCTTCGCTATCCACCACGGTAATTACAGAATCTACCGTAGCCGCATTGCGAATTTCTTGCCAGCGAAAAGCTTTTACTAAAGGTTTTGGTAAAGCTAAACCAGAAGTTTCAATCAAAATGCAGTCGATACTGTCTCGGCGTTTAATTAACTGCTGCATCGTCGGTAAAAACTCTTCTTGTACCGTACAGCAAAGACAACCATTGGTTAATTCGTAGATATTATTATCGTCATTATCGCCGCTTTCCTCTTCCGGGCAAACTTGACAAGATTGTAATAATTCCCCATCAATACCGAGTTCGCCAAACTCGTTGACTATAACAGCGATGCGTCTTCCTTGATTATTTTGTAGTAAATTACGAATTAAAGTAGTTTTTCCACTACCTAAAAAACCAGTGATTACGGTAACGGGGATTTTTGCAGCCATGTGTATAAAAAGCTTTGTGTATCTACGTTTCGAGGGTTTGGGGTATTGAAGATCGATTTCGTTATTTTACGATGAAAGGGTATCTGAGATAGCAAAAATTTTTAAAATGCCAAGACGAACGAATAATATGCCAAAACGTGCGATCGCAGAAATTTCCCAGGAGCAAGAAGCAATGCTTCCTGAATATCGGCAAAAGTGGCGTTCGTTTGCAATATCAACCGAATCTATCGATGAAGAGAAAGTTAGATCGGTAATTAAAGCTGCTTATTCAGTTAGTGATTTTAGTGAACCCGAGATTTTGTTTTTTGAAAGTCCTTTTGCAGCGATTCAGGGAATATTTGCTATTGATGACTATAAAGGTTATTTAGGACATAAAACTACGACTAAGTTTCATAAAAGAGTTATACATTATATTTGGCATGGAATAGAAGAAAAATTTGAGACAATTATTTTTAGAAAATTGCGAAATCAAATTCACTTTCCTGAATTCCCACATTATTGGACTGAAGATAATCCGATAATCCCATATTTTCCCAGTTCCTATGAAATTAATATATGTATGTCAATTCAATTGATTAATGATTTAGTTAATTCAGAAATAGAATTTGCTGATGTTATACTTTTCAAATAATATTACAACAACAGCTTCATGGGCATTGTTAGGCTGTATATTAGATTTTTGTATTTCGGTGCTTAATGTCGGGCACGATAAGAAAAAATGGCAAGTTATTCAAGATTTAATTCAACATTGCGGTTTTATATTTCAATTTGAGAATGTTTGTATTTGCTGTAATCGTCCTTGTAAATTATCTTTTGATAACAACAATCGCCTTCATGGTGAAGGAGAACCCGCTATTCAATTCCGCGACGGCTTCAGTGTCTACGCTTATCATGGCGAACATCCTTCTGAAGAACATTAATTTAAATAGTGGTTGTTTTTTGGTAAGTTGTTAGATATTGTTTTGATTTATTCTTGATATTTTATTGCCAGTTAACAACAGTAGTTATTATCGCAGTTGCTTGGTGCGTGACGCTCGAACCAAATTAACTGTTTTATATCAACATTTAAGTCAGCGTCACACACCATACGTATCATTATTGTTTAACTATAGTTGTTATTATTTCGGACTTACGCAATTATCATAATACCCGGTTGGTGCGTGACACTGAATAACTTATTTCTACGTTCAAAATTAATCAAAGTGTCACAGCACCCTACGAGAAAATGTGTCGGTTGCGTAAGTCCTATTATTGCAACTGTTTAGTGCGTGACGCTTAAAAATAATTAACCGCTTATTTTCAATCTTTACGCGAGCGTCTCCCACTATTCCCTATTCCCTATTCCCTATTCCCTACTATCTTATTATGATTGAAGCTGTAATTTTCGATATGGATGGTTTGTTGATTGATTCCGAACCATTATGGCAGCAGGCAGAAATTACTATATTTAAGCAAGTTGATATTATTCTTATTTCTTCTATGTGTTTGCAAACTAAAGGATTGAGAATTGATGAAGTTGTAGACTATTGGTACAAAAAATATCCTTGGGATAAATCATCTAAACTGCAAGTTGAAGAGGCAATTGTAGATAAATTAATTGAGCTAATTCATACTGAAGGTAAGGCTTTAATTGGTGTTCACGATGCAATTGACTTTATCAAAGCTAAGAATCTCAAAGTTGCTTTGGCTTCTTCCTCTTCATATAAAATTATTAATGCAGCATTGCAAAAACTAAATATAGCAGATGACTTTGAAATAATTTATTCTGCTGAATCCGAGCCTTTAGGAAAACCTCATCCTGGTGTTTATTTGACAACTGCCCAAAAACTTGGCGTATCTCCTCAAAATTGCTTGGCTTTGGAAGATTCTCTTAACGGGGTATTAGCCGCAAAAGCCGCTCAAATGAAATGTATCGCTATTCCAGAAATGTCAGAATTGCATAACCCAAAATTTGCGATCGCCGATATGGTTTTAGAATCTTTAGAGCAGTTAGATGACAATATTTGGAATTTTATAAATTCGTAATTGATTAATTGTTCTTTCTTGTTTTAGGAAATCAAAAAATATTAGTCTTATTTATAAGACTTCCGCTATTAGCCCAGGGTTTGCAACCCTGGGTGGATTATATTTAAGCCACTATGTACGAACATCTAGAACCTTTAAAAAGAAAATTATTAAGTCTAAAAATCGAAAAACCACCACCACCGTGGCAGCTTAAAAGCGTTATTGCTGTTGGCGGATTGACTTCTGTGGGTTTTGATAGAGATACAGAAAATTTGTTAATAGTATCTCATCAAGGTAGAGGTGTAGTTGATTGCGCGACTGGTGAAAAAACCGCCAGAGACTGCCAAGATTACTATGAAAATCAATATCTTGAAGCTGAAGGTATTGGTTGCTTAAGCGGCAAAATGATTAGTATGGCTGGTTTACTTGGTGGTGGTTTACCAGTATCTACTGATGAAGGCTGGAGCTTGGAGTCGGTGACAGTTAATTTTCCAGAAGAGATGATTTTATTAGTTGAGCCAGGTTCTGATTTGTATGGTTTAACTTGCAATCAACCAGATAATTTTACCAAGATTGAGCAACAAGCAACTATAAGAGCATACGGTTTTTCCTATACTGGGCAATCGTTTATTATTGCCACTAGCAGCGATTTAACTATCTATAATCGCTCGAATAGCTTACCGTAGTGGGAGCATCCTGCTCCCCAGATAGTCGAATATCGTATTACTTTGAATTTTTTATTTAGCTTTTTAAATTATGTTGGGTTACACTCCCTTACACCCAACCTACGATTGTTAAAAAACTAAGTTAGGGGCAATATCTTTATAATTCCTAATACATTGCATCAGCAATTACAAAGACATCACCCCTAAAAATTAATTATTCAAGATTACTTAATTACATTTAAATCTTAATCAGCAGGTGCTAATTCAGTTTCTGTACCGCCACGGTTACGACGACGAGTCAGAGTATTGAATAACATCTGTCCAATCGCTTTGATTAAATTACCTTCCAACTCTTGGAACATTTTCATGTTCATGCCAAAAGCTGCGTTAGCTTCATCAACGATTTTATCTGCTGTTGCTTCGTCGATGGGCATTTCATCTAAAGCTTGACGATATTTTGCTTTAAATGCTTTTTCGTCGTCAATCTCATCAAATTCGTAGAAAGCTGTTCCTTCTCCATCCGTCAGATTCATTGCTGTTTGAGCAATGTTCTTTAAAATTTGTCCCCCGGATAAGTCACCTAGGTAGCGAGTATAGGAATGCGCTACCAATAATTCAGGTTCGTTTTGAGATACTTCACGAATGCGATTTACGTATGCTTCACCGGCTGGTGATAGCTTTATTTGATCTCTCCAGTTAGCACCATAATAATAGCTCAGGTCTTGCTCTAAACTATGCTTTCTATAGAGTTCCTTAAAATCAATTTTAGAAACAACTGGGTGGTTGCTGTGCTTTTCTAGTTCTTCTTCCATCGCAGTATAAGCGAAGTAGAAGTTAGCAACTAACTTACGATAAGAATTTTTCTCAACGACTCCTTTTAAAAAGCACTTAACAAAACCAACATTTTCTGCCATTGTGTGGGCTTTTTTTGTGCCTACACGTAATTTGGTTGCTAAATTGCTACTCATGCTAAATTTCTCAACAATAAAAAAGGTTAACTATTCATACCGTCATTTCAAAGTATGAAATTTCGCGTGCGAATAAAAGCTTGTATAAGCTAGTTCGGAGTTTCAAATGAAATCGGACGGGCATAACGCTCTTCATCCTAACTCACTTGTAACAATTTACCGTTACAGCATCTATATCGACTTTGAACGCGATCGCGTTTGTTCATACTAGAAATAACTACTAAAAGGTAACATTAGAGCTAATTGATGATAATTTCTATTAAAATTTCTTAAGCAAATTAGATAAGTCCGTTTTTACACCGCAACAAGCAGCTTATCGCCACTATACACTAATCAAAGTTATGTTAATTTTTATTTCAAAATATTTCAAAAGTTTGCATAAATAGAGAATAGTCGATGTTTTATATTGTCATAATTATATAATTTTACGTATTAATTAATACTTAAGTATAAGTATTAATTCTATTAGGAATAACATAAATCATTGATGCATTCGCTTTATCTAAAACAAGCTTTTGAATACATTGAGAGTAAAACTTATAGCTGTTGTCTTAAAAACTTCAAGTTAGCCTTAAATTAACTTCAATAACTCTTTAAGCAAGTTTAGAAAACAATCAGGGATAATACCGACTTGATTGAATCTTCATTTCTGCTTGATAGTATTCATAAGTATGTTTGCTCAAAAGTTACCGAATTAGAATAAATTTATAGAAAGAAAAATAAAAGCGTAATATCGAATATTCCTGATGAAAACGTATTCAATGGGAATTGTTCTATCAAGTATAAAGTGTTATTCTCCTGTGTGAGTGTGTGGAGCGTTCAAAAGTTATGGTATCATTTGTAACTAGTAATCGCAGTAGTTTTCGTAAAGAATCTGCTTCAGAGGCAAGCGGATGGAAAAAGGCTTCTGCAAGTGGTTTTGGGCAAAATTCTCTGATACTGCCGAAATCCCCCCTATTTGGCACCGATGGTATTCGCGGAAAAGTAGGCGAATTGTTGAGTGCGCCTTTAGCATTGCAAGTTGGTTTTTGGACGGGCATCGTATTGCGTAGTCGCGCCCAAAATATTGGTCCGGTGATTCTCGGACAAGATTCTCGAAATTCGAGTGATATGCTGGCAATGGCTTTAAGTGCGGGATTGACTGCGGCAGGATTGCAGGTGTGGTATTTAGGTTTATGTCCTACTCCTTGCGTTGCTTATTTGAGCAGTATCACAGATGCTATTGGTGGAGTAATGATTTCTGCAAGTCATAATCCGCCAGAAGACAACGGAATTAAGATTTTTGGTGCTGACGGTATCAAAATATCTAAAACCTTGCGGCAAGAAATCGAAGCTGGATTGCGCGGGCAAGCCTCACCAGCAGTGAGTGTAAGTAATTGCGGACGGCATTACTCGCGTCCAGAGTTGATATCAGAATACGCTCAAATATTGAAACAGCCACTAAATGGTAATGTAAATCTTCAAGGGATGAAGATTGTTTTAGATTTGGCATGGGGAGCAGCAGTTGGTTTAGCGCATAAAGTATTTGAGGAATTAGGTGCGGATGTTATTTCCTTGCATAATAAGGCAGATGGCGATCGCATCAATGTCGATTGTGGTTCGACTCATTTGGGTATTTTGCAAGCGGCTGTGAAAGAAAACAATGCCGACTTAGGTTTTGCTTTTGATGGCGATGCGGACAGAGTATTAGCAGTAGACAATACTGGAAGAGAAATCAACGGCGACTATATTCTTTATTTGTGGGGAAGTTCTTTGCAGCAAAGACAAGAATTGCCTGACAATTTGATTGTTTCTACCGTAATGGCTAATTTAGGCTTTGAAAGAGCTTGGAACCAAATCGGTGGTAAATTTACCCGTACCGCAGTTGGAGACTCTCACGTACAGGCAGAAATGCTGCGTAGTGGTGGTATGTTGGGTGGCGAACAATCAGGTCATATTCTTTGCCGTCACTATGGCATAACTGGAGATGGTTTATTAACAGCCCTACACATAGCGGCTTTAGTACATCAAGCAGATGTGCCTTTATCTGAAATGGTAAGCCAAAGCTTTACAACTTATCCGCAACTGTTGCAAAACGTGCGCGTAGAAAATAGAGAAAAGCGCGTAGGTTGGAAAGAATGTCAGCCAGTACAGCAAGCAATATCTCATGCCGAAGTAGCAATGGGTGATGCCGGTAGGGTATTAGTTCGTGCTTCCGGTACCGAACCTGTAATTCGAGTCATGGTAGAAGCTGAATCTGCCGAACTTGCTAACCATTGGACAAAAGAATTGGTTAATGTAGTACAGCAAAATTTGGCAGCATAAAAAGTTTGTGCGATTTAGATTGGGAAATTTTGGTTCTGTGATAGTTAGTTGAAAGTTGAACAATTATTTTGTTGCCAACTACCAACTAACTACATTCGGGAGATGATGTATAAAATATTAGTTATTATCGATTAACTAGTATTTACTGAACATCCTTAATTTACCAATCTAAAATCTCACATTTGATATGCTCAAATCCAAGGGTAAAAAAAATAAAAATTTAAAAAATAAAAATACAAAAAACAAAAATAAAAAAAAGCAGTCCAAAAAGGAACAGCCTACTCTAAGTATCAAAGAAAGGCTAGCGCAGAAACGTAAAGCGACTAGAGCGCGTAAAGAGCTTATTGACCTACTCTCAAAGTCTGGGGGAGTAGGTCTTGTATTAGGGATTGCGGCATTTTTTGTTGCAGGAATAAAATTAGCCGTTCCGGCTGTTGCTGGGGTGATAGTAATGGCGCTTTCTTATAAATATCCCCGTCAAGCTTTATTCGCATTTATTTTCTACGTACCATTTGCCGGTACGGTCACTTATATGCTGGGTGGAAACGCCATACTGCAATTAGCAAAAGATGGTTTTTACGTTCCGGCTGTTATTGCACTGTGGCAGAAATGCCGCCAGCAAAACTTACCTTTCATTGTCCCTAAAGGTATCACAAAACCATTATTGATTTTATTAGGCTTATGTATTTGTACGCTGTTGTTTATAAATGGAATGCAACAGTTTAATCCACCGCCGCCGCCGCTGTTTAAAACGCCGCCGAAGTCAATGCCCCTGGGTATGGGAATTTTAGGGCTGAAAGTATTTATGGGTTATATACCTTTAATTACCTGTGCATACTATTTAATTCGCAACAAAAAAGATTTTTTATTTATATCGAGAATGCAAGTCATCTTGATACTAGTTTGCTGTTTGCTGGGAGTCGTTCAGTATGCATTATTAGTTGTGGGTATTTGTCCGGGAACTCGTGGGGCTGTAGGGGTAGATTTATTCAAAGCAACTTTATCGGCTCGATGCTTTATTGGTGGTGCGTTGGTTTTTAGCCCCAGTCAAGGAATGATTCGGTTGCCGGGTACCTTCGTCGCGCCTTGGCAATGGGCTTGGTTTTTAATTGCTAGTACCTTTTTTACCTTCGGTACTGGCTTTAGCGATCCTTCTGCTAAGTGGAGGGTAGTTGGTTTGCTTTCTTTAGTGGCAGTATTTGTAAATGCTGTAATTTCTGGACAAAGAATTGCTTTGGCATTAGTACCTGCTTGCTTGGTGTTGTTGTTATTACTTACAGGGCAACTTGCCAACCTCAAGCGATTTGTGCCTATCTTCGGTGGATTAATTTTGATTTTGACAATCGCGATCGCTAGTAATCCAGCAGTTGTTCAAGAAAGAACCGACAGCTTTGTCAGCCGTTGGAATGCTTCGCCGCCTTACGAATTTATTACCCAGCAGTTTGAAGAAGTTTCTCATAATACCAAAAATCCATTTGGAAATGGTTTGGGGAAAGCGACAAATTCCGCGAGGATAATGGGACCAACGAAACTCGTAGAAACATATTATCCCAAAGTCATGTTTGAAGTCGGGATTTTCGGAGTTTTGGGATTTTTAGGACTAGTCACCAGCTTAACAATCTGTGCCTTCAAAACTTACCGTAAAGTAAAAAACCGTAATTTCCGTGGTTACGGAGCGGCTTTATGGGTGTTTATATTGTTTATAAGTTACAACACTTACTACTATCCTTTAGATGTTGACCCTGTTGCTGTTTATTACTGGTTTTTCGCAGGGGTGCTTTTCAAACTGCCAGAAATAGACAAACTAGAGAGACTTAAAGAAGAGCAACAACAGGGAATTGATGTATCTGCTGAAGTATCTACTAAAACTAAACGCAAGCGTAAGGTTGTAGAAAATCCGCTTTGATCGAGATGGTTATTGGGCATTGAACATTAAAAAATGTTTCACTGCTTGCTATTCCCAGCTAACTCCTAACTATTAATCTAAAATCTAAAATCTAAAATTCTTATATGTCAAACCCTTTAATCTCAGTAATTATACCGACCTACGGACGCGAGGAAGCGTTGCGGGATAGCATTGCCGACGTACTTAAACAGGATTATTCTAACTATGAGGTTTTGGTAGTAGACCAAACCCCCAAGCATCAACCTGAAATTGAAGCTTATTTAAAAGAACAAGCAGCAGCAGGTAATATTCAATGGTATCGCTTAGATTGGGCGAGTTTGCCGGGAGCGCGTAATTATGCAGTACGTCGCTCTGCTGGTGAGATAATTCTATTTATCGATGATGATGTGTTGTTAGAACCGGGATTTTTGGCCGCACATGCTAAAAATTATCAAAACCCAGAGATAGGGGCTGTAGCGGGAAGGGTATTCGACCGCATGAAGATGGAAGATTCGGCAAAAGGTTATACCCAAGGTGACGGTAATTATACAGAGCTTGAATATCTCCCCCCTCAAGCAATGGACCCCGGAATTGCTTGGTATTATATTGATTTAGTACATACTACTAAACCTCAAGAAGTTTTAACTGCGAGGGGCTGCAACATGTCTTTCCGACGCGAACTATTTACTAAGTTCGGATTGCATTTTGATGAAAGATTTCGCGGTAGCGCTGTCAGAGAAGAGTCAGATTTTTGCCTGCATATTCGTAAGACGGGGTATAAAATTTGGTACGACCCGGAAGCGCATTTAGTGCATTTAGGAGAAGAGACTGGCGGTTGTCACGATATCAGTACTCGTTCTACTAAATATCAGTTTACCTTTTATCACAATCATTTTTTGCTGGGGTTAAATAACTTAAATGTCAGTCAAGCTTTGCGTTTTTACGCTCGTTTGTTTGACTGTCACGTCCTCGGAAGACCTCCCTGTCATAAAAGCGGTTCCCCGATCAAAATCTTAACTCGCGGTGTTTTTTATAGTTTAGGGTTTCTTAAAGCTTTAGGGACTGTAATTCAGTCATTATGGAATGACGGTCAAGTTTATACTCAGCAAGACAAGCAAGTTGAAATTGTTGAAGCTAATTCTAGAAAACCTGTAGGAAGTTTTTAAATTTATATTATTTAACCGCAGAGTACGCAGAGTAAAGAAACAGCTTTTTTGAAGAAGGCTTAGAGAGAAATAAAAAGCCCCCCTTTAAATAAGGGGGTTAGGGGGATCTTAATTTTCTATTCCCTCTCTTGGAAATTTGCTCTTGGGGGAAACCCTTTGGGTTCGCTAGTTTGGGGGACGGAAACCGACACCCCCTTTCCTTGTCTCACCGCGCACGAGAGTGGCTCCCCAAGACCGCAATTTCCGCTATTCCCTTCAAATAAAAATTATTCTCTAAATTTATGAAAATATTAGTAGCGAGCCATACGTATATAGTCGATTTGAATTGCGAAAAATTGCGCGCATTATCTCGATTGCAATCTGACATTGAAGTTACGGTAGTTGTTCCGAAAAAATGGCGACCTGGAGGAGTTCAAAATAAAATTATTGAAACAGAATATCGTGATGAAGGCAATTTTCGTATAGTTCCTGTTTCTAACTTTAGTCAAAATCATCAAGGTTTACTTACTTTTGGTAGCGATATTGTTAATTTATTATCAGAATTTCGTCCGAATATAATTCATGTGGAGCAAGGCTCTAGAGGTTTGGCTTACGCTCAAATGATTACTTTAAATGCTTTACTAGGTCTGAAAGCTAAAAATGTATTTTTTACCTGGTGGAATTTACCTTATAATTTAAAATTTCCAATTTCTATATTAGAAAATTACAATCTTGATAACAGTCATGGAATTATTTCAGGGAATCAAGATGGTGCCGTGATTTTGCGCGAGCGAGGATATGAAGGACCAATTAAAGTTATGCCACAACTTGGTGTAGATGAAACTTTATTTACGCCTAAAGTACAACCAGAATTAGCAAGCAAACTAGGTATTGAATCCAATGATTTTGTAGTTGGTTTCGTCGGACGCTTTGTACCTGAAAAAGGTATTATGACGCTTCTAGATGCTTTGGTAAAGATTAAAGATAAATCTTGGAAATTCTTACTTTTAGGCAGAGGAGAATTAAAAGAAGAAATATTGCAAAAAGCCACAGAAAAGGGAATTCAAGACAGAATTATATTAGTGGAAAGCGTTCCTCATGATAAAGTTGCAGACTATATCAATCTGATGAGTACTTTAATATTGCCATCAGAAACAACTTATAAATTCAAAACACTAACTTCTGTAGGTTGGAAAGAACAATTCGGTCATGTAATTATTGAAGCGATGGCTTGTAAAGTGCCGGTAATTGGTTCCGACTCCGGGGAAATTCCTCATGTAATTGGCAATGCTGGATTAATCTTTCCAGAAGGTAATTCTGGAGAATTAGCTAATCGTTTAGAACAGTTAATAGATAATGCCGATTTTACAGAAAATATTGCTCAAATGGGTTATGCCAAAGCAATGGCACAGTATACCAACACTGCTTTAGCAAAGCAGCAATTAGAATTTTATCAAGAACTATTAAGTAGTTAGGAGTTAAGAGTGAGGAGTTAGGAGTTGAAAATTAAAAGTTAATAAAATAGCAGTGGAAATAATTTTATTAGAAGGTGTAAGACAACAGTTTCTATAGCACCATCCTTCCCGATTCCTATATGGTGCGTTGCGCTATGCGAAAACACACCCTACAACTCCTAACTCATAACTCATAATTCCTATATGGTGCGTTGCGCTATGCGACAACACACCCTACAACTCATAACTCCTAACTCATAATTCCTAACTCATAACTTTTATAATGCGAATATTACAAATAGTTCCTTCAATTTCTCTAATTTACGGTGGCCCGAGTCAAATGGTTTTGGGGCTGGCACCGGCTTTAGCACGTCAAGGTATAAAAGTTACCGTTCTTACAACTGATAGTAATGGTGATACGGGACAAAAGTCTTTGGATGTGTCGCTAAATTCCCCCATCGAACAGGATGGTTATGAAATTATTTATTTCAAATGTTCTCCGTTTCGTCGCTATAAATTTTCTATTGATTTATTAAAGTGGTTAAATAAACATGCCCGAGAATACGATTTAGCTCATATTCATGCTTTATTTTCTCCCGTTACTAGTGCTGCTGCTGCTATTTGTCGTGCGAAAAACTTACCGTATATTTTACGTCCATTGGGCACTCTTGACCCCGCAGATTTACGTAAAAAAAAGCAGTTAAAACAGATTTATGCATCAGTTTTAGAACGTCCTAATATTGCAAAAGCTGCTGCAATTCACTTTACTAGCGAACAAGAAGCGAAAGTTTCTCACAGGTTTGGTGTAAATACCAGAGATTTGGTAATTCCTCTGGGTGTAAAGGATACAGAGAAAAAATCTAAAGACGTTAAATTGAACGCCTCCAATCAATTTAATATTCCTGAAAATGTGCCGAAAATATTGTTTATGTCGCGAATCGATCCAAAAAAAGGATTGGACTTATTAATTCCTGCTTTAGAAAAAGTTTTAAGTGAAGGTTTAGATTTTCATTTTGTGCTAGCAGGGACTAACCCTCAAGATCCAAGTTACGAACAAAAAATTCAGTCACAAATTCAAGCTTCACCTTTAAATAAACATACTACCATTACCGGTTTTGTTACCGGCGAATTAAAATCAGCTTTACTAGAAGTTGCTGACTTATTTGTTTTACCTTCTTATTACGAAAATTTTGGTATTGCTGTAGCTGAAGCTATGGTGGCGGGAATCCCCGTAATAATTTCCGATGGAGTGCATATTTATCAAGACATTAGCAGCAGTGAATCGGGATGGGTAGGTAAGACCAATATTGAATCCATTGCAGACTTGCTGCGAGAAGCATTAAAATATCCAGAAGAAAGACAGCGTAGGGGATTGCAAGCCAGAAAGCACGCATTACTCAGTTATAGTTGGGATGCGATCGCCCTCAAAATAGTTGAAGCTTATCAAGATATTATTGAAGTTAAAGGTCACTAGTGGTCTGTCCCGTTAGTTTTGATGGGCATATCGTAAATATAAAAAATATTTTCTTCCCCCACTCCCCCACTCTCCCCCTCTCCCCCTCCCTGCCCTTACCCGTCAATTTTAATGGGACAGACCACTAGTACTCTTCCACATTAATGAAAGCAGGGTAGGTATTAAATCTGCCAGGGGTTGAAAACCCCTGTCTCATAGCAAAAGTCTTCTTAAGAGAAGCAGCAAAGCCATTTATAAGGGAGACAATGTATAATCGCCAAAAACATCCATTTCTGGCTCCTCCTTCGACTTTTAAGCCAAATGAACCATTACAAGAACTTGTCCAAGATACCCTGCGAAGTTCGCTCAACAAAAGCGTACCTTTCTATAATCACGCAGCAGTAATTCATTTGCTTGACCAATTACCAAAAATGGATGAAAGCAAACGCTCTTCTTTGGACGTAGCATTGATGAAGATGTTGAGTGCTTACTTTCTTCAAGAAAGGTTTGGACTAGTTTAGTTTCCAATACAAAACTAATAACTTATACGAAGATGCCTCAGTTGTACTACTTTACTTGTTCCCTACAATACTTTCATTACTATCGAAATATGTTTAAATTAATAATCACAAAATTTAATAAAATACTTATATATCGAAAAATAAGCAGAATTTAATACCCGGTTTAAATCAAAGGAATTAATTATGAGGAATAAAAATAAGGCACAGCAGGTAGAGTCGAACCCACGACGCTGGCTTTTAGAGATTTTATTCCCAGATAAAAAGTTTGACGGGCAGTTTCAGAATCCCTATACGGAAGAGATTTTTGATTTTGATGATGTTATGGCAATTGAAAATCCAATTGCTTTTATCAGTCAAGAAATTGCTTATTATCCAGAAGATGACGACGGCGAATTATTTGCGGTGTTTATTTCCGGTTTGGGGCAACCCGAAGAAATATCTTCTAAAAGAAGCCGTAGATACGCGCAGAGGCTAAAAACTGGCGTAGCTAATATGAACAATTCTTCTTTCCTCAAACAAAATCCTATTTTTAGTTTTCTGAATAAATACTTGGATTGGATAGATGCTGCTATACATCGCATCGGTTTAGCTGGAAGCCCTGCAATTAGGAATACTGCTGCTTTAATTCTTTATGCTATAGAAAACGATAAAATCCTTAATTTATCTGGCGATAGTCACGGAACAATTTTATTAGCTCGCGCTATTAATCATGCTAAAAGAAAGTTTATCGCCAAACATGCAGCTTTCTGGAATTTTAAAGCACGCAGAATTCAAGAAACGAGATGGCAAAATCGTACAGATAAATTGATTAATGTCTTTGCTTTCGGTAATAGCTATCAAAGATGGGTGAAAGGACCTAAATATATTATGGTTTCAATAAAGGGTGATATTGTGCCAGAAAAGTTTGGTATGAATCGTGACATTGCAAATCAAAAAGGCAGAGATGACATAAAATTTATTGTATTTGACCGATTATTTCTCAAAGGTAGCTTTGAAGCTCATAATATGATGTTTACAAACGAACTTTTGAGACAAACTTTTATTAAAAATAATATTACAATTGGTAACTTTGCGGGTTTATATTATCAGCTTAAAGTCGGTACTTTACAACTTGCTACAGCAGCAGAAGTTAACTGGCCTGATGACATGATAAATTATGTTTGGAATCAGGAAAGTCTAAAGGAGTTAGGAGTTAGGAGTTAGGAGTTAGGAGTTAGGAGTTAGAAGTTAGGAGTTAATTATTTTTCAAGTTGAAATTTACCGCTTTTTTCTAATCCTTCCCAGTTGCTAGGTAATGAAGGTCCTACTACTTGAAATGGAGGAAGACCTTGAAGAATATGATAAATATGTCTAGGGTTTGAAGAAAATCTACCGCAACATATGAATGCAACTGTAGTTGATTCTCCGTTTTCTGACTCAACTTTTACATTTATCCACTCGGGAATTTTGCCTTCTATCCAAATTAAATTAACTACTTCTTGGGAAGTTTTAAATTCATAGATTTCATTTTCCCAATCTCTGGTAATTCTAACTTCACCTTCTCTCATGGCATGTTCATCATAAGAACAATTTAAATAAACCTTGTATTTGATTTTTTTGGGTAAATTATTGGTCACATATTTTTGTGTAAATTCTACAGCACTATTCGCTGCTTGAATCAAACTATTTACAAAATTGCTTTTACTAAAATCTAAATTTTCATATACTTCGTCATCTATATGAATAACTTGGATTTGGTCGGCCCTATATTTACTACTCATTTATATTAAAAATATCTAAAACATATTGTTTTTCCCACAGCTATAACATTTGTATAGCTTATTTAGACAACTTTCTTAACTTTATCTGCAAAAATCATCATTATGCGATGGTTTGCGGGGAAGACGAAATAATTCAAAACTCTTACTCTAAACGTTAATTCACTGCAAAGCGCTATTCTAAAAGTCTAAAACCCACAATCCCAATTACGTTTTGTTTCAATCTGCTAAAACCGAATCGGGGAACCCGGTAATATGTGATGACTGCTTTTTAAACACGCAAAACTTTCGGACTATCAGGTAATCTTCATATGGCTCTACGTCTCGGTGATACAGTTCCAAACTTTACTCAAGCTTCTAGTGAAGGAGAAATTGATTTTTATAAGTGGGCTGGGGATAGCTGGGTTGTGCTGTTTTCTCACCCCGCTGACTATACCCCCGTTTGCACTACTGAATTGGGTACCGTTGCTAAGCTAAAGCCGGAATTTGATAAGCGCAATGTTAAGACTATTGCTCTTAGCGTTGATGATACTGAATCTCACAAAGGTTGGATTGGAGATATTGAGGAAACTCAAAGCACTAAACTTAATTATCCAATTTTGGCAGACGATGATAAAAAGGTTTCTGACCTTTATGATATGATTCACCCGAACGCTAACGCTAAGGTAACTGTGCGGACGGTGTTTATTATCGATCCCGAGAAAAAATTACGTTTGAGTTTAACTTATCCTCCAAGCACTGGACGTAATTTTGATGAAATTCTTCGGGTAATTGACTCGTTGCAGTTAACCGACAATTACAGCGTTGCGACTCCTGCTGATTGGAAAGACGGCGATGATTGCGTTATTGTCCCCACTCTTAAAGATCCAGATGTTCTCAAGGAGAAATTTCCTAAAGGATATCAGGAAGTTAAGCCTTATCTGCGGATGACTCCTCAACCTAATAAATAATGTACTGTTGAATTTTTGTTTCAACATCAATTAGATCCCCCCCTACCCTTCGGGAACACCTGAGCCGCACCTTCGGTGAACGGTGAACGGGTTCGCTACTTCCCTCAGCGGAGGAATGACGACCCACGGAAGTAGACTCACCAACCCCCCGATGAATTAGGGGGGCTTTTTGTTGCTACTAAAATTATTTTTTAATTTGTTTATGGGAACTCCCTATTCCCTATTACCAAAATTGTCATTCAAAATAGGAAATATAAGCCTAAATAATTAAATATCATGCTTTCATCTCCTTTAATTCTACAAATGCCTTCATCTATGAAAATGACAGATGAGCAATTTTATGAATTTTGTCAGGAAAACCGAGATTTACGTATCGAAAGAAATCAATACGGAGAAATATCTATCATGCCACCTACAGGTTCGGAAACTGGTAATCGTAATTTTAATATAGCTGGACAGTTATGGGTATGGTCGGAAAAAGACGGTAGTGGTATTTGCTTTGATTCAAGTACGGGTTTTAAATTGTCTACTGGTGCAGAACGTTCTCCCGATGTTTCTTGGATAAGTTTAGAACGTTGGAATCATTTATCTCAAGAACAACAAAAAGGATTTGCTCCTATTTGTCCCGATTTTGTCATTGAATTAAGGTCTGCTAGCGATAACCTGAAACCTTTACAAGAAAAGATGGAAGAATATATGCAGGAGCCTGGAATTCAATTAGGCTGGTTGATTGACCGTAAAAATAAGCGAGTTTATGTTTATCGTCCGCAAATTTCAGTGGAATGTTTGGAAAATCCCAATACTGTCAGCGGTGAAGATGTATTACCCGGTTTTGTTTTGAATATGAGTAAGGTTTGGTAAACAGTTATTAGCAAACAGTAAATATCGTTATAAATTCTATATTCATCGAATTACTGTGTCTATTCACATACTGTGACGGAATCTCTTACTTAAGATGATTCACATAAATTTAAATCTATTTATATAATGTCGAGTGATTGATTTTTATTAAAATTAAAGTATAAAAAATAGCTTATATTACTTAGATATTGATTTTGAAACAACTTAAGGATTAGCTAATGAGCCTGGGTAATGCTGAAAGTACAAATAAAGTCGTGACGGCGCAAAATGTGAATTTAACAAATTGCGATCGCGAAGCAATTCAAATTCCGAGTTCGATTCAGCCGCATGGTATATTATTAGCTTTAAGTGAACCGGAATTTACGATAGTACAGGTAAGTGATAATACACTTAAATATCTAGGGTTGCAGCCGAAAGAGTTGTTAAACAAAAAATTGAGTTTTCTGCTTGATGAAAGTCAGATTCAAGCGATACGTATGTGTTTGACAGAGGATTTTGAAAGCGTAAATCCTTTAAAAATTTCGATTGAAACTGCTGATAAAACTTTTGTATTTGACGGCATAGTTCATCGTAGCGTTGGTGTAGTCGTTTTAGAGTTGGAACCGACGCAATCAAATCAAGATGATGCAAAATTTTTTGATTTTTACAATTTAGTTAGAACTCCTTTAAGCAAAATACAGAAAAGTTCGACACTCAGCGAGCTTTGTGATGTGATTGTCAAAGAGATTAGGAAAACAACTGGCTTTGATAGGGTAATGATTTACCGCTTTGATGATAATGGAGCGGGTATGGTTATCGCTGAAGATCCTAGAGAAGATTTAGATAAGTTTTTAGGTTTGCGATATCCCGCTACTGATATTCCCAAGCAAGCTAGAAGGCTGTATGAGCTAAATTTACTGCGCTTGATTCGGAATGTAAATTATCAGTCAGTTGATTTGGTTCCCCAATTAAATCCCCAAACAAAGGAACCTTTAGATATGAGTTTGTCGGTGTTACGCAGCGTTTCACCGCTACATATCGAGTACTTGCACAATATGGGTGTTACGGCTTCGATGTCGGTTTCTTTATTGAAAGATAAGAAGCTCTGGGGTTTAATTGCTTGTCACCATTACAGTTCTGAAAAAACCGTATCTTACGAAATTCGCACGGTATGTGAATTTTTAGGACAAATAATGTCCTTTGAATTAGCAGCCAAAGAAGAAAACGAAGATTTAGACTATAAAATAAAGTTGAAATCAATTCAGTCTAGGTTTATCGATTCAATTACCCAAGCAGAAGATTTAATTGATGGTTTAACTAAGAATCCATCCGATTTATTGGATTTAGTTGGTGCTTCTGGTGTGGCAATTTGTCATGCAGATAGCTTAATTACAGAAGGTATTATTCCTACAGAATTACAAATTAATGAGTTAATTTCTTGGGTAGAAACTCAAATGGGAAATGAAATTATTTATCATACCGATTCCCTAGCTAGCGTTTATCCCGAAGCAGAAAATTTTACCGATGCAGGTAGCGGTTTAATCGCTTTAGCAATTTCTAAAGTTCAAAAAACTTACATATTATGGTTTCGTCGGGAAGTTGTGCAAACGGTTAATTGGGGGGGAAACCCTAATAAACCTATAGAAGTATTGGAAGATGGAACCGTAAATATATCCCCCAGACAATCGTTTAAACTATGGCAAGAAACTGTAAGAAATAAGTCCTTAGCTTGGAAGAAATGCGAAATTGAAGCAACATTAGAGTTACGAAGTTCGATTGTCGGCATCTTGCTGCGAAAAGCCGATGAATTAGCCAAAGTTAATTTGGAATTGGAACGTAGTAATGATGATTTGGATTCTTTTGCCTATATAGCATCTCACGATCTCAAAGAACCATTGCGGGGAATTCATAACTATTCTAGCTTTCTGATGGAAGATTATGGAGACACTTTAGATAGTGATGGAGTTTCTAAACTAGAAACTTTGATGCGGCTAACTAAACGCATGGAAAACTTAATTAATTCCTTACTATATTATTCTCGTTTAGGAAGAACCGAACTTTTGCTAAATAAGACTAATTTAAACAAGCTTGTGAATAATGTCGCAGATGTTATTAGAATTAGTCAAAATCAAGATGTTGATATTCGCATTCCCAGAAAACTACCTATAATTTATTGCGATGCAACTCAAATTAGCGAATTATTTAGTAATCTTATTAGCAATGGTTTAAAGTATAATGATAAAACTGAAAAATGGGTAGAAATTGGTTTCATCGATCCAATTACTAATGTGGAAGAGTACCAATTACAATATACTCATAGCAGTGATTCACAGCCACCAACTATCTTTTATGTGAAAGATAATGGTATTGGAATTCGCCCCAAACATCTAGAAACTGTTTTCCGCATCTTTAAAAGATTACATGCTCCATACAGATATGGGGGTGGCACTGGGGCTGGTTTGACAATTGTTAAAAAAATTGTTGAACGTCACAATGGAACTATTTGGGTAGAGTCAACTTTTAAAGAAGGCAGCACTTTCTATTTTACTTTGCAACCCGATCGAGAATAATGCAACAAATTGTAGAAAAATCATATTTACCTTTACTTGTAATTGAGGATAGCGACGAGGATTTTGAAGCATTTGGACGCTTTATTAAAAAATCGGCAATTACTAATCCGATTTATCGCTGTATTGATGGTGAAGATGCTTTAGATTTTCTTTATCGTCAAGGAGATTATGAAGATGATAAACAAGCGCCTCGTCCATCTATAATTTTGCTAGATTTGAATTTACCGGGAACTGATGGAAGAGAAGTTTTAGAACAAATTAAGCAAGACGAACAACTTAGAACTATTCCAGTTATCGTTTATACTACTTCGTCTAATCCAAAAGATATTAAAACCTGTTATCGCTTCGGAGTGAATAGCTATATCCTTAAACCAATGAACGTACAACAATCTAAAGAAGTAATGCAGTATATCATAGACTACTGGTTTAAAATAGTTGTTCTTCCCGAAGAAGGTAAAGATTCAAATTTATACTAATTCTTGCCCAAAAAATACTTTTCAATAATTGGCATTCGTTAACTTATAAATAGTGGGAGCATGGTATTTGCCCGCAGTCGCGAACATCACGCTTCCACTAGCGTTTAATACATTAATTTGCATAGTGTTTTACAAACAATTAGCATTGCTTAATATAGATATAGATCAAATAGAAATTCTAAAATGAAGTAAAAATATACAAACTGTTGTGAAAAATAGTAAAAATTTATAAAATATTAATAATTAGCTGTATCTTAGAAAAAATCCCCTTGCTGCTACTAAGTAGAAGAAGAGTTATTTACTTCGAGGCGAAGCAGGAAAAGGTAATATATAATGAAAAACCATCGTACAGTCTTAATTATTGATGATTGCCTCGAAGATAGACATACTTATCGTCGTTATTTACAAAGAGATGATAGATATGATTACAAGTTTGTAGAGCAAGAGTATGGAAAAGATGGTTTAGAAGCCTGCAAGCAAATCCACCCAGATATTATTTTGCTCGATTATATGCTTCCAGATATAAATGGTTTGGAGTTTATACAAGAGTTAAAAGATTGCTGTAATGGTGACATTCCTCCAATCATAATGCTTACAGGAGAAGGAAGCGAAAAAATAGCCGTACAAGCAATGAAGTACGGAGTAGAAGATTATTTAGTAAAAGCAAATACCACAGCAGAAATTCTGCGTTTAGCTGTCAGAAACGTTATCGAAAAAAAGATTTTGCAGCAGAAGTTAGAAATAAGCAAGCAACGTTTTCTTACTTCTGTCGAAAATATGCTTGACTGCTTCGGTATATATGTTTGTATTCGCGATAATAATGGAAGCATTACAGGATTTAATCGCGAATATTTAAATTCTGCGGCATGGGAAAATGAATTAATAGGTTTACAAAAGCACGGAAGCAGGCAACAGGAAGAGTTGTTTAACGAATATTGCCAAGTTGTAGAAACGGGTAAGCCATTTTCAAAGGAAGTTTTATGCTTCTCTGAGCATAGTAGACAGCCAATTTTAAATAAAGCTTACGATATTAGAATATCTAAATTAGAAAATGGTTTTGTGGCAACTTGGCGCGATATTACAAAACGCAAAATATCCGAACAAGCTTTACAGGAAAGTCAGCATCTAATTCAACAAATCGCCGATACAACACCGGATATATTATATTTATTTGATTTAAAAGAAAAGCGTAATATTTATATTAATCGTCAAGTTGAGCAGCGTTTGGGTTATTCTCCGCTGGCGATTAAAGATATGGGAGCCGATTTATTACAGAATTTAGTTCATCCAGATGATTGTCAGCGTTTAAAGAATCATTTAAAAAAGTTTGCATTCCTAAATGATGGAGAAATACTGCCATCTGAATATAGGATGCGTGATGCTCAAAATGAATGGCATTGGTTTAGCAGTCGCGATACAGTATTTAATCGAACTGTGGATGGAAAACCCCGGCAGTTGCTAGGAGTAGTTAGAGAAATTACGGCTCAAAAACATTCAGAAGAAGCTTTGAAAGAAAGTGAAGCTCGTTTTCGTCATATCTTTGAGTCTAACATGTTGGGAATTATGTTTTGGAAAACCAACGGTAAAGTAGTTGATGCTAATGCCCGTTTTTTAGAGATAATTGGTTACAGTCGCGAAGATTTAGAAGCAGAATTAATCCGTTGGGATGAATTTACACCTCTAGAATGGAAAGAAGCTGATAAAGAAGCAATTGAGCAAATTAAAAATAATAGAGTTTGTCATCCTTTTGAGAAAGAATATATTCGTAAGGATGGCTCTAAAGTGCCTATTGTTTTAGGTGCTTGCTTGTTAGAAAATTCTACAAATACTGGTGTTTCTTTTGTACTAGATATTACAGAGCGTAAGCGGATAGAGAAAGAACGCGCTCAGCTATTAATTAGCGAGCAACAAGCCAGAGAACAAGCTGAAGCTGCCAATATAGCCAAAGATGATTTTGTGGCGATGATATCTCACGATTTGCGATCGCCACTGAATGCAATTATAGGATGGTCGCAAATTTTACGTAATAATGGCGAAGACGAAGCCACAAGAAACCGTAGTATAGAAATTATTGAGCGTAATGCTAAAGTCCAAGATGCTTTAATTCAAGATTTGTTAGATATATCCAGAATTATACGTGGTAAGCTGCAACTGCAAATGAGTCCGGTAAAACTGGAATCTATTCTTAATAACGCAATCGACTCAGTATACCCAATAGCAAACGCTAAGAATATTCATTTAGAGTCTGAATTTGATTCTCATATAAATAATATGTTAGGAGATGCCAAACGTTTACAGCAGGTAGTCGATAACTTATTGAATAATGCTGTTAAATTTACACCAGAATCGGGGTATATCAAAGTTAATTTACAAAAGATTGAAAATAATGCACAAATTAAAGTTATTGATACGGGAAGCGGAATTAGTAACGAACTATTACCGTTAATTTTTGAACGTTTTCATCAAGGTAGCAATATTGGAACTAAGCAGGAGGGTTTAGGGTTAGGATTAACTATTGCTCGTCACTTAGTAGAATTGCACAATGGTAAAATCACTGCTGAAAGTAAAGGAGAAGGAAGAGGTACAACTTTTACGGTTACTTTACCTTTACAATAAGCAGCTAACAGTTTTGATTGCAAATATAAATAAACGAACGGCTGCTGTATGACTAAATAGTTATATCAAATTCTGTTAATTACTTACTATTAGGAATGACCGCAACTAACACATTTATGCTATAGAGTGCTGTGACGGGAACCCATTAAAAATTTTTTCGCTGTTAAATAAGTTTAAATACCTGTATTGTTAGCCGTTTAACAAGTTTATCAAATACATCTCAAGATACGACTTTAGGAGTATATATTTTAAATTTGTTTTCGATAATATTATTTTATCAGCTATGCTACTAATACAAACGATAGGTTAGTTTATGTGTTACAAAATTGCAATATAAATAGCCTCCTAACCCCTAACTGTGGGGAAGAAATGTATTTTAAATTTATTTATAATTGGGAAATTTAAGGGGCTGCACTTAGATACCAATTAATGATTAATATTGCCATGAGCCAACGCCTGACTTTTACAAGAAAAATTTTATTTATGTAATTATTCTTTTTAATTTAATAGACTTTATATTAGATTAAAAATATCTCTACTATTATCTTGCTCGGCTACAAAAACCGAAATGGCTATTGCAGTTTTTATCAGAAGCAAAAATTTAATAGCCTGATATAACGTAATATATTATTTGCTTGCTGGTTGCTTTCTCATAGCTGAAATATAATGACTGATATTCTATTACTCGGCGTTGTCTTATGGATTTTTTTCGAGAGATATACAGTTGAAGTTTAATGCGAATTCATATTACAACAGTAACAACTTGAATCAATGTTAAGGAAAGTATCTATAATCGACTTGAAAATAAGCTGCGTATAATTTATTTGAGTACCCGAATCATTTGATATTTAGAATTGTAAAAAGATAGTCATTGAAGGTCGAAACAATTGTTATTCTAGTAGAGCGATAGATAATTCTAACCGCAGTAGTTTAGGAGATCAAAATGTTAGCAGTTTATCCGGTACTGTTTATTATTGCTTTATGTACTATCTGGCTAGGACTAAAAATAGCCGAGGAAGTTTATCGTATTGCAGTTATTATTGCCGGAGCAATACTTTTAGTTATGGGGTTTGTATCGGCTCCTCCATTTGTACAAGTAGGCAGCGTATTATTGTTGTTAGGAATTTACCAACTCTATGTTTCGCAACCAAAGTATAATCTGTTTGTAAGAAATGAAGTTGAAGCTGTGAAGACGGTTGAATGTATTGGATCTGGTTGTAAATGAATATAATCTTGATTAATGAATAATTAGATATTGTCAAATTTTTTATGAAAATCGCATAGTAAATACGAGTCAGAACTTAGAAATTCATTTTTCTAGCTTCTGACTCTATTTTTTGCAGCAAATATAGTTAAACAGTAGGGTGCTCCTCCTCCGCGCAACGTACTATCCCACTAATTTTGTCTAATAAATAAATTCCGCCTTTGAATTGTGCAATGCCGTTTTGTTGTATATCTCCATCAAAGAATATTCAATAATGTATTCCTAAAACTTTGCATATTGGCATCTTGGCGTGAGACTCTTAGTAAGCTTCAATCATTGATTTTTCTGTTGCTGCTCCGATGATGGGTGTATTAACTTTCGCAGCTATCGTGTTATTTGCGATGCTTCGTACTGGTTTAGTTTTGAGTAAACCGGATATTTGACAAAAACTTAACTATTCTTCTTCCATGAGTAAGTCGCATTGCTCAAAGAACGTTTCGTTTTTGCCTCGCAATTCCTGAGCGAAAATGCGGCTTCTGCTCTGCTTCCCGCATTATTCGCGTCTCAACACCTGCCTCTAAGGGGTAGGTATGAGCCTCCTTGCTGAAATAGGTGAATCTTTTCCCGCAGATGTCTATTTAATATTTTTTACATTTTTTGCAGATATATTGCAGATATATTTAGCAATAGCCGCAGCTGGGACATCTGTGCTGTAGGGGAGGCAAAAAGCGAGGAAACTGCCCAACGCAGTGGCTTATCGTCTCCCCCCTCCTCAATGGTACGGAATTCCACAAACGCGCTTATTACTAATACTGATTAAATTAGAACTATATAATAGAATATTTGTTTCTCACACATCTATGACTACGAACGTTGCTATTTCAGATAATCCCTTGCTCAAATGTTCGGGTTTACCTCCTTTTACAGAAGTCAAACCGGAACATGTAGAACCTGCTTTAAATCAATTACTCTCAGAGTTAAACGAAGAACTAACTCAATTAGAAGCTAATGTCAAACCTACTTGGGATGGTTTGGTAGAACCTTTGGAACGGTTAACCGAACGTTTAACTTGGAGTTGGGGCATTGTTAGCCATTTGATGGGTGTGAAAAATAGCCCGGAATTGCGTCAAGCTTACGAAACTTCACAGCCACAAATAGTACAGTTTTCTACACGAATTGGTCAAAGTAAACCTATCTATAATGCTTTCAAAGCTCTGCGAGAGGGCAATAATTGGAATACTTTAGATTCAGCGCAACAGCGAATTGTTGAATCATCTATCCGCGATGCAGAACTTGCTGGTATTGGTTTGGAAGGTGAAGCTCAAGCACGTTTCAATGCTATTCAAATGGAAATGGCCGAACTTTCTACAAAGTTCTCCAATCACGTTTTAGATGCAACCAAAGCTTTCAAATTAAAACTTGTAAATCCTGAAGAAGTCACAGGTTTACCTCCTAGCTGGTTGAGTTTAGCAGCACAAGCAGCACGAGATACTGGTGAAGATAACGCGACTCCGGAAAATGGCCCTTGGCTGGTAACTTTGGACTTCCCCAGCTATGCTCCTTTTATGCAGCACAGCAAGCGACGGGATTTACGCGAACAAATGTATAAAGCTTTTGTATCTCGCGCATCTACGGGGGAGTTGGATAATAGGCCGATTATTAAACGTATTTTGGGGCTAAGGCAAGAATTAGCTGAATTACTCGGGTATAAAAATTATGCTGAGGTTAGTTTAGCTAGTAAAATGGCTCCAAACGTCGAAGCAGTAGACAAACTTCTCGAAGAATTACGTCTTACTAGCTATGATGCTGCACGCAAGGAATTAAAAGAATTAAAAGAATTTGCAGCTTCTAAAAACGCTCCAGAAGCAAACGATTTAAAAAACTGGGACATCAGCTTTTGGGCAGAGCGCCAACGTGAAGAGAAGTTTTCTTTTACTCAAGAAGAATTACGTCCTTATTTCCCTCTTCCTCAAGTTCTTGACGGCTTATTCGGATTGGTGAAACGCTTATTCAACGTTAGCGTTACTCCCGCAGACGGACAAGCTCCCGTATGGCATGAAAATGTGCGCTATTTTCAAATAGCTGATGAAACAGGAAATCCCATTGCTTACTTTTATTTAGATCCTTACAGCCGCCCTGCTGAAAAACGCGGCGGTGCCTGGATGGATACCTGTTTAAATCGCCGTAAAATTCAGGAAAACGGTAAAACCGATATTCAGCTACCAGTAGCATATTTAATATGCAACCAAACCCCCCCGGTTGATGATAAACCCAGCTTAATGACCTTTACGGAAGTAGAAACCCTCTTCCACGAATTTGGTCATGGTTTGCAGCATATGCTTACCAAAATTAATTATCCTAGCGCTGCCGGTATTAATAATGTCGAATGGGATGCTGTAGAATTACCCAGTCAGTTTATGGAAAATTGGTGTTACGAGCGTCCGACTTTAATGGGAATGGCAAAGCACTACCAAACTGGCGAGCCTCTACCAGAACATTATTATCAGAAACTTGTAGCAGCACGTAACTATATGAGCGGTAGTGGCATGTTGCGTCAGTTGCACTTTAGCTTGCTCGATATCGAATTACATTACCGCTATCGTCCCGATGGTAGCGAAACCCCAGAAGATGTACGTAACCGTATTGCTGAAAATACTACAATCTTGCCACCGCTACCGGAAGATAATTTCCTCTGTGCTTTCGGGCATATTTTTGCTGGAGGATATGCAGCCGGTTATTACAGCTATAAGTGGGCTGAAGTATTAAGTGCGGATGCCTTTGCTGCTTTTGAAGAAGCCGGATTAGAAAACGAACAAGCAATTAAAACTACCGGCAAACGCTACCGCGACACCGTACTTGCTTTGGGTGGTAGCAAACATCCGATGGAAGTATTCAAATCTTTTCGGGGTAGAGAGCCAAGTACCGAACCTTTACTCAAGCACAATGGTTTGAAAAGTGCGGCTTAGGAAATAGGGAATTGTTTTTTTGATCTAAACAATTCTCCAATTATTTAATTAAAATCAATTAAAAGACGTTGCGATGCAACGTCTTTTTTCATAATATATGTATTTTTATCATCAAAACCAATACTAAATGCAAACCATCAAAGCTGTTTCTGTGTCATTTTCGAGAAGAGATTCTGCTCCGTATTTTTGTGCGTAAGCTAATAGCTCGTATGTCCATTCCGTAAAAATTTGGAATATATTTTCGACTATTTTAAAAGCTTGTTGACGTTGTAAATGTGTGAGTTTTATTGTCGCTACATAATCCTCTGCTTCACTTGTACGCATTGCATGTCCAGTTTCTACCCTTAGATGTGCATCACCAAAGTAAAAATAGTCCTTGTGAGAAATTGCTCGCAGTTCCGAAGCTACTTTTGATGATAAATTAAAGAAAATGTGACCGACAGATTCTAGGGCTTCTAAAACTATTAATTTAATTTCGGGAATCGCTTGATAGCTATATCCAGCAATTATATACGTTATTTGACGAGTAATTATAGTTTCTTGATTCCAAACTAATCTTAATCCTTGAGTAAAATTAATATTCGAGTTTAATTCTAGTTTTTCGATATCTTTGAGATACCAAGACCAATGTTCTTCATCTTCGTAAGCATGTTGATTGATAATACTTTGAATTTTATTCTGAGGCTGCTTTTCTAAAAGCACGTATTTATTTAGGTCGCTAAAACTCATAATAAAATGAGCCATGCAGGGAGCAAAGCTTAGTCTTTGTTTGGGGTGCAAGTTCTGATTTTGCATGAATTCAAACAAAGGTAAATTAGCAAATTCTTGTTTTTTACTTTCAATAAAAGCTAATATGTCTAACATAATGTTTTTCTATTTTGATTGTTTATTCTTTTTAAATGTAAAAAAATCAACGGAATTAAACAGTGTGAAATTAGTCCAAGTTCTCAAACTGTTTTTACACCATTCTTGCTGAGTTAAAAAAGTAAAGCTAATAGCTATATAAACAGCACTTATGCAAGCCCCCTTTCCAAAGGTGGTTGGGGGGATCTTAAATATCTGAAATACGCTCGTTAAGTCCTGATTAATTAAACTTCGCTATTAGCTTTCACCCTACAGTTATACGCAGGCTGCGAAAGAGTTTCTGATTTCTTGTTCGTATGCTTCTAATTCGGAATTTTGCTTTTGTGCATAAGCTAAAAGCTCATAAGTCCATTCTGTGAAAATGCTAAAAATATTATTCACTACTTCATAAGCTTGATAACGCTGTGATTCAGTGAGTTGAAGAGTTTCTAATAAGTCTTCCCCTCCTTCGGTACCCATAGCGTGTCCGCTTTCAAGATTGAAGTGAAAATCACCAAAATATGTATATTTCTGCCCGGTAATTTCTGTTAATTCGGCAGCTACTTTTGATGTTTTAGCAAACAGAACATGTCCTGTAGCTTCTATAGCTTCTATTGCTACAATTTTGATGATAGGTTCTGCTTGTAAAGTATACGCGGACAATTGATAAGATAGCTGTCGAGAAACTTTACATTGTTCGCTCCACAAAAATCTTAACATTTGAGTAAAGCTCATTTGAGAGTTGAATCCTAGCTTTTCGAGGTCATTTATAAACCAAGGCCAGTGATGGTCATCTTCATAAGTATGTTCGTTAATCATATACTCTACTTTGGTAACTGCTTGCTTTTCTCGAAAAACATACTTATTTAAGTCACCAAAACTCATAATGAAGTGTGCGATGCACGGAGCAAAACTCAATCTCTGGCTTGGACTGATTGTTTTATCTTCTAAGAACTGGAACAAAGGTAACTGAGCGTATTCGTGATTCTTTTCTTCTATTAATGATAATATTTCTTGCATTGAAACTTTTCCTGTGAATGCTAATTGTTATCAACTTATAGTGCAGTAATAGTTAAGTTTTTAGACTTAACCAAATTTAGTTGAGGTGGATAATGCAACTCTGATAACCAAACAGCATCAAAATGATAGTCAAACTTATAATCAATCGTTTTTTCTTTCTCTAGAAATAATTTAAACTATTATCTACACTTTGCCAGTCGTAGAAACTCAGAAAAAATTTATTTTGTATTTTTTGCAAATCAGGTAACTTCTAATTAAATTATCTACGTATAAATATGGTTTGCAATCTTTTTTTTAATTCACTAATGATAAAACTTTAAACACATTTGTTAAATGTATATGAAGTCACTGTTTTTTAGGTATGCGTGACTTGATAGAGGTTTCATCAGTTCATTAAAACAACATGTATTTATGCAAAGTGTTAAGCATCAAGCTAATATAAATTTTATCCCTGAATTCTTTTGTGAAGAAGAGATTTTTAATATAAATATTTTTAAAATAAGCTATTTATTAAATCGAATATATATGTCTTAATATCTTGCTAATTTTTAAGTAAAAATACTGAATAATGACAAGTTTGAAAATATATATATGAGTTTTTACGAATGTCATGAATAATTTAATGCTCTAAATTAAATCATTGCAAATAATCATTGAAATATTTCCGTATCATATTTTTCTTTTTAGGCGGAAAATAAATTTATTTATAGAAAGTATATTATAAATAAATTTATTTGATACACAATATTTTAGCTATATCGATGTATGTAGCCTTTATATTGCCCGGTTATCAGGTTGCGTGGTTGAGTTTAGTACAGAATAATTAAATCGATATTTAACATCTGATTTACTGTACGTATTCATAGATAACAAGCAATATTAGGAAGACAATTTCATGACAGATTTAGTATCATTTGCACAGCAGCAAGAAAAACAGGATGAGAATAATATTTGGTTATCAAATGGAAAACCGAAGTTTGCTGTGCCCACCTGCGATGATGGATTGCTTTGGGAAACCTGGATGTCCATGTTTCATTTTCCTACTCTCACAGTTGCAGACGAATTAGGCTTATTTCCTTTAATTGCAGAAGCTCCAAAAACAGCATCTGAAGTTAGTAAAAGTCTTTGTTTGAGCGAGCGCGCTACTGAAGCTCTTTTAGGAGTAATGACTTCACTAGGCTATTTAGTTCAGCAGAATGGCCAATTTAATCTTACTAAAGTATCTAGTAACTTTTTACTTCCTCAAAGTCCTTACTACTGGGGTGGAATGCTGAAGCTAATGGCAAATAATCCTCTATCTCATTCTGTATTGTTGGAAGGTTTGAAAAACGATCGCTCAAGCGTTTATCAAGAGCAGGATGTTTGGGAAGCCCACGAAGTAGAGGTTGATAAAGCTAGATTATTTACAGGTGCCATGCAGAGCATGACAATGCCCGGTGCTTTAGGAGTAGCACATCATGGTAACTTTGCCCAAACGCAACGTCTTCTTGATGTCGGGGGTGGTTCTGCGGCTGTATCTGTAGCTTTAGCTCAACGCTATCCTCAAATGAAATGTACTATCCTAGATTTACCAGTTGTGTGCGAAATTGCACAAGATTATATTTCCAAGGCTGGATTATCAAATCGAATAGACACATATTCGGCAAACTTTTTTACTGATACTTTCCCCAATGGTTATGATGCTGTTTTATTCAGCAATATTTTTCATGATTGGGGATGGAAAAAATGCCAGCATTTAACAAAAAGTAGTTTTGAAGCATTACCTAAAGGTGGTCGCATCTACCTGCATGAAATGCTTTTAGACGATACAAAAGATGGGCCAGCACCAGCAACTTCATACTCGATGTGTATGATTTGGTGGACTCAAGGCAAGCAATATACAGCAAGTGAAGTCACTCAACTTTTACAAGAAGCAGGATTTGAAGATATTTCCATAACTTCGACTCATTCTTATTTCTCGTTAGTTAGTGCAGCTAAGCCATAAATTTTTCTATCTTTTTAGATCGGCTAAGAGGATGTAAGGATGCGTATAGTTTTTAGCTTAATTATCAGATGATCCCCCCCTTAAAAAGGGGAGTTAAAGTCCCCCTTAAAAAAGGGGGATTTAGGGGGATCTTGAAAGTTTTGAGTATCATTGATAGCTTTTCAAACATCCTCTAAGAGAATATTTATGTAATCCAATTTGAAAATTTAGAGATAAGGCTATACGCTCGATCTCTAAATTTTATTAGCTATTGTTTGGTTGAGTTGTAGGAATTTCGATTACAAACTCAGTACCTTGCCCCTGCTTGCTAAAGCAATGTAGCTGACCACCATGTTTATCAATGATAATTTGATAGCTAATTGATAAACCCAAACCGGTTCCTACTCCAACAGGCTTAGTCGTAAAAAATGGGTCAAATAAACGTCGCTGAACTCCTTCAGGTATTCCCATACCATTATCTATGATGTGAATAGCAACACAATTTGTATCTAGCATTTCTGTAGAAATTATAATTTGAGGAGCAGACACTTGACCTTTGATTACTCCCTCTTCTAATGCATCAATCGCATTAACAATTAAATTCATAAATACTTGGTTTAGCTGTCCGGCAAAACAAACAACTTTTGGTAAGTTCGCGTATTGTTTAATTACCTCAATTCCACTATGCTCTTGCTTGGGTTTAATGCGATGCTGCAAAATCATTAAAGTACTTTCAATACCTTCATGAATATCCACCGTCTTCATTTCTGCTTCGTCAAGACGGGAAAAGGTTCTCAAAGATTTTACGATTTCCCGAATTCTCTCAGCCCCTACCATCATTGACTTCATTATTTTCGGTAAATCTGAAACTAAGAAATCTACATCAACAGCTTCTTTTTCCTCTTCTATTTCTGAAGTTGGTTCGGGATATTCTTCTTCGTACAGTTTGAGCAAGCCTAATATATCTTCGGCATAATTATTCGCATGAATTAAATTACCGTAAATAAAGTTCACGGGATTATTAATTTCGTGAGCAACTCCAGCCACTAACTGACCCAAACCAGACATTTTTTCACTTTGCACTAATTGAGATTGGGTTTTCTGAAGTTGTTGGAGCGTTTGTTCGATTTGTTGCGCTTGTTTTTGAGCATTTAGTGCTGTTTGCTGAGTTTCTGCGTAAAGGTCGGCTTGATTAATCGCGATCGCCAGCTGGTCTACTACTGCTTGCAGCAATTCTACTTCACTATCTGCCCAAGGACGAGTTTCTCCCCAGTGACCGCAAACAATAACACCAATTTGACCGGAACGAGTTTGGATCGGTAGCACAATTTCCGATTTAATTCCTAAAGATTCTAGGAATTGCCGATGTATTGGTTCTTTGCACTTGCTTACATCATCTATCTGTAATATTTCTTGCTTTATAAACAGTTCTGTTACCGAGCCGACTTTATCTATAGAATGGCGACCTATTAAACTAGGCAAACTGCTATTTTTTGATTCTTTAATCGTTTCCCAAATTGGAGGCTCGGCGTTGGGTTGAAACCAAGAGAAGCTACAGCGATCGATATTCAATAAATACTTAATTTTATTAATTGCCGTTTCAACTACTGTGTCTATATCGAGGGTATTGCGAATTTGACTGGCAAGACTATTGAGTAATTTTTCACGATTGGCTAGTTCTCGATATCGTGCTTCTGACTGCTTTAATGCTTCTTCGGCTCTTTTACGGTCTGTAATATCTCGCCAAATTGTATAAAATACTTGTTCGCCATTCAAAGGAATAGCAGTTAATTGAACTTCAAGAGGCATATCTTGACCATCTATACGGCGAATTACCCACTCAAAGCGATGACCGCCGTTAGCAAATGCAATTTCCGTTAGTTGTCTTTGTTTATCAAAAGAAGATACCCCATCAGGTTGAAATTCCGGAGAAATTGCTGATGGAGCCATACGCATTAACTGCGCTCTGCTACTACAGCCCATCATCTCTGCTGCTGCTTGATTACAGTCAAAGAAAACCTGACCGTTATACAGAAGAATTCCATCCGCCGATTTTTCAAACAAAGTACGGAATTTCTCTTCACTTTGTTTGAGTGCATCTTCTGCTTGTTTAAGCTCGGTAATATCCATTACCATTCCATCCCAAACTATATCACCGTTACCTTGTTTTTCAGGTCTGGAATGTCCTTTCAACCACTTTAATTCTCCTGAAGAAGTCGTTATTCGCCATTCCTGTTTCCAAAGCTGCAAACTTTGAGCAGAAGTTGCTATTGACTGCTGTAAAACTGGTAAGTCATCTGGATGAGTTTTTTCAAAAGAATTGTTAACATTTCCTTGAATCTGTTCTGGTTCTATTTCAAAAAGGTCATAACAGCCAGGACTAACATAGGAAAAGTAAGTAGAACCATCCGGACGCAATACGTATTGATAAATCATCCCCGGAACGTTAGCAGCCATTTTCTCAAACCTTGCTTCTGTTTTATGCAGCGATTCCTCGGCTTGCTGTCTTCCTACAATTTGAGCTTGTAGTTGTTTATTAGCTGCTTTAAGTTCGGCGGTGCGATAATGTACCTTTCTTTCCAAATCTTGCTGATATTGCCGCAACTGTTCTTCGATTTGTATTTTGTCGCTGATATCAATCATCAGCCCACCCCAAAGAATATTGCAACCAGCTTGTTTTTCTGGCCGCAATATGCATCGAACCCACTTGCATTTACCCGATTGTGTAATTACTCTTCCTTCCCACAACCACGGTAATAACGTATCTGCTGAAAGCCTCATCGATTCGAGGTAAGATTCTTTATCGTCTGGGTGAATTAAATCAAAAACAATGCGGAAATTTTGCTCGGCTTTTTGAGGTTCTATTTCCAAAAATCTCCGACAACCAGAACTCATATAAGGAAATGACATTTCCCCACTTGCATCCAAACGAAACTGATAAATAATTCCCGGTAAAGTTGCAGCTAGTTTTCGGAAGCGTCTTTCGCTAGCTGTTAATGCTTGAGTACATTGCATTTGTTCTGTAACTTTCTCGGATGAAAAGATTATTCCACCAATTTCACCATTATCTTGATTCCAAGGACGGCATTCCCATTTTATCCACTCTAATTCACCGTCAACACCTACTATTTTGTCAGCTTCACAACTTGCTATTGCACCAGTCAAACAGCGCTGGTGAATCATCTTCCATTTTTCTGAAGTCTGGGGAAATATTTCGTAATAACAACGATCTATCAAACATTCACTATCCAAGTTATAGTCTTGCAGCCATTTACGACTTGCTGCCATTAGGCACATTTGAGTATCAAACATTGCAACAGCTACAGGTGTATGCTCTAAAAACACTCGGAGCAGCTGAGAATTATTATTGGACTGTGCGTATAGATGCATATAGTTGACCGGTAGATACGTTGATAAACGTGCTTACTCTGATACTTGTAATTATAAAATTCCCCAAGGGAATGCCATTTAATATAACCAGTTGCAAAGTAAATCAGCTACCGAATTTTCTCTGAAGTAAGTTAAATAGTTTGTGAATTTACACTATTGACTTAATACTTAAGGAATACTCATAAATCTATCTGACTGAAAACTTATTTCTTCTTTGAATTTTCTTATACACAAATCCAACTTGACTTATTAATTTATTTCTTGGGAAAGAAAAAGCAATTAGTTAATATCTAAAAAATAGGTTGAACAGTCTTATCTAAAAGACCAAATTAAACTTTGATTGTTTTACAAAAATTAATATATATAATAATTATTTGTATCATAATTTTGATAATTATGCTTTTGTATACATATATTTTCCAGATATTTACTTAGTTATGATTAACTTTATTAAATATAGATTACGACTGATAAATTTTATAATTATTCGTGAAGTTAATAGTGCAGAATTAGAAGTAGGATAAATCATATAGAATCGAAATTATAACTTCAAGTAATGCCGGTTCAAATTTACGCAACCGTTTTTTGTTCTTTGTTATTTGCCGATTCATAATGGCAAAGATAGAGTCAATTAGAGCAAGGCGGCGAAAACCTAAGCTAAGCAATAAGTAAAGATGTCCCTATGATGCAGAATATTTTGCTCGCTGTCTCAGGATTGGGACATGCGGAAGAAATGCTCAAGTTAATGGAGGAAATACCATCAATCCAACGAGCGAAAGTTACCGTTTTGCACGTTGTACCTCCTCAAACTACCGCCGAAACAATGACAGCAAAGTGGGAAGAAGGCGGTAAAATCTTAGCAAGCGCTATTCAAAAGTTGCAGCTAAACCCCAATCAGGTTAATTCCATATTGCGGCAAGGTGAGCCTAAAGATGTTGTTTGCCAAGTGGCAGATGAAATCGATGCCGATTTGATTATTATGGGTTCAAGAGGACTCAAGCGTCTGGAATCAATTTTGGCTAATTCAGTTAGTCAGTATGTTTTTCAGCTGTCTTCTCGTCCGATGTTACTGGTTAAGGATGATATTTATGTCAAAGCAGTTAACCGGGTGATGGTGGCGGTTGATAAATCGGATGCGTCACAGTACTGCTTGGATTTGGCTTTATTCCTGCTCCAGGATATCAAAGGCGGCGAGTTGATTTTAACTCACGTTATGACCGATTTAAAGAGTCCTTCAGCAGAAACCTCACAGCTTAATGCTGATAAACATCCTATTTTAGAAGCAGCAACCAAGAAAGCTCAAATGCAAGGCATTAATGCTCGCAGCATACTTAGTATTGGCAAACCAGGTGAAAAAATTTGTAGTTTGGCAGAAGAGATGAACGTAGACTTATTACTAGTTGGTTCTCCCGATCGCCGTCCTTCAATAGCTAAAAGCTTTGTTGATTTAGATAAACTTTTAGGTACTTCTCTGTCAGATTATGTCAGAATTAATGCTACTTGCCCAGTTCTATTGGCTCGTACTGCCGCAGCTTAAAAGCTACTTTACATTCAAATATAGATTTCGCGGTTGATAGATAAAACCCCTACACTCTATACATAGTGCTGGGGTTTTTCCTTTTCAAAAGTCAAGTATTAATTAAGTATCTTTTCTTCCGCCTTCACGGCTAACGGTTAGAGTGTAAAGTAATACTAAAAAGATTGCAGGAACTAATACGAACAAAATGCTCGCAATGAATCCCAAGTCATTAGTTTGCATAATTAAGAAAGCCTCTCTTTATATTTGCAGCCGATAATTTTAGGATACCATTACTGATGCTCAAGTGATGGATATTAGCAAGGCAGGAGTAAAGTGTATGAATGGGGAAAACCCGAAGATAGTATAAGTAACCTATAAACCCTTAATACTGCGTTGCTCTCCATTCCATATTTGTAAACAACTGTAATTATTAACTATCAAGGCTTGGTTGCAACACTGACGGCACCATTAACCAAAGTTTGGCAAGCAAGACGATAATTTTCTGGCTTTTTTTTCAAAATTTTCTTTTCTACATCCGTGCGAGGTGAGAGATTTTCCATTCCTTCTGTTATCTCTATAATACAGGTGCCACACTGCCCCGCACCTCCACAATTCATCATTTTTCCCCATACTTTATAAATATCAATATTGTTTTGCATGGCTTTTAATCGCAAATTTGCACCATCAGCCGCTATTACTTCTTTATTCTCTTTTACAAAATTAATGTTACCCATAGAAAACGCTCCCTTAAAATTATTCTGACGATTAAAACTATATATTTACTCTAATTTATTACAAAAAGTTAAGTAATATCAACTTTGATGAAGAAAATTTGCTAAAAAAATAAGACAGACTTGTAAAGCCTGTCTTGAGAATATTGGCAGGTTAATTTACTTAAAACCTACGGCAGCTTGCCAAACAAAAGCTAGTAACAAGAAGAAAACGGGAATAATTGGGAGGACATCCACCAAAGGGTCAAAAACTTGATAAGCTTCTGGCAATTTCGCTAATAATATTGCTACTTCCATGTTTGTTTAAATCCAAGTATCCAACATAATTTTCATATTTGAGCAATATCTTAACACGATTGGGGTATGGGAACTAGATTGCTACAAATAAGTAATAAGAAATAGGTAATAGATAATTTAAATTGTAATTTTTAGCAAAAAAACGCTGTAATATTCAGCTTTTAAGCAATAATCGGAATTTCAATTGTAAATTCTGTTTTTTTGCCTATCTCTGACGATACGCTTAATGTTCCTTGATGAGTTTCTTCAATAATTTGTTTGGCGATCGCCATTCCTAAGCCGGTACCTTTGCCGAGCGGTTTAGTAGTAAACAGTGGCTCAAATAATTTTTGCAGTACTTCTTGAGTCATCCCCATACCGTTGTCGGCGATGCGAATGATTATTTTATCTGTAATCGTCTTTTCTGTAGAAATATGAATACATGGAGCAGTGACATTTTCTAAAGCATCGATGGCATTAGCGATTAAATTAGTAAATACTTGATTGAGTAAGCCGGGGTAGCATTGAATTCCGGTGAAACCACTGTAGTTTTTTATGACTTTAATTTCTGGACGGGAACCTACTGCTTTGAGGCGATGACGTAAAATCATTAATGTGCTGTCTATTCCGGTATGTATATCAGCTTTAACTAATTTGTTGGTATCGTTTCTAGAAAAGTTTCGCATCGATACGGAGATATCTTTGATGCGTTGAGAACTTACTTTGATCGATTCTAGTAAGTTGGGAAAATCGTTTAATGCAAATTCAATATCTAAATCTTCTAGGGCTGATTCGATTTCTGCTACTGGTTGCGGGTAGTGCTTTTGATAAAGATGAATTATCTGCATGATGTCTTCTAAATACTCGTAAGCTGGTGCAACATTGCTAGAAATGCAGCCGATGGGGTTATTGATTTCGTGGGCTACCCCTGCGACTAATTGTCCGATTGTGGCGAATTTTTCTTGTTGTACTAATTGCACTTGCGTTTGTTGCAATGCGGCGGTTCGTTCTGCTACATTCTTTTCTAATTGCTCGTTCCAATTTGCGAGTTTTTTGGTTAAATGCCGCAATTGTAAATGTACTCGCACCCTTGCTAAAACTTCTTCTCCTTCAAAGGGTTTAGTTATGTAGTCAACAGCCCCTAAAGATAGTCCTTTAACTTTGGAATCTGTATCTGATAAAGCAGTCATAAAGATAATTGGAATTTCTTGGATTTGCGGATTTGCTTTGATGCGACGACAGGTTTCAAATCCATCAATACCGGGCATTTGTACGTCTAACAATATTAATTCTGGTTGCTCGATTTCATCTTCAAGTTGTTCTATAGCACTTTCGCCATCGGTTTCAATACGGATAGATAATCCAGCATTTTTTAAAGTTTGAGCTAATACTGCAAGGTTGGTGGGGTTGTCGTCAACAAGGAGAATAAAGCCGGAGTTTGAAGTACAAGTAGACATAATTTAGTTTTTCTAATTTAAAACTTAATCTCTGAAGTTAACTAAGATATTCTTTAATAAGCTGTCGCAGGGGTTTGAGTTGAAAATTTTCTGCGAAGTGAATGACTTGTTGAGCAAATAATGTTAACTCGCCGTCATTATCTTTTAATTTGTTAGCTTCGTCGATGATTGCGTAAACATCACCTTTTTTTGCTACTGAATGCAGATGACGCAATATTTCGTCTGGTGGTGGAACAATTTCTGATGATGTATTACTTACTGTTTGAGATTTGACGTTTAATAATTTAGTGTCTTCGTAAATCCATTCAACTTTTAATTCTCTGCCTAGTAATTCTAATAAACTTTCTAGCTGTACTGGCTTTGGTAAAAAACTATTCGCACCAATATGCAAACTTTTCTGTTGCTCTGCTTCAAATACGTTTGCAGAAGAAGCAATAATTACTGTCTTTTCTGGCAGCAAATCTCGTAAATGTTTAATTAACTCCAAACCATCCATTTCAGGCATTACTAAATCGGTAATTATAACATCTGGCTGCCATACTTTCGCTTTATCTAAACCTTCTTTACCATTACTCGCTTCTTCAACTTCAAAAGCAATCGGTTGAAGTAAATTCTTAACAACCGAACGATTTTCCCATTTATCATCAACTACCAAGATTTTTTGTTTTCTTCCTTGATATCCGATGATTTTACCTTGCGGGGTGATGCTAGAGGTTTCTACCCAATCTTCATAAGATGACAAATTTAATTCAAACCAGAAATTACTGCCTTTATCGATTTCGCTTTCTACCTGAATCTCGCTATTCATCAAAGAAATTATTTTCAAGCTAATTGCTAATCCTAATCCGGTACCTTCAGCCTGTTTTTTGATATTTCCTACCTGCTCGAAAGGTTGAAAAATCTTATTTAATTGTTCGGGAGACATTCCCATGCCCGTATCTACAATTTCAAAACGGATTTGATAATTTTTATTTTCATCTTGATTTACGACATCAACTTTCAAAATCACGCTACCATAATCGGTAAACTTGATAGCATTACCCAGTAAGTTAATTAAAACTTGACGCAATCGTTTTTCATCAGCTTCTACGCCTACAGGTAATTCCGCATCAGGCTGATAAATAAACGAAATACCTTTTTGCTCGGCACGAATACGACAGATTTCTACAACCCCTTGTAAAAAAGATGGAAAATGAAACTTCACTGGATAAAGCTCCATTTTCCGAGCTTCTATTTTTGATAAATCTAAAATATCATTAATTAGAGTTAATAGATGAGAAGCACACTGATGAATAATATCAACTCCTTTACTTGCCTTATCCGTCATCTTTTCCGAATTTCTCAGAATTTGAGCATAACCAAGAATACCGTTAAGTGGAGTTCTCAACTCATGGCTCATGTTGGCAAGAAACTCGCTTTTTGCTTTATTCGCATTATCAGCAGCAATTTTTGCTTTATCGGCTATCGTTAATGCTTCTCCTAGCTGAAAAGTACGCTCTTCTACCCTAAATTCTAATTCTTCGTTAACTTTCTTTAGCTTTATTTGTGCTTGCCGATTTTCATTAATTACAGCGCAAAGAACATAAGTAGTTATTGCAATGACACAAATAAAAGACTGCAATAACAATAAAGATTTATCTATAGATTCTAATTTTCCAAAGGAACCAAAACCCCGAACAGTACCAAAAATTGCAATCCCCGAAATAATGAAAACAAATATTGTTGATTCTCGTTCTCCGAAACGAAAAGCCGACCAGATTAACAGCGGAATCATCATATATTCCAAAGGATAATCTTGCCAAAAAACTATATAGCAAATAAAAATAAATGATATTATCAGTAATAATAATTCGCTAATTTTTGCTGTTTGCAGTTGTTTGCGATGTTGTTTTGTTTGCAACCATTGCAGCATTCCTGGCGTAACAATTAAAATTCCAGCAATGACCGATGTAAACCAACCTTGCCATACTTCTTTATAAATAGTCCAAGGCACAATACCACGCATACATAAGGTCATAGTTGCTAGAGTAGTAATTACTATCGGAGTAGGAATTATTAATATAAAAAACTTAAAAATATTTTTAGAGTGCTTGAATAAATTACTACTTTTAATAAAGCTATTTATTAATATACTAGCGACGAAGGGGTTAACTACATTATAAATAGCGATAAAACTGCTTGTGATAAAGTCGTTTTTATAAAAAAATATACTATTAGCAATCAAAGCACCTATAAATAAACCAGGTAAAAGACGATATCCGAATAGAATGAAACTACCTAAATAAAGTCCTGCTGAAAGCCAAATTGCTGATGAACCATTTTGGAAAGACAGCGATAAAGATATCTTGCACAAACATAAGTGTATTAAAGGTATCAATAATGATGCTATGAGTATTTCCCGCTTTGAGTTAAATCGAGTTTTTATATTACTATGTAAAACTTGTTGCATTATTATCAATTAGAGTTTTAGGGTTAGAGGAAATAATAGTGCCAAATCATCAGCCAAAATGATTCCATGCAAATAAAGCAGCAAATATCGGCTTTATTGGATTAGAAGTAAATGCTGCAAAAAATTTTGCTGAAATGGTAGTTAATATTCCCTTTAATAGATATATGGTTCCCTAAAACCAAATCAAAATTAAAGTTTGTGTGAACTATTGATAACTAGTAACTGCTCACTTTAACCAATGCCCAAATTCTGTAGTAAAAGTATCGTTTAATATGCTTTCCCGAATCTTCTGAGTAAACCTAATTAATTCGGTAATATTATGAATGCTCAATAAGGTATAAGCCAAAATTTCTTGTGCGCGTATCAGATGTGATAAATAAGCGCGAGTAAAGTTTTGGCAGGTGTAGCAAGAACAAGTTGGATCGAGGGGAGTAAAATCTTCACGAAACTTAGCATTTTTGATGTTCCAACGTTCCCCCCGCACCACAGCAGTGCCATGTCTTGCCCAGCGAGTAGGAATCACGCAATCAAATAAATCCACACCCGAAGCTATAGCCATTACCATTTCTTTATGGGTACCCACTCCCATTAAGTAACGCGGCTTGTTAGCGGGTAATAAAGGTGCTGTTTGTCGAACAATTTGGTGAATTAATTCTGGCTCCTCTCCTACACTTACACCACCAATCGCGTATCCCGGTAAATCCAATTTAGTTAAAGCATTTGCCGCTTGGGAACGTAAATCGGCATAAATACCACCCTGTACGATTCCAAACAATGCTTGCTTGTCTTTCTTATGAGCTTCAACACATCTCAACAGCCAGCGGTAAGTACGTTCCGTTGCAGCTTCTACTTCCGTGCGATTAGCTGTTGCAGGGGGACATTCATCAAATGCCATAATGACATCCGCACCCAAAGTATTCTGAATTTCTATTGATTTTTCTGGCGTTAAATTTATGATTTGCCCATCATGAGGCGAGCGGAAGCTAACTCCTTCTTCAGTAATAGAGCGCATTTCACTCAAACTGAAAACTTGAAAGCCCCCAGAATCTGTGAGCATGGGTTTATCCCAACCCATAAACTTATGCAGTCCACCTCCTCCGGCTACAATCGCCTCGCCCGGTTGTAGATGGAGATGATAAGTATTTGACAATACCATCTGCGCTCCAGTTTCCTGTAGTTGGGCTGGAGTTATGGTTTTCACATTTGCCAGCGTTCCCACCGGCATAAAACGCGGTGTTTCTACAACACCATGAGGGGTAGAGAATATCCCAGCACGGGCTGAAGTATTGCTACATTTAGCAAGACATTGAAATGAAAAATTTACGCTCAAAATAGAGAATACCGAAACAGTTCTTTTACTGATTTAACTTATTAAACCAAATTTAGAACAAATCGGAACTATCATCATCAATTTCAGCATCCCATTTTGCCGATAACACTTGCTCCATCATTGCTTCAATAGCGTTACTGTTCCAGCAACGTTCCTGCCGCTCTTGCATTGGAGTTGAAAGGGGAATTAAACGCAAACGCATATCTTCCTGAACTAAGTCAAAGCAAGCTTCTTTCTCAGATGATTGCTGAAGCTCTAAATAGTCAAAACTGTAAACGTTTAGATAAAGAGCATTGTTTGCCACTAATGTAGAGCGTCGGGGATTTGCAAAAACTTCCATTACATCCCCTTCACCCGCAGCGCAAACCTCACCATCTTGGGTGTAAGCATAGCGGACACGACCTAAATCCGCCAGTAATCGTCGTATATCAAGTTTATTTACGATGACACCTGTATTGACGATGCATGGAGCTGGTATTTTGGCAGAAGGTAGATGGTGATTCATAATCAAATAGCTTTTTGAGCAAAGGTGAAGTACAACGTTATAGCCTGCATAACTAATTAATCATCGGTAATCTGTGCCCTGCAATATAAATATCAGATATGGTGGGGCAATTGTTTAAACTCGCTGATATTAATTATTAGCTTTTTTTTTCAAAGTACAAAAAACACTACCACCGATTGAAATGCATTTTTTTATGCTTCATGAAAATGTTACAATTTTTACTTGCTTATTTTTTGCTACTTAGATAAGCATAACAAATTTTTTGGCTCAGTTTCTCATACAAGTAAATCTTATTTCAAGTTTTAAAATTTGATACTGTTATTTGTGCGGTAATCGTGAGTGCCATTGTTTTATTCCTACTTAGGTAATTATTTTGACAAGGATGAATTCTCAATACCTGTGGTGGAAAAATCAACTGTTAAATATGGTTGCAAGTATTATATTTTATACGTCTATACCGCTGCCTTATTTTGAAAGATTAGAATTTACGAATGTAGCCCGCTGTGCGACTTGGATTGGAATCATAATTGGAGGTATTTTAGGATTATTTGATATTGTAGCCAATTTTTTGGGAATGCCAGTACTTACTCGCAGTTCATTAGTGGTGGCAATTTGGATTGCGATTACGGGAGGGCTACATTTAGATGGAGCAATGGATACTGCTGACGGGCTAGCAGTAACGGATAAAGAACGGCGCTTAGAAGTAATGAGCGATAGCGCTACAGGAGCCTTTGGAGCAATGGCTGCCATCATCATCATCTTGCTGAAAACGTTGGCTCTAACGGAAATACAACAAAATCGCTGGTTGATATTAATGGCTGCTTGTGCCTGGGGACGTTGGGGTCAGATGTTAGCGATACAAAGATATGACTATCTCAAACCAACTGGTAAGGGTGCATTTCACAAGCAAGCCATCAACTCTTACGCTGACGTTTTACCTTCAGTTTTTCTTTTGCTAATTTTAAGTTGTGTAAAGCTTATATTTAGCGAATTGAATCAAAATAACCTATGCACAGCATTAAAAATAACACTTATTGGAATTGCCATTGCTTTCCTAACGGGTGCTTGGTTTAACTATAAATTAGGTGGTCATACGGGCGATACTTATGGCGCAGTCGTAGAATGGACTGAAGCGCTGTTTCTCTGCGCGATGACGATTCAGTGAACAGTTAACAGTTAATAATTAATAACTTTTCTAATTATCAATGCTTAATTCCTAACTCTTAACTCCTAACTACTTAACTGGCTTTAATCGGGTTACTTTCAATTTAAAGCTGCCGATTCCGGTTTCTCCGAAGGAACGAACGCGAACAATATAAGTCCCAGCTTTTGTAACGCGGGTAAAGAGTAGGGAATTACTGCTACCGTCGGGGCCATCATCATTTTCTGCGATTGTCGAACCGTCGGGAGCAAGCAGGGTGATAATACTATCAAAGCTATCTGAAGAGAGGTCAATTGCTAAGTTATCACCTTTAGCTAGCTTTACCATATAGTCTCGAGCAAACCCGCCTTGCCCTGTGGGAATATCTTTATCGGAAAGGGCATCAGAAATTTCGTAAGTGGCGGGTAAAGGTATGGGATTATAAAATTTATTTGCTTGCTTATTATTTTGAGCAAAAGCTGTTGTTGTGCTAATACCAACTACCAGTAATGTAGCAGGAATCAATCCAAATTGTCCTAAACCCAGCGCTTTAGACTTACTCATGATTGTATGTAGTTTTCCTGTAAAAATAATCTTAATGTTGGTTAATTATAATTTTTATTAGGCAAACTTGCCTATGAATTATTTTTATAGTTTCCTTTTGAAGGAACAGCAACTGCTGCAACTCCTGAAACAATAATTTTATATTTATTTAAAGTTTTTATAGCAGATTTGACGGTAGCACCTGTTGTGTAAATATCGTCAACTAAAATTATTGGGACATTTGGAGCTTGGCGAAAATCTTTTCCGATATCAAAAGCTTGATTTAAGTTTTGTTTCCGCTCTGTTGCTGATAGTCCGAATAGTGCTTCAGTTTCTTTTACCCTTTTTAATCCGTTTAGCTTTAATTTTAACCCAGTTGTGTGACAAAAGCTTTTTGCAATTAGTGCTGCTTGGTTAAAGCCTCTTTTTTTTTGTTTATCCGGATGCATCGGAATGGGAACTACCATTAAAGAATTTTCATTTCCATACTCTTGCAGCCATGCTTCCCCTAGCCATTCACCTAGAGGGCGAGCAATTTCTGGGTGATTGTCATATTTCATCGTCGTTATTGCCCGTTTGATTGCTCCTTTGTAGGCTCCCCAAGCAACTATTTGTAAAGAATTGTCTCTACGTTGATTTGGACTTGCTAAACGACACTTGTGTAATTGTTTTTCGCAATATTCACAAAATTCTTGCGAAGCAGGGCGCTGACATAAAGGACAATTGGATTGTAAAAAAAGATTAAGAAAGTTTTTCCAAATTTGCATTTATATAAATAAATTGGGGCATGGGGAATTGGGCGTTGGGCATGGGAAAATAAGGAGAAGGTAATTGATAATTGCTAATTATTAACTCCTAACTCCTAACTCCTAACTCCTAACTCTTTAACGTAAACTCTGTCACAGCGTTGTGTTTCCACACCTGTTGCTGCTTTGTAGCCGTTGTTTTCATAAAGCTTGACGGCTTCACTTAAGACGCTGGCGGTTTCAATCCAAATTTGTTGGAAACCGCAACAGGTAATTGCTGCTTCCAACTGTTGTAACAAAAATTTTCCCAATCCATAACCTCTGACTTTGGGTAATAAATACATTTTGCGTATCTCTACAGAATTTTCGCCGCGTTTGATGGGATAGTAAGCGCTCGTGCCTACAATTTCACCAAGATGCTCTATTACCCAAAATTCTCCGCCCTGCTCTAAATAAAAATCTTCAACTTCCAATACATCTCGATCGGCACCATCGGGTTCCCAACCCAAACCGTATTCTGATAATACACAACTAATTACCTCCGCAGCAGAATCGCGATCGCTAGGCTGCCATTGACGAATTAAAAAATCCCGAAAATAAAGACTTACCATTTCAGTGAACAGTTAACTGTGAATCCTTGGCTCATGATAAAGAGTTGCGAGTATTTCACTTTCTGCAATGGATAATTCATCCAACCTTTGCATGACAATTTTACGGTCATAGTAAGTATCTGCAAGTACCCAGTAAATACCATAATGCCGTGCTTCTGATGCCATTAAACTTTGGTAAAATTTGGCTAAGTCTGGCTCTGGACAATACTGAGCTAATAATCCTAAGCGTTCGTGACTGCGAGCTTCAATTAAAGCACTAACAAGTAAAGAATCTAAAAATCTATTGGGTTCGGTGGGACGTATTTGAGCTTTAAGTTTTGCACCATAAGGGGGAGGAGTTAGTGGACGTAAAGCAATACCTCGTTTATCTAACCACTGATTAACTTGCTCAAAATGTTCTAATTCTTCTTTGGCAATTTTAGTTAATTCCTTGACCATTTTCGCATTTGAGGGGTAGCGAAACATAAAGTTTATTGCTGCTGATGCTGCTTTACGCTCGCATTGGGAATGATCGAGTAATATTTCGTTTAGGTTCGATATTGCTAAATCTACCCAAGCTGGATTGGTAGCTTGCTTGAGGATATTAATTGTTGGTAGCTGGGAAATTAGCACGCTAATTATTTGAAAATTTATAAAGTTATATACAGTTCTCTATTTTATAAGCAATTAGCAATGACGAGAATTGCTGATGGATATTACTTATGTTTTATATACTACAAAAGTAGTGGTATAGATTCACTAAATTTATACAATAGTAACTAATATAACCTATATCACTTAGAATATTCGTAATTTATAAGTTTACTGCTGATAAGAAAATAGAACTCAATAATTACAAAAGTTAGCTGATGACGCAATTAGAAGTACTCTACTGATGTAAAACAAAAAAACTATCTTTAGATGTAAATTAATTAGATACATTCTATACTGTTTGACAACCGGATATTTCCGTAGAGAAGCTGTAGTATTTACTGATGGGGTTAGAGATACAATCTTGCATTAAAGTTTGTACAACTGATGGAGGTAGGTACTTATTGAGGGGAAATGAGGAATTATTATTTTGTTCGCTGGTTAACCTCGTTGATTGTTCTTTCAGCTTTTACATGTTTTTCAGGCATGAGCGCTGCAAAAACTGCGAATGCTAAGGATAAAAAAAATTCCTCTAATATCCACAAAGATTGTTCTATTCCCGCTCAATTTTCATCTCCTAAATTGAGAATTGCTGTTGCTGATTTCACAATTACTGCTACAAGTTTAAATAGTAGGTCTTTATCTAGCAATCCAGAAGAAATTACGAGAATCGCTGATATTATAGCAAGTCGCTTGGCAAAAGATAGTAACTTTATTGTCATTGAACGAACGCAAATAGAGCCTATCTATAAAAGTAAAACCCAATTGTGTAAAATTCGCAAAAAATTTGGTGTTGAAGCAATACTTATAGGTTCTTTAACTCAATTTGATATTAATAAGCGTACATCTGGCGGTGGATTCCTTGGTTTTGGTAAAACAACTACTAATACTAATGCTGCTGTCGAATTAAATATCAGAATTATTAATACTGGTACGGGTGAAATTATTGATTCTTTTACAGAAAATGGTAGTGCCAATTTTTCGGAAAGTAATCTAGAGATACCTAGAATCAATGTAGGAGTTGTTAACAATAGTAATTATACAAATACAGTAACTACCAGTAACAATTACCTAGATGATATTTATGCTAAAAATGGTACTGAATTTCGATTATCGATAAATACCAATCAAAAAGAAAAAGTTAGTCATTCTTCAACTGAAAATGAAGGTAGTTTAATGACTTCAGCAACTAAAGCTGCTATTTACAAAATTGTAGAAAAAATCAATACCAATTCTGATAGTTTTGCATCTGTATTAAGACGATTTGACTATACAAATAGTCTTGTTGTGGGCACTTTCGGAAATTATATTGTTCTCAATCGGGGAAAATTAAATGGTTACCGAAATGGCATGAGGTTAAAAGTGGAAGAAGTTACTAAAACATTTGTCGATCCTCGTACAAAAGAGGTTATTCGCATATTAACTTTACCTATTGCTCGAATAGAAATAATTAGTATTGATGATAAATCTAGTATTGCCAAGATTATTTCTGCTAAGACATCTAGCATTCTCTTTAGTGAAGAAATCAAGCAGCAGATTGAGGAGGGAAATATTATTGCCAAACCGATTGATTAGATTTTTTATCAATGTTAAAAATTTGCTCGTAGTAATATCACAAACTACATGTTTAATCAAATTAATCCCTGATTAATGCTCCGGAATCCGGAATAATTGCAGATGTTTTGTATAGTTTAATAAATAGTTGAATACGCACTATCAATTGAAATTTGGGCTACCGAATTTTCCGCTTTCCCAAAGTTCACTTACTAAGAGGATAATGATGAATTGTAATTTTGTTCGTCGCCTAACCTCGTCTTTTATCGCTTCGTTATTTGCTTTGAGTGTTGGGGTTGGTAGTATTAAACCTGTAAAAGCAGAAGATACAAAAAGGTTAGATTTTTGTCGAGAGAATAAGTCTTTATTTCATCTTAATGAAGGAGCGGAAAGGAAAATTGGAATTACTGTTTTTTTTGTAGAGACTATTACTATTGAAAATCCAGCAGGAGGATATCCCGAGAAATATCAATTTAAAGGCATTGGCGAGATACTTGCAAGTCAATTAGCCAAAAATAATAGTTTCCGTGTAGTTAATTGGTCTCAGATAAAGCCTAAAGAGGTCAGGTATACACAAGGGAATTATTATAGAATACCTCAAGAGTCAATTAGTGTAGAAGATTTACGCTATCTTCGCAAGCAATATGGTATAGAGGCAGTATTAATTGGCACAGTTAATCAATTTGAACTGAGTGGAGATATTAAGAGACAATTATTAGGATTCGGAACAAATAAAAAAAATAACGAAGTTCAAGTTAAATTGAATTTTCGATTGATAGATACTGCTACAGGCGATATTGTTATGCCTGCTGAAGGTGATGGTCGTAGTAGTAAGTCTTATACTAATATTACGATACCTAATATTAATGTAAGGATTACTAATACAAATAACACAAATTTAGATGTTTTTAGTGGCAAATGGAATTCAGGAACAAGAAATTCAAATGTCGTATTTACAATTGACAGTGGTAGTATACCAGAAACTATTATTTCTTCTAATAGTAATAATATTTTAAAAAAGCTACTAGCTAGAGCATCTGAAGATGCAATTAATCAAATCGTTGAGCAATTAAATTTTCGTACTGACGAACTCGCTTGTTTAGTTAGAAAACCAACTCTAATTGCTGATGCTTACTTTGATAGTAAATACGGTAGAAATATGGTGATCGTAAATAAAGGTAGATTGCATGGATACTGTAAAGGAATGACTTTCTCTATTGAACGTTCTCCTTATCCTGTTATAGATCCCGTAACTGGACGAGTACTTCGTTATGCAACTAACAAAATTGGTACAATCAAGCTTTCCGAAGTTGATGCACACTCTAGTGTGGGAATAGGTATTACCGAACCTGGGCAATCTTTTCTAGTTAAGGATATTGCAAAATTAACTAAAAAAGATTGTTTGAAAGACACAGAAAAAGATAAAGATAAATCGGAAAAGAAAACTACTTCTAGCAATAATCAAATATCTCGTTTCGCTATCGATTTACGAGCTCGTAACAATTCCTTTGAAAATTAATAAGTTGCAACAACCTAATATACGGAAAGACGTAGCACTGCTACGTCTTTACATCTGCGATAATTACACAATCAAATTTAAATCGCCGAATTCATGCCATAGATAACCGCGTTGTACTGCATCTTCGTAAGCAGCCCGAATCTGCTCTGCACTTAAAAATGCTGTCAATAAGTCTAAATGACTCGCTTCTGGTTCGTGCATTCCTGTTAGCAATCCATCTACTATCTTTAATCGATGTTTTGCCGAAATATGTAGCCTAGTGTAACTATGTTGCGGTTGAATTAAACCTTCAATATCTACGGCTGATTCTAACGCTCTGACTACGGTAGTTCCGACAGCTATTATTCTCCCTCCTTCCTGACGAGTTCGATTAATCTTCTGTGCTGCTGTCTGGCTAATAAAATACTCTTCTTCGGAAGCTGGATGGAGAGCGTCTAGTTCGTCATCCATATAAGAAGATAAGCCTGTATGTAAAACTATTTGCGCTGTCTCGATACCCTGACGTTTCAAGTCGAATAAGAGCTTCCAAGTAAAAGCCCTCCCTGCCGACGGCATTTCTGCCGAACCCGGTTCCTTAGCGTAAACGGTTTGATAGTAGTCTAAATTCCAAGCTTGAGATACATATTCGTAACGAATCGGATTCCCCAAACGATAAATAGAATCTATTAATTGACTACCCGCTAAGGAAAAACGAATTTTCCACAAACGAGGAATATGGGTATCTCGATTTTCTACCTTTGCAGTTAAACCTTCTCCAAAATCTAAATTCATGCCTTGTTGCAAACCGCAAGCAAAAGTTTTTCCCCGCTGACACATCAGTAAAGCCAGCCAGGAATCATCGGAAAGATGTTGCGCCAAGCGGATTTCAATACATTTATCAAGAGTGCGTTCGCAACCTTGCAAAGAAGCGGGAAGAGTACGACTGGTATTAAAAATTAATAAATCACCAGGGCGCAGAAATTCACTGATGCCGTTAAAACGGGAGTGATAAACCTCGCCTGAATTACGATTGATTGTCATCAGTCGCACTCCGTCGCGGGCTATTCCCCTCCGCTCTGGTGGCTCTTTGGCGGAGAGTTCCGCCGGAAGTAAAAAAGTAAAGGGTGTTGACATAATATCTCAATTATTTTTGATAAATGGTGTATTTGGTTACAGTTTTGATGGCGTTATATCAAATCTGGTTACATTTACGAGGAAAGAAAAAGCCTTTTCATTTTTACAATACACTCTTCACCAATATGAAAACAGACTTGATATAACGTCTTCAGGTTAACTAACTACCGCTAATTCCTTTGCTTCTCTTCCCCAGTTTTCTTCTTGAGCTTGGAATCTCTGTCCGTTAATTTGACGCGATTCTTCAGAAGCTAAATATATAAATACTTCTGTCACTTCGGCGGGATTCGCCCACTGCTCGGGATTCTCTTCAGGCTCTGCTGCTCGATGCATGGCTGTATTCATGTCTCCTGGATCTACCCAATTAACCCGAACTCCACTGTCTTCTAGCTCTGCTGCCCATGTCTGCGACATTCCTTCAATTCCGAATTTAGAGATACCGTAAGCACCCCAGCCGAGATACCCTGTAACTCCTGCGTCGCTGGTAACGTTGATGATTGAACCACCGTTTTCAATCATCGCTGGCAATGCTTTTTTTATTAACAAAAATGGAGCAATTAAGTTGGTGTTGATAACGTTACGAAAATCCTCTAAGGGATAGTCGAGCAGGTATGGCATTGGCGAAGCTCCAATTGTTGAGGCATTGTTTACCAATACATCTAAGTTGCCGTTAAATTCGCTTAATGTTATGGCTACTGCACGTTCGATGTCTTCGAGTTTGGTTAAGTCGGCACCGATTGTCAATACTTTAGTTTGCGGCGCAATTTCATTAATTTTTTGACTCAATTCTTTTAACGCTTCTCCATCACGCGCTAAAATTGCAATTCCCGCACTTCCTTGACGCGCAAAATCTATTGCTAGCTGCCTTCCTAAACCCTGGGAAGCACCTGTAATTAAGATATATTTTCCTTGCAATTTATTCATTGTTTTCATGATTTTAAAGTTGGATTATGGTTAGTGGTTATACCAATTCTGTATGAGGCTGCGCTGAATCACTCTCAGCCTAGAAGGCTGGAGCTATCAGTACAAAGCCAACCGTAAGGTGGCTAAATTAGGCGCATCTTTATAAAGAAATGGTATTAGTAGTTAGTGGTAAATAGTTAGTAGTTAGTAGATAGTTGTATAAAGAACTTTAAAAACGGCACATTTCAATTAGATAGAAGCTTTAATGCCATTTGTCAAATAGTCCGTTAAGAAAATACAAATTGAAATTATGACTTATTAGTTCATCAACTGCACAATCAAAACTAACAACTACCTACTAACAACTAACTACTAACTAAGCTAAATGCATTTTTAAAACGCTTTTTGGCGCTTTACGCACTCTCGCTTTTATAGTTTCTTTACCCAAACGCTGACAAGCCTCGAAACGATGACAACCAGAAAAACCGTAATATTGCCCATCTACTTCTAATAAATCTATTGGCTCTTGCTGTCCTATTTCTGCTATTGACTTCATTAAGGCTTTTACTTTCTCTGCATCGTTTTGACGGGGAAGTGGTCTTAATATCCTATTTAACGGGACTTCTTCAACTTTCATAATCGTCTTGAGCTATGCTGCTTCTATCACCTCTACTTAATCATACTCATTATGACTTCAAGTTGCAACTCGACGATCTGTGAAAAAATTGCTAATGGTATCATTAGGCATTTTATACACTAATAGTATGAAGCTGCGTCTGTTTTTTTAAAGCGACTCCCTATAGCACGGGCAGACACCCTTAATTTTGAATTTCTATGAAAATTTCCTTAGAGCGTTTATCTTGTACCGTACTGACAATCTCGTGTCTATTAGGACTTACAGGAGCATCGGTTCCTGCAACGAAGGTATCTGACGTTGAACTCAAGATTGGGATTGTGCAGCGATTTGCGTCAACCCCCGATGATGAGTTGATATTAGAACCCACTAAAGGCGATAAATTAAAATTAACTTTTACTAACGATCAAAGGCTGCAAACCCTTGTAACTACTAAGCCTGTAAAGATACAAACTGCCATGCAGCCTTTAACGCAACCGGTTCTTGATGAGCGGTTGGTTTTAGGAACCTTTCGTACTTTTGAAACTGCCGAAGATAGTGCCGAAATGTGGCGTAAGAAAGGAATAGAAGTAGAAATTGCTCAACCCGAACGCTGGCAGGTGTGGGCAAAAAGAGAAGTTTATGATACTCCCTTATTGCGACGCTTGCTATTGAAAAGCGTCAAAAAGTCTGGTAAAAAAACAGCATATGTTGATAGTAAAGTTTTACGTAGAGTACCCCAAGCTAGCTGGGTGGTGAATGGATATCGCTACAATCGCAATTACTTAAAAGTTAGTAGCGATAAAAATTTAATAAAAGTAAACAATAAAAGCGGAGAATCTAATTCTAAGCGTCTTTATGCTGGAAAGCTGCAATTACAGCCAAATGCTTACGGTACTTATTCTTTAGTCAATAATGTACCATTAGAAACTTATTTACGGGGTGTTGTCCCCTATGAAATTGGTGCCAAGGCTCCCCAAGCGGCGATGGAAGCGCAGACAATTATTGCTCGTACCTATGCCTTGAGAAATTTACGTAGATTTGAGGTAGATGATTATCAGTTATGTGCCGATACTCACTGCCAAGTTTATTACGGACTCAAAGGGGCAACCGAAAAAACAGACAAGGCGATCGCTGCTACTCGGGGTATGGTTCTAACTTATAACAACGAGTTGGTAGACGCGCTTTATTCTTCGACTACTGGTGGTGTAACCGCTTCTTTTACCAGCGTATGGAATGGGGAAAAGCGTCCTTATCTAAAGCCAGTGGTAGATACACCGCAGGATGTTTGGAATTTATCTCAACGCAGCTTGGCGGATGAAAAGAATTTTCGCTTGTTTATGAGTTTGAATAAAGGATTTAACGAAAGCGAGCAAAAATGGTTCCGGTGGACGCGAGAAAGTAGTTTAGAAAATATTACGAAGGGATTGCAGAAGTTTTTGAAAGTTAAGAATAGTCCTTTTGCTAAATTCAAAACTGTCAAAGATATTCAAGTAGTGGAACGTAGTAAAGGGGGGAGAATTCTGAAGCTAGCTGTAAAAACTGATATCGGTACTTTTCATTTATATAAAGATGAAGTCCGTAGCGCTTTCTTTGCACCTAGAAGCACTTTGTTTTACTTAAAAGCGCTCAACAAAGGAAAACCGGGAATTTGGGGATATCAATTTGTCGGCGGTGGATTGGGGCATGGAGTTGGCTTGAGTCAAATCGGCGCGATGAATTTAGCCAATTTAGGTTGGGAAAATGTAGATATTCTGAAATTTTACTATCCCGGTACTCAGGTTCAGATGCTCAGTAATGCGGTGAGAGTTGGGAAATAGAATTGGGGATTGGGGATTGGTAATTACCTTTGTTGTTTGGTTTTTATCTGTGCTGCTCAACTTTCCATTCCTACTTATTACTCATTACTCGTTACTTTCCCGAATACCAATTACCAATCCCCCATGCCCCATGCCCCATGCCCAATTACCAAATAAAAAAGCAGCAACTGAAAGGGGAACATTTTCCCGACACAGTGCTGCTTTTAAAGAAGTACTTAACTATAAGGCTAACTCTTACATTTGTGGTGTAAGTCGTCTTTATTTTTAGTAAAGCGCTTCTTCTTGATGAGTTTCGATGGTACAGTCAGAAGTTGGATAAGCGACACAAGTCAATACGTATCCACCTTCCATCTGGTCATCATCCAAGAAAGATTGGTCGGATTGATCTACCGAACCGGCGGTAATCTTGCCCGCACAGGTGGAACAAGCACCAGCACGACAAGAGTAAGGTAAGTCTAAACCAGCTTCTTCAGCTGCGTCTAAAATATAAATATCGTCATCACATTCGATGGTTTGGTCTATACCTTCAGCATCGTTTTTGAGTGTGACTTTGAATGTTGCCATTTTGTAAATCCTCTCTTTTTTGCAAACGGCAGTATAAGCTTTCCTAAAGCAAACCATGCGGCTGCTCCTTCAGGAATAGCCGTTTTTTTATATTTGCTTCAATTCTGATACTACGAGATAAATCGGACTTTGTTACTAGTTTTTTGTCCGGATTAGTAAAGAAATAAGGACAGTCCATATAGATAAGCTAAGCTTATGTAATTTCGCCGGTTTTTCATCAAATATTAAAAAAAATTATATTTATGAAAAATTTTTATTATTTTGTAAATCATTTATCGTGAATATTATTTGAATTAATGGTATATATAAAAGATTTGATTATTTTGCTTAAAAGCAGTAGTAATAATATATAATCCTGTAACGGTTTGGGCTGTAGAGGATTTTCAAAGTGCGGGTAGGCTTAGTTGGTACTGGCTATGCAGCAAAATTAAGGGCGCAGACGCTCTTAAACGATGCAAGAACTGATTTAATTGCCGTGGTAGGTAATCAATCTTCAAAAACAACAGCTTTTGCTCGGGATTTTCAGTGTAGAGTATTAGATTCTTCACAGCAGTTGATAGAAGAAGATATTGAGTTAGTAGTAGTTAGCAATGTTAATAGCGAACATGGCGCTGTAGTGCGTGCAGCCTTGGAAGCCGATAAACATGTTGTTGTGGAATATCCCCTTTGCTTAGACTTAGTAGAAGCATCAGAATTAATCGATTTAGCAAAGTCGAGAGATAAGCTACTACATGTCGAGCATATAGAACTTTTGGGTGGTTTGCATCAAGCTTTGAGGCAGCATTTAGATAAAGTTGGCAAAGTTTTTTACGTGCGATACAGCACTATCAAGCCTGAGAATCCAGCACCCCGCAAGTGGACTTACAGTCATGATTTGTTTGGTTTCCCTTTGATGGCTGCTCTTTCAAGGTTGCATCGATTAACAAATTTATTCGGTGAAGTGATTGCTGTTAATTGTCACAACCGGTTTTGGGCAACAGAAGCTGAATTCTACCAATCTTGTTTTTGTACTACTCAACTGAACTTTACCAGCGGGCTTTTAGCTGAAGTTATATACGCTAAAGGTGAAACTATGTGGGAAGCAGAACGAAAATTTGAGGTACATGGTGAAAATGGGGCATTGGTTTTCAATGGCTCTGAAGGTGTTTTTATTAATTCACAAGAAACAACACCGATAAAAGTTGGTAGTCGTCGCGGCTTATTTGCTCGAGATACAGCGATGGTTTTAGATTATCTTTTCGATGGAACTCCTTTGTATGTAACTCCGGAAGAAAGTTTGTACGCTCTCAAAGTTGCTGATGCTGCTAGGAAATCGGCTGAGTTAGGTATTACTTCCACACTTTAAGAAAAGTCAAAGGACAGGTAATTCTTTAACAAACACCTATTCCCTTCTTGTTGTAAGCTCTGGGCGCTTTAACCGGCAGGTGTAGCGCTATATCAAAATCTTTTGCCAAAATAGAGTAGCACTGTATAGGGATAATCAATGCCTGATACAGTGCTGCGTTTAAATCAGTACGAAGAGTGCAAAGCCAACTCATCAATTGAGTATTGAGAGTTGCTTTTGTTTTGATTACATTTCGTCTTCTTTATGAGTCTCGATTTTGCAGTCAGAAGTTGGCATAGCTACGCAAGTCAATACCCATCCTTCTTCTATCTGATCGTCATCTAAGAAAGATTGGTCGTCTTGGTTAACAGTACCAGATACAAGCTTACCAGCACAGGTGGAGCAAGCACCAGCACGACAAGAGTAAGGTAAGTCTAAGCCAGCTTCTTCAGCTACGTCTAACATAATCTCATCTTCAGGACATTCAATAGTTTGTTCGCCATCAGGGGTAACGAGCGTCACTGTGTAAGTTGCCATTTTGTAATCCTCTCTTTTTGCAAACGGTTGTATAAGTTATCTATCAAGCAAAGTTTGTGGCGGCATAGTTGAGAAATAGCCGTTTTGTTAAATTTGCTTCAATTGTGATATTACGAGAAAATATGACGTTTTATCAAATTTTTGTTTGGATTAATAATCAAACAAGGATTTCCCTGATAAATAAGTTACATTTATCTGTGTTTTCGACGACTGAACAATTCTTCTAATGGGTTTTAACGTGCTTTGTATATTTAGCTTCTGATTTTGATTTCTCTGCGAGAAAGCTTCCGGATTACAAGGTAGGTATTCGGGTTTAACGATCGTGCTGCTGTTGTTTTAAATAAACTGAAAAAGAAAGCAGGCTGGACGGGTGTGCTTAAAACAACATTAACTACTATCTATTCTCTATCGCCTTTTTATCAAAAAGACGACATCTCCTTCCGATATACTTTCCACTATGTAAATACATTTGTGTAAAGATGACTTGTCATTTTTTTTTGTAAGCATCGATTAATTTGATTTACAGCTTCTTAATTATTAAGCATTTATCTTCATTGACGCTTCACTAAAATCTTACATAATACTACTAAGTGATTTATTTTTCTTTTATGTTAGAAAAAAGACGTGTAGTATTGAGGAATGCGCGATGAAATCGTTAGTAAAAGTAGGAGCAATAGCAACATTAAATTTGCTCTGCTGTTCAAGTTTTGCACGAGCAGTAAATGTTACAAATAATATCAAATCACAGTCGAATATTCCTCAACAAAAATTATTTCAAAACACGCTGGCTCAAAAACCAATACCTGCTAGCTTGAAAAATCGATTGCAGCCTACTGCCATAAATACAAAGTTTGCCAATTTTCTACCAAAAGATGCACCATTGGTAGCGATGGTTGATACGTCTTCAGAAACTTGGCGCAAAGTTGGAAATTTTCAATTATTTAAAACAGCGTGGGATAGTATATCTTTTTTCATTCCACCACAAATTAGAAATGGATATGCAACAGATATTGAACCTTGGTTGGGAGAACAAATAGCCTTTGCATTTTTACCAAAACAAGGTTCTTCCCAAGTGACTGTGGAATCTAACTTTGTTACCTTAGTCCCTGTAAAAGACGAAGCAGGTTTAGAAAAATTTTTAGGTAAACTTACAGCAAATGGGAATTTTAATCAACGACAATACAAAGGAATTAGAATTTTAGAAACTCAAATAGGTGATTCTGCCAGACCTAATTTTCCTAGAGAAGATAATACAATACCTCCAGTTCCTAATTCTCCTATAAATAAAACTCTCAAACCGAATATTTTCAAGAAACCCAGTTTAAATAAACCTAATTTAAACAAACAACGTAATCTAGTTATAAGTATTTTGCCGGGATATTTAGCAATAGGTTATTCAAACAAAACAATTGAAAGAGTAATTAATAATAGCAGACAGAAAGCTGCAACCTTAGAGCAAAATTCACAATTTCAAAAAACAATTAGACAATCTCAAACAGTAAAGCCACTGTTTGCAATGTATCAAGATGTATCTGGCTATATTGATTTTGCTAAAGAAATCGTTAAAGACCCTAGTTTAGCTTTACCTGCTACTGTTTTTAATAGCATGATTTCATCCGCAGAATTAAAACAATATAGTAGTGTTACTTCATTTGTTAATCTTCAAAAAGAAGGAATTCGCTTTCAGTTAAATACTTATCCTTCGTCTGCATTCAATCAAGATAGTTTAGCAGCTAATATTAAAACTCAAAAAATATTATCTCGAATACCAGCCGCAACATATTCTACTATTAACGGCAAAAGTCTCAATCAAAGATGGCAAACTATAGCTAAATTACTCAGTTCGCAAAAAGATTTAAAAGATGGCTTAAACAATTTCCGCGAGCTTATCCGCAGTAATACCGGGCTGGATTTAGAGCGCGATATTGTTAGCTGGATGGATGGGGAATTTGCGCTGTTTATGTATCCTACTAAGGGAGGATTTTTTCAAGCTATAAATCCTAATTTAAATATGGGAATCGGTTTAGCTGTTGAAACAAGTAATCGAGCCGCAGCTGAAACAACTTTGAATAAGTTAGGCAATTTAATTGCATCTGCATCCGAAGGAGAGGTAGAGGTTGTTCAAAAGAGCCTTAAGAATCAAGCCGTAACTAGTTGGGATGCCCAAGGAGATTCTAGTAAAAGCTTGCTGGCTTATAGTTGGGTAGATGATAATACATTGATTTTGACAACTGGATATGGAGCGATCGCAGATTTAGTACCTCAGCCTTATTTAGCTTTACCTTCTGCTTATAACTTCAATACGGCAACCATTACTCTTCCGAATCCAAATACAGGTTATTTTTATGTAAATATGGGTTCTATGCTGTCTTGGATTTATGGTTTCGTGCCTCAGCAATATAGCAGTAACCCATTTTTCAAAATGTTTAAACAAGGTATTGGCTCTATTTATAGTATCAGCGCCACAACTTCTGTTAATTCCGAACGACATCAATCGGATTTCTTAATTGTTTTAGCACCTGTGAGGAAGAAGATAAAGTAATTGTTTTGTTTTTATTCGTAAGCTTCCACCCTATGAACAGTAGTAAGTAAGTCGGCACAAATAAAACGAACTATGTAGCATAATGTAAATCGCTGAACCGCACAAGCGCGGTGAACGCTGAATGCTTCGTTTCACTCGCTTCGGACATACCTTTCTTTTTTAAGGCTGACTTACTTACTAATAATTACCTGTTTATTTGGTTCTTCAGCACTTGGTATGCTATTTAAGTAGTCGTTTTTAGGCAGTCGGCAGTCGGCAGTCGGCAGTAGGGGAAAAAGAGTAAAGTTATCAAAAATTAAGCATATAAAATGTCAAATCCCTACGCAGTAAATATTTCGGTAATTTTTATTCAGAATTTAGCATACTAACAACTGATGAGCCGTTTATTTTCATCATCAATTTGATAAATCACTTGCTAATCACCAATACGAAAACGAGAATATCCAGTTAAATTACCTTTTAGGGATTTAATATTAGGATGAAAATTCTTAATTCTCTGCCTAAAAATTACTTTAACTCCTAATTCCTAACTTCTAACTCATAACTAATTACTATTGGGGAATTTCCGTACCTGATATTCGGATGACTCTACCATTTCGTAAGTGAATTTCAAGTCTTTATCAAATTTTTCGGTAATAGCGTCTATCTCTTGTTGCAGAATCGACTTCCACTGTTGTCGTGTTTCCCAACGGATTACCATAACAAGCTCCTCGGGGTCATTTGGGTTAATCCATAGTTCTTTTCCTAAAAATCCGGGATAGTTAACCAAGGCTGCTGTCCAAATTTCAGCGTCTCTTTGGATGTATTTTTCTCTATCTTTGGGCGATATTCTAAACTTAAGTAACTCAATTACCATCTGCTTTCATTCCCCGTGCTACTTTGCCACAATAGAATTAGCATCTAATGCTAAAGTTTAATTCCCAGCATAGCTTTATTGTTACAAATAAAAGCTAACTGGGAAAATAAAGAAGGGAGAATTAGTAGGAACGCGGTATGGAAAACAATAATTGGATGCAGCAATTGTTAATGCTCGGTATCGGTACAACTTCGGTTATGGCGGATAAGCTCAAGGAAGCAAGCGAGCAATTGGTTAAAGATGGAAAACTCGATCCAGAACAAGCGAAAGCTGTGATGGATGACATGGTAGAGGAGCTAAAGTCCGAGCAGGGCAATTGGGACAAAAATATGCAGCGACAAATGAAGAATATATTGCAAGATTTGGGAGTTGCTCGTCAGTCAGAAGTAGATGAGTTGCGCGGTAGGATTGACCGTTTGGAGCGGCAAGTACGCGACTTGGAAAATAAACTTTGGCGCTAATTTAAGATAAGAATGGGCAGACAAGGGGAAAAGGAGACAAGGGTGCGAAAAACATTTATATATTTTATTTTTAACCTTTAACCTTTAACCTTTGACCTTTGACCTTAATTATTGTTCACTGGTTACTGTTCTGATTTACACTAAGTTTTGTTCTATTGGTAATCCTAATTTTTGGAATATAAAACGATGGCAAGGATACCTCAACTGAAGAAAATTTTTAAGCGTTTAGGTTTTTTGCTGCTTTGCTTTGTATTTTTTGGGTGCGCTCAAATAAATACCGAAACACCACAGAGCAATGCTTCACAAAACACTATTCAAGAATCACCAGCGTCTACTACAGTAGCTGATAGTACCACTACAAAAGCGAGCGATAAGAAAATGTCTGACAATATTGTTACTACTCCTTCGGGATTAAAATATGAAGTTTTGAAGGAAGGTGATGGAGAATCTCCTCAAGCCGGACAAACTGTAACCGTTCATTATACGGGTACTTTAGAAGATGGAACTAAGTTCGATAGCTCTCGCGATCGCGGTCAACCTTTCCAGTTTAAAATCGGTCAAGGACAAGTAATTAAAGGTTGGGATGAAGGTCTGAGTGATATGAAAGTTGGCGGTCGTCGTAAGTTAATCATCCCCCCTGAGTTGGGTTATGGTTCTCGCGGCGCGGGTGGTGTTATTCCTCCTAATGCAACTCTAATTTTTGATGTGGAGTTATTAGGAGTTAGTTAGAAGTTAGGAGTTAGGAGTTAGGAGTTAAAAGTTTTTGACTCATTTAAAAACCCGGTTTTTTGACAAAACCGGGTTTTTAATATTCAGTTATTCTTTTGTATATGAATGAAGTGGGTACCGCGACAAGTTCTGTAAGATGCTCGGATTACTATCTATTTTTAGTAATAATTCAAATTCTTAACTCCTAACTCCTCACTCCTAACTCATAACTCCCAACTCCTAACTCCTAACTCCTTATCCATAATGACTCGGTTGCGCTAAGTTTTTAAATTTGGTAAATTGCGGGTCAAATAATAATTTAACGGTTCCGGTGGGACCGTTTCTATGTTTGGCTATTATCACTTCTGCAATCCCTCTATCAGGACTGTCGGTATTATAATATTCATCGCGATACAGCATCATTACTAGGTCGGCATCTTGTTCGATACTGCCGCTTTCTCTCAAGTCTGATAGCATGGGACGTTTATTAGTACGAGCTTCTACTCCTCTACTTAACTGAGATAATGCGATGACGGGAGCGCCTAATTCTCTGGCTAATCCTTTGATGCTTCTGGTAATTTTTGATAGCTCCTGTACGCGGTTATCGCCTCCCCCTTCCATTAGTTGCAGATAATCGATGATAACTAAACCAATATCGGTACCGGCTTCTGCTTGCAAGCGTCTTGCCTGACTACGCATTTCTGTAACGGTAATATTAGGAGTGTCGTCAATAAAAATCGGCATTTCTGACAAGATGCTGATTGCTCTACTCAATGGTTCCCATTGAGTTTGACTGATGCGTCCGGTTCTTAAATAGGTACTTTCAATTTCCGCTTCGCTGGATAATAATCGCTGTACTAATTGGTCTTTTGACATTTCTAAGCTGAAAACAGCAACTGGTAATTTGTATAAGGATGCGATGTTGTGAGCTAAGTTGAGACAGAATGCCGTGTTGTGTACGCAAATATCGTTAGCAACGAAGTTATGGGTGTCTGGAATTGTCAAATCGTAAACTTGTTTGTTTCCCCGAGGCTCTATAGAAACAATTTCATCCCAGTATATATCGCTACTTGCTAATTGCTGTAATCGTAAATTTTCCAATGCTGTTGCTAATTGAAACAGTCTTTCTCGCGATAAAGCCCGTTTACCAACATGAATATTTGAATAACCTTTAATTCCTGCCCGTTTAGCTAAACCAGTCCAAGTCTCTTCTTCTTTTGCCACTGCTAACTGCTTCCAAACTTCTATGGGTATTAAATCCCGATTTGTTTGGTATCTTTTTTGCAGTAATGCTGCTTTTACTTTCACCAATATTTCTTGTTTACCAAAAATACCAATTTCTGATACAAAATTTTTGATGGCACGAGCATTGGTAATATCCAGTTGCCAAGCAGTTCTGATTGTACTTTTATACTTAATCGACCGAGTTTTTAAGGTGGCGATAATACCAAATCTGAGCAGTAAATGCTGTATCTGTCGAGCAAATTTTTCGTTAACGCAGTAGCAACCTAGCTGCACTTGCCCGCTTTTTAGTACGCTAGCCCAACCGTCAATCGCAAATAAGCGATTCAGAAATAAAGCTATTTGCTGACGCTCTAACGTAAATACAAAACCGGGAAGTGTTTTCTCTTCGGCTTTTTTACCCCATAGCTCTAATTCTTGCAGCCACAGAATCAGAGGATTGTCTTTTCCGTCACATATCTCAACATTAAGAATTGGCGATCGCTTGGAGCGTCTTTTTTCTTTTATCTCTAGCCCAGGAGAAAAGTCTGTAACTGCTTCGATAAAGTCTTGCTGTATTGAAAGATTATTGTTGCTAAACTTGGGAGTTGCATCCGTTAGACAACCATCACCAATTAAATAAGCTAATAGTTTTACCTCACATTCCCGAATTTGCTGCTTACCAAACACATCTATCTTCCGAGGTACGGCAATTTTATCGCCTACTTTCAATTCAGACAGTTTTCGCCATCCGTTAATAGTTAAATAAGGATGGGTAATAGTTGTCTCGATATACCTTCCCAAACGAGTTTTTACGCCAAATACCGGCTTAATTCCATCATCAATAAATGCTTCGGGCTTTGTAAAACCAAATTTCCAATTTTTTCGCAGCGTCAGCAATTCTGCCTGACGGCTATTATATATTTCCTTAATTGTAGAAATACTACCGTCACTCAAAACTAATTCCGCATCTTCATGCAAGCATTTTCCCATTGACGGACGACCTGCGATGATAATTAAGTCTGAACGTCCAAATCCGCTAGTCATTGCATCTAAATCGTAGAATCCGCAGGGAATGCCCGGTAATGCTACGCCTTCATGCCGTTCTTCGATATCTGTAAAAGTATTAATCAGAGTATTAGATATATGAACCAAGCCGCTTGTATTACGGGCTTGGGCAATTCCAAAAACCTTTTGCTCGGCTTTATCTATAACAGTACGAAATTCGGTTTCAGTTTCGTAACCTAACGACACTATTTCATTCCCCGCTCTAATTAACTGCCGTCGTCGATACTTTTCTACTACTAAGGCTGCTAATGCATCGATATTAACCGCTGAAACAGTTCTATCTACTAAGGAAGCTAGTTTATTCCTGCCGCCAACCTTTTCCAGCAATTCGCGATCGTTTAACCAACTGAGAACTGAAAGTAAATCCGTTGGCTTTCCTTGAGTTTGTAGCTGCAACATCCCCATATAAATATCTTTATGGGCGCTAATATAAAAAGCTTCCGGCTTGAGGATATCGCTAATCCTGCTGATAGCTTCGGGATCTAATAAAACTCCACCTAATATGGCTTCTTCTGCCTCTATATTTTGTGGTGGCAGCCGCTCCGCATTCCCTTGAAAATTTAATTCTTCTGACATAAACCCGTGAGATAGTTTTTAATATACAGAACAAGTGAACTATTACAGTTGTAGAACAAATAGTCCGCAAATAATATGTAGAGACACTGCGGCGCAACGTCTCTACACATAATGAATAATTTTGAAATAATTAAACCATAGATTCTATAAAAAAATACAACTGTATCTTATTTATCTATGGCTTATAGTAATTATCCGCAGTAGCATTTGAGCAATTAAGATTACTCGCTGGCTACAACTTCAATATTTACTGTTGCGCTTACGTCAGAATGTAGTTTGATTTCGGCTTCGTATGTACCCAAACTGCTGATATCTGGGATAGTAATACCGCGTTTGTCTACTTCCATTTCGGTGGAACCTTGAATGATATCAGCCACATCTTGGCTGGTAACAGTACCAAAAATGGCGTTATTTTCACCAACTTGCTTCGCAATCTTCAAGTTACCAAGTTTTTCCAAAGCTGCTTTTTGTTCCACAGCTTTTTGTTTTAGTTCTTCTTGACGCTGGCGTTCTAATTCTCTACGACGTTCGACTTGTTTCAGGATACCGGGAGTTACGAAAGTTGCCAAGTTTTTAGGAAGCAAGTAATTACGAGCATAGCCGGGGGCTACTTCTACTAAATCGCCGAATTTCCCTAATTTGTAAATATCTTGATTTAATACTAACTGTATGCGTTTCGCCATCTTTCTTTTTCTTCTATTTACTGCGATCTCAAGCACCGATTGGGCGTTGTTCCAATATTTCGGCGAACAGCCAATAAGCCCGACGGTGCTTACCCAAAGCCTACAGATTCTAGCGAAATGCAAGGGACATTGGCAACTGTTTATCTAAGTTAAGCAAAAATTAATTATTTTTCTAATTCAGCTTTCATCGATAAATCTGTGATACACAAGCGCATATTTTTTTATCTTCCCTCGTATTTCTTTTGGTAATTAATTTTCATGATTAGGAATTGAAGAGTTTGATTTACAGCGTGGCAATTATTGCTTTGGTTTGTCACAATTCCTTTGTAAAAAAAATGGGCAGCCTTCCCGTTTTTTTTAAGGAGTACGTCGGCAAATCCAGGTTAACGCGATTTTTTGTCAAGGTTTATGTACAAAAAATTATAAAATATTTAATCATCTGGATGATTTAATTGCAGTATTTTTATACTACTTATAGATTATAAAATTCTACTCAGAAGAGGATTTATTATTTAAGCTTAATTGTCAAATTAGAAACAGTATTTTTTATTAGTAGATTTATTCTAAATTTTTATGCTTGCCAATCCTCCTGAGTTACAGCTAGATAATACCGACACTCAACAGCATTTATGGATGCCCGAACAAGTATTATTTACACCATCAGCCTTGGATGAAGATTGGGGGCAGCAAATATTAACTCGCGTCGAATCTTTGGGGCTTCCCGTTCAAAAGCTAAAACAAAATCGGATTACAGGTTTGCGAGGAGAAACCGAACGCGAAACCTATGTAAAATCTAAGCGGACTTTAGCGGTTGTGACGGCACCGAAAAGCCAGTTTAAACTGACTCCAATTCCACCTTCAGCAGATTGGCAATTTCATCTTGCTCAAGGATGTCCGGCTCACTGTCAATATTGTTACTTAGCGGGTAGTTTGCAAGGACCTCCGGTGATTCGGGCTTATGCCAATTTGCCTGAAATTTTAGATAATCTCAAAAATTATGAAAATCCAGAAAAAATTACTAGCTATGAAGTTAGTTGCTATACCGACCCTTTAGGTATAGAACATTTAACGGGGAGTTTGGCTGAATGCATTCGCTATTTTGGTAGCCGAGACAAAGCAAGGTTGCGCTGGGTAACGAAGTTTGACAATGTGGATAATCTTTTATCGCTACCTCATAACGGTAATACTAGATGTCGTTTTAGTATTAATGCTGCTTCTATTTCTCGAAGTTTGGAAGGTGGAACGGCTTCTGTAATGCAACGTTTACAGGCTATTCGTAAATTAGCTGGTGGTGGCTATAAAATTGGTTTTGTTATCGCTCCGATTATGCCGATTGAAAATTGGCGTGAAGAATATATTCAGTTGCTTGATGCTGCAAGAACTGCTCTTAATTTTGATTGCGATTTAACTTTTGAATTGATTTCCCACCGTTTTACTCCTGGTTCTAAAGGAGTTTTGCAGCAGTGGTACCCTAACAGCAAACTTGATTTAGATGAGTCGAAGCGCAGCATTAAACGCAATAAATTCGGTGGTGTTAAATATGTTTATCACAAAGACACTATGAAAGAATTGCGGAATTTCTTTCAAAATGCGATTGATGAGCGCTTTCCTAATGCTGAAATTTTGTATTGGACGTAAGAAAGCAATTGGGCATGGAAAGATAGGTAAGAATAAAGGCAGAATTCTAACCTTTGCCTCTAACTTCTAACCTTTAACCTTAATAACTCCTAACTTTTTAACTGTCAGAATAAGCCATGCCGTTAGCATCAGCATAGCGATGCATAAAACGCATGAATCTTTCCCAATGGTCATCTTGCTCAATTTCAATTTGGCAGTCAACTCTTTTTAACTCATCTCCTTCATCGCCACCAAAAATAAATTTTGTAGAAGAAGGAGTAACGTTAATTTCGCCTTCTTCATCGGTCAAAAGCATTGTGTTTAAGGATTTTTTGGTAAAGCTATTAAATTTTTCTAATGCTTGTAACTGGTCGAATGTCATTAAAACGATGCGTTTCCCGGTGTTTGGATTGCGTCGCAGGCTGACGTTTCCTAATTTTTCGTTGATGCCAGAAAAAAATTGAATTGAAGGAGCAGGCATAATAATTGGTAATTGGTAATGTTTAATTGGTAATCGGTAATTTTTGGTAACTAATAGTTGGAGGCTCGGAAAAGCAGTTATTAGTAAAGGTATAGGAAGCTCGTAATTAAAGCTTATTATCCCCATTACCCATTACCTATTACCTATTACCTTCTATAAGGATAATACTGCGAATTGTACCCGTTATTTGGATAAGTTGTTGTAGGTAATGCATTACTTACACCGTTGGGAACGGGATTCGGTAAAGGTGGTTGATAAGTATTGATTCCCGTGGGTGGACTATTTAAATAGGGAGAGTTGCTACTCGGTGGAAGAATATTATTTCCTGGTGTACCCGGCATTGTAACTGGTTGATTAAAGTGTTGGTATGCCGAACGAGACACGGAAGTAATTAAAGTATCTGCACGAGAGTCATTTCTAGGACGCTTTACCATAACGGCTGCAATGTAGCGCTTACCGGATGGTAATTCAATTAAGCCTACGTCACCTAACATTGCACCAATATACCCGGTTTTATTCGCTATTCTGGCTCCGGAACCTAAACCTTTAGGTAACAAATGTCGTCTTTGATTGCGACGCATGATGTCAAATATTTGCCGGGACCCTTGACTTGAAACTAACTGCCCTTTACTCACCATTGCTATTACTTCTGCTAATTCTCTGGGGCTGGTGGTATTGGTTCCTTGAATATCTGGTAGTGGATTTTGAAGTGATGTTGCTGTTAGTCCCCAACTGCGAAATCTTTGATTTAAAGCATTTATGCCACCCATGCGAGCAATTAACATATTTGTAGCGGTATTATCGCTAATTACCATCATTTTATCTGCGACTTCCAATGCAGTAAACTGGCTTCCTACCGGCTTGCTTCGCATATCGCCCGAACCACCTACAATCATGTCTTTAGTCATGGTTAGCGGTTCGTCCAGTTTAATTTTTCCTGCTTCTACATCTTGGAAGAAGGCAACTAATATGGGTATTTTTATGGTGCTGGCTGCTGAAAATGAATTGCTCGCGTTTATATCTATATAGTTACCACTATCTAAATCTGCTATCAAAATTCCCGGTGCCAGATTGGGGTTAGCTGCAACCAAATTTTGAATATTGCTTTTTAGAGGAATTATTTCTTGAGTTAAATATAAACCTTGGTTATTAACAGGTGCTTGAGGTTGATTTTGTTCAACTTTAGATGGGTTGGAAGCTGTACTGTATTGATTTGCTGGATCTAATACTGATAATGCCGTACCTACAATTGCGCCAATTCCTACTCCTACAATTAATAAGCGCAATATATAAAGCATTGTTCTCGCCATTGGTTTGAGGCGAGTTTTGTTAGAGACTTTGACTCTTTTAGTAACTCGTTTATTAAATTTTAAAGGCGGTATTCTACCATTTACCGCAGCAGATTTCATGCCTCTAGATGTTGCTTGCGATGCTTTCTTTTTTCGCAGCCATGTTTCTGCTGGCGCTTCTACTCGTTGGCGCTTTCGAGGTTTTTTGCCGTTACTGGAGGAAGGATTAATTATTACACGTGAAACTGTTCCGCCTTGTTGTGGTGGACGCTGTTTTCCTGCTGCTTTGACTCTACTATTTCCTGGCTTTTGGACTTTACGTACTCGTTGACGGCCCTTTGTGGGTTGTCGCCGTCCAGAAGCTGTAAATCTGTAACTTGATTCTGACACCGCTACTCCTTCTCACCCACTAATTCTATTAATACGCTACTAACTCTCAAACCCAAGTTTTTCTTATGCCCCTTCTGAAATTGCCTTTCGTAGCATTTTTGTGTTTAGTTTAAGCCATTGTTCTTAGTTTGGGCACAATTAGGAGAATAATATATATGATTAATATTCTTTCATCTATTTCTATAACTTTCCGGATTGGCTCAGTGCCCATTGCATTTGCCTTAAGATACCTCTTAGCATAGCGACTTCTGTTGTTTGTAGCTGAGCGCGATTATACAATTGCCTAAATTTTTCCATACGACGAGCAGCGGTATGAGGATAAAGATACTCAATAGATAGCAGTAGCGATTCTAACTGTTCGTAGTATCCTTCGACAACCTCTATCGGTGCAACTTCGCTATTTAATTCGTTGTTTTCTACGGTTAATGGTTGACTTTGTGTTAACTCATAACAGCTAATTGCTACAGCTGAAGCTAAGTTTAGGGATGCATATCCGGAATCAGTGGGAATACGCATAAATTTTTGAGCGTAGTTTAATTCTTCGTTGCTTAATCCTCGGTCTTCTCTACCAAATATCAATGCTGCTGGTTGTGAATAAGTTTCTAATAACCAAGGTAATACTTCGCGGGGACTTTCTAGAGGACAATTATCTCGGGTTCTGGCTGTAGTGGCGATCGCTCTTTTGCAGCCTTTTAATGCTTCGGGTAATGTGGGAACTGATACTGCTGCTTGCAAAACATCTTTGGCGTGAACTGCCATAATCATGGCTTCTTCTCCCAAGTAATCGCATTGGGGATTTACTAATACCAGTTGTTTGAGTGCAAAGTTTTTCATCACTCGCGCTATGGAACCAACGTTTAATGGTCCTGCTGGTTCTACTAAAATTATTTTTACCCCTGATGCGTTCATAATTTATTTTTTTAGGTAGTAGTTAGGAAGTCGGAATGAGGAACGGGGAATAGAAGATGTAATTGCTAGGAAAAATACAGAACTTTCTAAAACATCTATTTTTTTGATATCAATTGTAATGGTTATTCGATATTTTTTATCAAATTAATCCTTATCTAATGTTTACCGTTCCCAATTAATTCAAAATGTCCCTAACAATGGCAAAACTCTATTTTTCAGTATTTTAATTAATTCTGGCTGCATATAGTCATATTCATCAGGAATATCTAAACATACAACTCGCTTTCCTCTGATAAATGATTGATAATTTTTTGATAATTTATCTTTGTGAGTTTTTTCCATTACAAAAATAATATCAGCCCACTCGATACTTTCTGTTGATAAAAGATTTTCGGCACCTTTATTTAAACCAGCAGATTCTACTTCTAATCCTTCGTATTCAGAAAATATAGCTTCTGCTGTAGGACTGCGTAATTTATTTTGGCTGCATAGGAATAGTAATTTCATTTGAGGGAATAAGGAATAAGGAACAGGAAATAGGGAGTAAAGAATAGAAAATAAAAAACCGGGATTTTAATAAAACCCGGTTTATCAACATTTCTACTAAATATTTTGCAATTCTTAATCCAATTCTAAAATCATCAACAAATGCATCCGTTGCTAAAATCCTTAGACCATTTGCGATGTTTCTACTGTAGGCTGTGGCTGAGGTTGGAACATAAACAAGGAGTAAACTACATCGCGGCGGATGTTGGTCATCATATCCAGGAATAGTTCGTAACCTTCGCTCTTATATTCAATTAATGGGTCTTTTTGACCGTAGCCGCGCAATCCTACTGATTCTCTTAAGGCTTCCATTTGCTGCAAATGCTCGCGCCATAAGGTATCAATTCGCTGCAAAATAAAGAATCGCTCAGCTTGACGCATCAATCCGGGTTGAATTTGGTCTACTTCAGCTTCCTTCATGTCGTAAGCTATGCGAACTTGCTCGTGCAAGAAAGCTTTGATTTCACCCATAGACATGTCTTCTAAATGAGAAGGCTGTAAGTCCGATAGCAGGTAAACGAACTCTTTGACTTTTTCGGCTAATTTATCTAACTCCCATTCTTCCGATGGTAAGTCTGGATTGACATAATAATCAACGATGTCATCCATCGTCTTCTCGGCGTATTTAATTACCTGCTCTTTTAAGTCTTGCCCTTCTAATACTCTACGACGTTCGGCGTAAATTGCTCGACGCTGATTGTTCATTACTTCGTCGTACTCGAATACCTGTTTACGAATGTCGTAGTAATAGGTTTCGACTTTCTTCTGGGCACCTTCCAAACTACGAGTTAGCATACCCGATTCGATGGGCATGTCTTCTTCTACTCGGAACATGTTCATTAATCCAGCCACGCGATCGCCGCCGAATATTCTCATTAAGTTGTCTTCTAAACTCAAGAAAAATCTGGTGGAACCGGGGTCACCTTGTCTACCGGCACGTCCTCGTAATTGGTTGTCAATACGTCGTGATTCATGACGTTCGGTACCAATTACGTGCAAACCGCCCAAGGAAATGATTTTATCGTGTTCTTTGTCGGTAAATGCTTCGTATTCTTCTTTTACGCGGTTATATGCTTCCCGCAGTTTCTGAATTACTGGATTTTCGGTTGGTGCTTTCTCTGCTGCAACCGCAATTTTATCTTCAGCTTCGAGTTCGGATAAACTTCGTTCGCCAAATTCTTTGACAGCTGCTTCGGTTGCTTGTTTGAGAATATTTTCGGCTTCTTTACTTATCTGAGTGGGAAATACTTTCGGCGAAGCTTTCCAAGTTTTAACTTTTTTACCAGGAGTAAAGCCTTGTCCGCCACCACTACCAGTTGGTAATGTTGCTTTATGAGGTGAAAATGTATCTTCGTCTTCTGGCTTGACAATACGCGGCATTAAAAATTCACGCACTTTTAAACGTGCCATGTATTCGGCGTTACCACCCAAAATAATATCGGTACCTCTACCAGCCATGTTGGTGGCGATAGTTACCATGCCGCCGCGTCCGGCTTGAGCTACGATTTCAGCTTCCCTTTCTACGTTTTCGGGTCTGGCGTTGAGTAGTTCGTGAGCAATACCAATTTGCTTGAGTAATTGGCTTAGATATTCTGATTTTTCTACACTTGTGGTTCCTACTAATACAGGTCTGCCGGTTTCGTGCATTTCGGCGCATTCTTTAGCAATGGCTTTCCATTTACCGACTTCTGTTTTAAACACCATGTCAGGCAAATCTTGACGCTGTCTGACTCGGTTGGTAGGAATTATGGTTACTTCTAATTTGTAAATTTTTTCAAATTCAACTTCTTCTGTTTTTGCGGTACCTGTCATCCCACCTAATTTGGGATACAGCAAAAACAAGTTTTGGTAGGTAATAGAAGCTAAGGTTTGAGTCTCGGGCTGAATATCTACATTTTCTTTAGCTTCAATTGCTTGGTGTAAACCGTCACTCCAACGTCTTCCCGGCAATACTCTACCAGTTGATTCATCGACAATGACCACTTCCCCATTACGAAGGATGTAGTTGACATCTGGTAAAAACAGTTCCTTGGCTTTAATCGCATTAAACATGAAATGCGCCCAAGGGTCTTCTGGATCGAATAAATCGTTCACTTCTAAAAGTTCTTCGGCATAAGCAAAACCTTCATCGGTTAAAAGTACGTTGCGAGCTTTTTCGTCTACTTCGTAATGTTCTTCTTTAACTAAAGCTCTAGCAATTTGAGCCGCTTTAACATATTTCTCAGTTGGTCTTTCTACCTGACCAGAGATAATTAAAGGAGTTCTGGCTTCGTCAATTAAAATCGAATCAACTTCGTCAATTACGCAATAATTAAACGGACGCTGTACTACATCCGCCATTGACGTTGCCATGTTATCCCGGAGATAATCGAAACCTATCTCACTGTTAGTAACATAGGTGATATCACATTCATAATTTTTCTTCCGTTCTACGGGAGTCATGCTTGACTGAATTAGTCCTACAGTCAATCCTAAGAAACGATGTACCTGCCCCATCCATTCAGCATCGCGGCGGGCTAAATAATCGTTTACCGTGATTACATGTACGCCTTTACCAGTTAATGCATTTAAATAACTAGGCAATGTCGCCACCAGGGTTTTTCCTTCCCCGGTTTTCATTTCTGCAATTTGTCCCTTGTGCAGAATCATCCCACCTAATAACTGCACGTCGAAATGACGCATCCCCAAAACTCTTCTTCCGGCTTCTCTAGTTACGGCAAAAGCTTCTGGCAGGATATCATCAAGGGACTCACCTTTACGAAGGCGCTGTTTAAACTCTACTGTTTTACCTTTAAGCTCTTCATCAGAAAGAACTTTAATTTCTTCCTCTAAGAGATTAATTTCAGTAATTAGTGGTTGGTATTTTTTTAGCTTACGAGCGTTGGGGTCGCCCAACAAGGTTTTTAACATGGCAACTTTGAATTTAACTAAACCTGGCAGAAGAAAGGTTTTATCGACGATGGCAATTATTATAAGTACCCGTTACCTTTGATTAGCCTTTTTTCGGCTTTGCAAAGACATATTCCAAAAGAATTAACTCAAAAATAGTAAAAATACCAGCCCCAGGGCTGACCTTACAATTGGTTTTAACAAAGAACTTATATTTATCTAAGTTAATAGTATCATTTTGTCCCCAATACAGCGCCGTAAAGCCCGACCAGAAGAAGGTTGGTTTTCCGTCTTTTGGAACATAGGTAATTAGTTAGGAGTTAGGAGTAGTAGATTTCCACCTTTAACCTTAAACCTTTGACCTAATTTTCCGAAAGTTGTATTCTTTAGCACCTGGATGACAGCTAACACAACTCCCTAGCTGTACGGGACGCTGTAGTTTAACTTGCGGATGTAGTGCCTGAAAAAAACGCGATTTATTAATTCTATAAGGGGTTCTTTCTTCTTGTTTGTGTGGACGAGAGAAAGTTGATAAGTAGCGCCATACTAATATTCTAGGCGGGTCTACTAAAGGTTTCAATGTTGCACCGTAATGTTGTGGGTCTTGCAACAAATTTTTCCAAGTTTGGGTTGGTAATACGGATGGCGGGATTGCTATATGACAACTCGAACAGTTTTCTAAATACAGTTTTTGTCCTAACTGATGTTTTGCTGGTACTACATCTACTGTTCCGATTTCCGATTCAGGTACGGCACCACGGGCATTAGTTGCAAAACTCAACAACCAGCCCATAGCTACACTCCAAATTAATATTACCAATATCATTCCTATGGAATTCTTCTTTAGTTTAAGACGATTGCGCCGTTTCAAATTTGACATTCTTACTTTTTTGGCATCAGTAAATTTGCAATACCATATTTATTAAGCTATTTTCAACTATTTATAGTTCTTTGTTTTAGTGATTCATCCGTACAAAGGGATGCTTAAACAATATTGAAAAAAGGGAATAAATAATAGGGAATAAAGCTAAAAGTAATTATTTTTGGTTCAAATTAATTGATAACGCAGTCTTTATCTAAGCATAGTAATGATTTCAAGCTTTTAATTCAAAGTTTTAGCATACTATGTAATGAAGAGCCGTTTTAGTTTTATATATAACCTTTTATTTGTTTAATGTATCAAAATATTAAGGATAATGTTGTTAATTAAACATATCCATTACAAAAAGTATTATAAATGTCTTGATTGGCTTTGATTCGCATAAATGAATCAATCGACATTAACTAAATTCTGACATGCAAAGTTTTGATGCGAAAATTGTGTCAGTAAAGGTTAATTTTAATTTTAATTAAAACAGTCGATGTTGTATTCTTTTTATTTATGCTGTTACAGAGCAATAAATGATTCAAATCAACAAGCATTTACCGTCTTTCCTAGCAGTTTTAGCTTCCGGTTGCAAAGCTAAACCAACTCTAAGAATCTTAGCTTGTTTGTATGTTATAGTAAATAATGCTAATCTAACAAATAATAAAATCTATATATAATCATCTACAATGCTAATGATTATATATAGATTTTGTAACATTAGTGGATAAAAGGATTATTTCTTTATAATTAGCAATTACACTTTTCTACTCATAATAGTGTTTTACTTATTTTATACAATTTGGTATATAAAAATTTGGTTTCATAACTGAAACTGTTCAAATATAATTTATAGTTTATTTAGTATAAAATTTAGTATCAAAATCAAAAAAATTGCACCCCGAACGTTTTCAATTGAAAAAAAAGATGTCCCTAATGACCTTCGGAAATTCCAAAACTGTGCATAGCAACTCTTACAAACGATACTTAGTGTAACTACAGAATTTGACCCATACAACAGCAATTTCCACTAGGTAATGTTACTCTGATAATTTATACCTATGTAAATTTACTAAGATTTATTTCGGAAATTGGCTTTCAATTTATGAGAAAATTTTTATTTATCAAGTTGCAATTAGCAATACAATCTAGAACTCAACATGTCTCACTATCAAAAGTTACTCAGAGTTTCAACCCTTGGTAAGTCTTTGTACAATATTACGCCTAAAATCGAAGCTATAGTGGCTGATTCGGGAGTAGAAACCGGGCTTTGTACATTATTTTTACGTCACACTTCTGCTAGTTTATTGATTCAAGAAAATGCAGACCCCAATGTATTAGAAGATTTAGCTAATTTTATGGCTAAACTCGTACCTGAATCGGCTAACTACATACATGATGATGAAGGTCCGGATGATATGCCAGCACATATACGTACTGCAATTACTCATACCTCAGAACATATTCCTATTAATCGAGGGCATTTAGTTTTAGGAACTTGGCAAGGTATTTACATTTGGGAACATCGACAGCGCAATCATTCTAGAGAGCTAGTTGTACATATTTCTGGATAATTATCCGAGGAGATAGAAAATTAATTAATCATAAAGTAATATCTAACAGTTTTAGTTGGTGTATTTTTGGTTCTTAAAATGTGTAACTGAATGCAATTTTAAGCTAATTATTAAGTTTGTTTATTGCTTAATGTTTGTATGTGGTTTTTACAATACAGTAAAAATATAATTTGCTTTAATAATTGACTTGTTAATACGGGTATCACAAAGCAGTATATTAATTTTTATGGAACCATATTCTACACCTCATAGTTCTTTTCAAGTTTTGGATGACATTCTTGCTCGACAAGTTGTAAAACCCTTTTCCTTGAATCCAAATAAATTATTTATTACTAGCTTCGCGGAATTAGAGGGTATGGTTGTTCGCCAAGTTTCGGATTCCTACTTGATAACAATTATTTATGATACTTTACACAAGGTTCTTGATGCTTTATTGCATAATTTTCCAGAAAATATATTCTGGGATTTTGATTTTATAGTTCATAGTTTAGTTAAGTTAGCTTTATCCGCACAACACAAAGTAGAAATTTTAAAAGATTTCGGCAGCAAAATAGTTTTGTTAATGGCTATGTTCGGTAAGGAATCAGAAATACGCTTTCGATACGTGCATGATTTTATGTATGGATTTGACTGGGCTAGGTGGGTAAAGAAGAAACCCAAGCAAAGAGCGAATTCAGACCCTTTCTGTATTCATTTTCTCGATGATTTACTGTGTAAAGGCGAAGAAATTTTACACAGCATTAAGAAGAATGATGCCAAATATCCTCAGATATCTGGTACACGTTATCGCAATCCTTTCTGCTTTTCCCGAGAGCCGCAAGACGAATATCGTTTGTTAAATTATCTTGCTGCTTGTGAATATATTCCTGTTGCAGCATGGGAATGGAATACTGTTGGGGTATGGGATAAACCTTTTTATCAGCTGCGCGAAGATGCTTCGCAAAAGTTAAATATTGCTAAAAAGAATTAGCTTCAAGCGCGAAAAATAAAAACAACAATAAGTCCTTTAAAATAAATAATCGTGTCTTCATATAATATAGTCAATGAAAGTTAACGATTTAATTAGCTGGTTTGAGGAATGGGCTAATCCTGCTTGGCAAGAAAAATGGGATAATTGCGGTTGGCAGGTAGAACCAGGAGTGTTAGATGAAGATGCAGGGGTTCTAGTTTGTCTAACTCCAACTTTGGCTGTGATGGAAGAAGCGATTGGTTTAAAAAAATCCGGTCATCCTGTTAATTTAATCTTTGCTCATCACCCTTTAATTTTCAATCCTCCGAAATCGCTACTTACTGGTGATGCAATTGGTGAAATGGTGCGTTTAGCGTTTATTCATCAAATTGGTATATACAGCGCTCATACTAATTTCGATCAAGTTAACGATGGTACTGCTGATGTTTTAGCCCAACTTTTAAATCTCAAGGATGTGTTTCCTGTAGTAAATACTCAAACGGGCTTAGGATATGGGCGTGTTGGTGTTCTTCAACCTAGTTTAAGCTTGCGAGAATTACTCAAAAAAATTCAATCTTCGTTAAAACAATCAAATCTAGTTATTTCTCCAAATTCTGACTTAGATACACCTGTAGAAAAAGTTGCTGTTTTAGGTGGCTCGGGAGCTAGTTTTATTCAGTCGGTTAAAAAAACTGGTGCAACAGTATATTTGACTTCTGATTGTAAATTTCACCAGTTTCAAGAAAGTCGCGATGCTGGAATTATTTTAGTTGATGCCGGACATTATGCTACAGAACGTCCTGCCTGTGAAGCTTTAGCTGCTAAATTCGATTTTCTTAATCTTGCTTTCGTACGTTTAAGCAGCTTTGATGAAGATTTTCGCCAATTTTTTCTCTAATTTTTTATAAGTATTGTTAATGGATAGTAATTAAAGTTACTTTACATAATACTTATATTTTAATATAGTTGTGTTTTTTAATACTTTTGTTTAAATGTATACTTATGTCAAGTAAAATGTATTTAAACGTATTTTCATTATCATACCAAGCTTTTAGAGTCATTACTCTATTAGCAGATTGAGACGGGCTGTGATTCTAATCACAATAATACAGTGATTGTATTCACTTAATGATAAAGGTAATTGTTTCATGATAAAAAATAACAAAATGCTAACTACGCTTTAACCAATGATGATTCGCGCACTTGTTGAATCTGCTTTTCAAACCGGATATTTAAGCGTCGAGTCGGAAGGTTTGCTGCATCAGATGCTTGCTAACAGAATATTCCGAAATGAAGATACTGCGGCGTTAACGCGATTGTGTGACGCTGTTCGTCAGGGGCTAATTAAAAGAGAAGCGTCTTCGCAAATTTCTATGGAGTTTCTCGCTCAAAAAAAATAAACAATACTAAAATTAGCAAGTGTCACAAGACTAGGGTGGTGCGTGAGAATACAAAGGTTTTTACTACGTTCAGCGCTATCTAAAGTGTCACAAGGTTTCCATTAAGAATTCTTAATGGGTTTCCTTCAAAGCAACGGAACGGCATTTACTCATGGGGAAACTCCCAAGACGAAAACTGCCGTCTTCAACGCAACACAGTGTCCTCGCTTTGTACCTTCCCTACAAGGAAAATGTACCGGTTGCTGCCATTTCTATAAAATATTGATTGCAGTCAATTATGATGTTGGTCTTGAACATCTTAATTAATTCAAAAATTTGATGTAATTTTTCAATCTTTGGGTGAAGGTTAGCCAGAGAATGAGTTAAGATCGATAATATAGAGGTGAATAATTGCATAATCACCCCTCACAACCAATCCTGATGGTTATAAGTAAGCAAAATAAACAACCTCGATATTCACTTGCTTTGGAGTATCATTTAATTCATAATGGTAGAAATGATGTACCAGCAAAATTTTATCTGGTCGGCGAGAACCCCAAGCTATTTCACTTCTATGAAGCAAATATTTCTTGAATAATTAGTTTAGGATTTTATTTTTTTGGTGCGGCAAACAATATAATTCTATTAAACCCAAAATTTACCGCCATTATGACGGTTTGGGTTCAAGCTCCGCACAAAAATCATGGGTGTTATCTTAATATAGGGTTTATCCCAAGTTTTTACAGATTTTGAGTACGTTGAGAAAAAGGTAGAAGCACGCGAATGCTACACCGTAAGATTTATCAACTATGCTGTGATGCGCGGGAAATATGTATTTTCTTGCGGGACCAGCAACGCTGGATCGAACGCGCCCGCATTATAGATATTGAGGGAGATTTAGTCACCCTGCGCTATGAAACAGAAGAAGATGATGAAATTTGCTCTTGGGAGGAGATGGTTCGACTTGAAAGTATTGGTGCAGTAACTCAAAAGCTTGCTTCGGTTCCACGAGGTAATGTTGAACCTCTATTAACGGAAGATTGTCCGGAATCAGAACGTATTCGTAATCCGTCTACTGATTCTAATCCAGAGTAAGCTATAGCGAATTCTAGTTACTATTCCTCTCTTTCAAAAGCTGGACAGTAACCTTCTAAAGTCACTTTAAAGTTATACAAGGGGGACGCGGTATTCCAACACCGTTGTCCTCTTTGATGTTTACAGGTTCCACAGCAATCTAATGATGACCAAATATTGCGATCGCTATTTTGGCTGAGTAATTCTTTAGGGGACAAACCACGCAATACTAATTCTTCTCCTTGCCAACGCGCTTCAATTAATCCCGTGTCAGCGAATTGCTGCCAGCGGGGATCGTTTTTTATTTGCTCGGAAAGTGTGATTAGAATTGCTGTATCTAATTGAGTCAGTTCTCCTTCATAATTTGTATCTGGTGGTGCTGGTTGTAAAAATGTATCGCCGATAGGAAGCTGAACTAAAGTTTCAATTTCGGGAGAATGTACGTGATAGCGGTTCTGTAATTCCTCTAATCCCGTTAAATCTGCTAGATAAGCTACCGAGCCATGAACGAAAACAACATGTTGTGGCCTTAAGTTGTGTATTAACTGAGTTGTACCAGGGCCATCACTATGCTGTGCTAGAAGATAGCTTTCTACAGTACCCAATTGAGAATAATTATCTGCTTTAATTTCTGTCTTTTCTGGTTGTAAAATCAGCCAAGAACTATTTTGCTGTTGGCAATATTTACTTAAATCAGTTGTGGACTCCGTAAGAATTATACAGGGCGAATTCCCGATATTACATGATTGAGAATCTTCCAGACGACGCACCCGAGGACGCACTCTTTCATCCCAAAATAATGGTTGATGGCGAGCAAAATTCTGTACCGAAGGCGGTAAATGAGGCATTAATTCTAAATAAGCGTCGCATCCGGCAGCAACATTTCCTTCAACCCAAATATCTATATCCCTGCCAGTAAAATGATGGTGGCTGCGAAGAAGCATAAGCAATTCTTGACCTAATCCTAATGCTGGAGTTGGCATTAATACTGAAGAACCTTCTGCAATCGCTCGATTGATTCTTTCTGCAAGCTGATTTTCCTGATTGCGCCGATGTGGATGACGAGCAGTACCGTAGCTACCCTCAATTATCAAAACATCTAATTCGATTCCGCGTAATTCTTCTAAACGAAAACCTTCTACTAATCGCGAATTTGAGAGAAAAAAGTCCCCTGTATAAAGCAATTTATAAGAACGTTCGGAAGTTGTATAAGTAAGCAAAAAGGCGACTGCACCTGGTAAGTGTCCGCAGGGAAACAGTTCTACCGTCAAATTTTCTTTTAGCTCTATTGTTGTACGCAGTTCTAAAGGTTGGAAGAGTGAGTGATTTTCTTCAGATTTTTTGTCTAACCAATTTAACGGTAATAGCTTACAAGTGACAACCGAAGCGTAAATTGGTAGCAGAGGAAATGTTTCATGTAGTGCCAACAATCCCCTAGCATGATCTGGATGAGCATGAGTTACTAATACAATGTCTGCTGGCAAGGGGGTACTATGCGGACGTGCTGACTTTTTTAACTTTTTTGCTAAAGGTGAAATATTTGATAAGCCGCAATCAAGCATAATTCGGTGAGGCCCCATTCGCACTACCAGACAAATACCTTCACCATCATGATGAACTCCGTAAGGTAAGCATTCTAATTCGCTTTGGCTTTCCCCTTCATCAAGAGAGACTATTGAATAGCCTTCGCTCATACATTCCCCCGTGTATTAGATTCAACAAAAATCTTTGTAGATGCTCCAACAGCAATTGTGCATCCGCTAAAGTAGAAAATAATCGGTCACATTTTTTACTCAACCTTATTACTGCAATAAAAAGGAGCGTTGCAGAGGAATGTATTACATCGGTGTATCATTCCTCTGTTTCTACTGTTTACAGAAGTATCAATTTCTTGAGTAAGTAGAAATTGATTCCTTCTACATCTTTAATGAGCGGAACCATTGCCGTGATAGTTTTCAGAATCATAAAAACCATTTTTGGTTCCGAAGATTAAACACGACACGCTAAACACGATTGTAAGCACAACTAAAATTAGCTTCACATCCATAAACATTTCCTTCAACTTTCATATGTTCCTACCTATATAGGATACTTCTGCTCTCAAGTAGATGACATAAAAATATTGCATAACATATGATGCTGTTTATTGCAATAAGTAAAGTTACCACATTTACTCAAATTGTAGAACATCTGCATCTAGAGTGTCTATCTGCTTTTGTTACATCTGAGCCTCCGGTGAAGGTTAAAGGTGTTCAAATCCTTCACAACAAATGAAACTTACAGTGCCCAATAAAACAAGTCCATCTAATCCCTGTCTCATAGCAAAAGTCCTCTCAAGAGGACTAAGTCAGTACCCATCATATTTATAAAAGAGGGTTTTATTCTTTTCTCACACTGCTCCTGTGATTCCTTCCTCACGCCACTTTGCGAGGGCGGGAGAACTTCTACAACAAAGCTTAAATTAGTTTTTATTCTTATTATTTTTTCCTTCTCACCCTTAATTTCAAGGCGATTTTTAGGTTCTTACCAAGGTCTTATTATTTTAAATAATCTTCGATATTAAATTATTTATACTCTAAATATCTGTATACGTGTATTACAAGCTTTACCTTTTTGCGTTCGTAGCTATTTTATGTTTAGACATCTAAACGCTTGGATGCTATTTTTACATTTAGATGTCTAAACGTAAAAACATCTAGATGCTTAAATTTTTATTGTAGAATTCTGGGAGTCTGTATAAATGTGACATTGAAAAATGATAATTACTGTAGCGGCTTTTAAGGGGGGTGTGGGTAAATCTATAACAGCGTTACATCTTGCTGCATACCTACAAACTAATGCTGATACCCTATTGGTAGACGGAGATTTGAATCGTAGCGCATTAGACTGGTCTAATCGTGGTAGTTTACCTTTCAAGGTGGCTAGCGAAGATGATGGGGTTGCTCTGGCTCCTTTATACGAGCATATAGTAATTGATACTCCTACTAAACCTAGCTTTGACGAGCTTAAGAGTATTGCTAATGGCTGTGATTTAGTGGTAGTGCCGACAACTCCGGATGCAATTGCATTAGCTGCTACTATGCAGATGGTTGAGTTACTTAATAAATTAAAGGCTAATTATCGTATTTTATTGACTATTATTCCTCCTAATCCAAATAGGTCGGGGAGGGACGCTAAATTAGCTTTAAAAAATGCTAAACTACCTATTTTTAAAACAGGAATTAAACGACTTGCGGTATTTCAAAGGGCTGCTTTAGAAGGGGTACCCGTTAATGCTGTAAATGACTCTTACGCGCAAGTTGCATGGAAATGTTATTCTGAAGTTGGTAAGGAGATTTTGTCTTGAGTAAGAAGAAAACTAGCCGGTTTGATGAATTAATTGATGCTGCTCGTTCTCGTCAAAAACGAGATAAGCCACAGGAATTAATTGAAGAAAAAGTTAGTTTAAAAAGTAAAAGTACTGACCCAGATTACGTTCGGACTACTGTATATTTGCCAAAAAAATTGCATCGAAGTTTGAAGTTAGCTGCTGCTGCTAATGACCGTCAAATGAGTGATATTATGACGGAATTGTTGGAGAAATGGCTTTCTGATAAGAACAGTTTACAGTGAGTAGTGAACAGTGAACAGTTAGTTTTTTTAGGGTGTGTCAGACATGTTGTTGTATATTGTTTTTACGAATATTTGGGATAGGTATTTTTTAAGAATAATGGTGCGTGACATTAACAACTTTAGTTATTACTACGTTCAGATTTTTTCAAAGTGTCACGCCACTCTACAAATTTACAACACAAAAACCCGATTTAAATTAAACCGGGTTTGCGAATTATTAACTACTAACCACTAACTCATAATTAATAACTACTTATAAATAAATTTCTTCACCCGATTGAGTGAAACGAACGTTTTTGACTTTCCATTTAGGATTGCTGGTTAGGGTTTTTTGGATGCTTTGGAATAAGGTGAATTGCTCGCAACTAGACAGAGAAACGAGTTGTCTGGGAGAATCGGGAGATAAGCGGAAGTCTACTGTTGCAGTTCCGTTGTTTACGTTAACTCGATAGTTGGCAATATTTAAATCGGCTGTATTTTTAGATGCAATAATTTTACCTACTGCATCTTTTATTGGTTCGTTTGCTGATACAGATACTTTTTGAGGTACTAATTTCTGACACTGTAAGTCGCTGGTGTATACGGTTATGTCTGAATTTTTAAGATTTCCGGTTTTATTTTGATTAATACTTTCTGATGACGGGGTTGAATCGGTTCCAAATGGGGCTGCCTTGGCTGTTGGTGATGGTGTTGATGGTGTAGTCGTAATTTCTATTTTAGGGGTTTCTGGTACGCTGTTAGGGGTGGCAAGCGGACTGCTTGCAACGGGGGTGCGGGAGGATGGTGTTTCCTCTACGTTGTTTACTGTAGGATTTGAACCACAACTGCTAATAGCGATCGCCATTGCTGACAACATCAAAGGGAAAATATAGTTTTGATTACGACGGATAATTTTGTTCATAGTGTTATACCCTAAGTGTTTCTTTTTATGTCAGTATTATTTATATCTGTTATGTATTAATTTATAGCTGATATCCCATAATTTTTTAATGTTAGTGGGTAGCAATTTGACAAAGCTAATCGCGATTGTTTTTCGTCTGGTTAAAAAAAGATAGAAGATATTTTAGTGTATAAGTAGGGAATGAGGAGATAAGTTAATTGCTTCAAAGATAGGAAAATAGCTTATGCCAAATCAATATAGTACTTATAATTTACGTCAAGCAGAATGGGAAGGTATACCCATAGAGAAATGGGAGCCTGCGAAATGGAAGCAGTGGAAGAAGTCGGTATCTAAATCTGATGAATTTGTGAAGTTAGAGCGTGAGTATTTGCGGATTAAATATAGCGTTTCTCAAGCTAATTTGGCTTTAAGTTTAGATAGAGTAAAAGTTAAGCTTAAATTAACGAACGGCAAAACTATCGCCTTACAAGGTACTTTTCCCTGCAAAACTGGAGATATTGGTAAAAATAATAGTTCTAATAAACAGTATACCATTTCGTTAGGTTTTGCGGCTACTGATGTAGGTTTAAAAGCTGCTGTTGCGAAGGCTCGGGAATTGGATTTATTGTTGATGACGAAGCAATTTAAATGGACTCCTGAGTTATTAGGTAAAAAGGCTCAGAAGTTAATTTCTGATAGGGATGAAAGTCCCGTTAAAACGATTGAAGAATTAATTGATGATTATCAACAGGAGTTTTGGAAGACTCATGAGAAGAATAGACAAGGAATTAAGACTTGGGATAGTCATTATTTACGACATTTAAAGAAATTACCTCAAAATCAACCTTTAACTAAGGATGCTTTAGAATCTGCTTTGCAGGGTACAAAACCATTAACTAATTCTAGATTTTATTTGGCTTGGCAGTTAAAAAAGTTTTGTCAGTTTTGCGAGTTTGATGGTAGTAAGATTATTGATTCTTATGCTACTCCGTTACCGCAACCGACTTTACGTAAAATTCCCACGGATGAGGAAATTGTAAATGGTTTTTCTGCTATTGGGGAAGCGTTATCTAGTCATGCTAGTAAGGAAGTAACGCAACCGGAACAATGGCAGTGGTTGTATGGTATGTTAGCTACTTATGGTTTACGTCCACATGAGTTATTTGCGATTGATTTACAGGCTTTTACTGATAAGAATAATAAGTTTCATCTAGTTTATTTAAATCCTAGCTTGACTGAAGGTACTAAGACTGGTGAAAGAAGTTGTGGTATTCCTCCTTTGTATCCTCACTGGATTGAATTATTTGATTTAAAGAATATTAAATTTTCTCAAGCTGGGGGAAGTTTGAGTAATAAAACGGCTTTAATTCATATCAAGTTTAGAAATATTGGTATTGGTTTTAAACCTTATGATTTACGTCATGCTTTTGCAATTAGGGGGCATCGATTGCAGGTACCAATTAAGACTATGGCTGATTATATGGGGCATACGGTACAAGAGCATACCAAGACTTATCAGCGATGGATGAATGAGGATACTAATTTACAAATTTATCAAGAGGTGGTTATTCATCGGAATGGTACTAGTAAGGAAGCTTTGAAGGAGATAATTAAGGAGTTGGAAGCTGAGAATTTGGCTTTGAAGGCTGAAAATGAGTCTTTGAAGGGGATTTTAATTAAAAATCAGTTGGGAGAATTGTTGAATGGGGAGAGTTAGGAGTTAATAATTGAATTTTTAAACGAATGGAACTTACACATTTGTATTAAAAATCTCAAATCCTTGCTGTACAAGGGGTTTAAATGCACGCCTTGCAATTGTTTTTTGTAAATTTTGAAAGATAAAAGTCGTAATAAAAGCTATTAAACAAGAGTAAAAAGGACTTTAAGGAATATATACAGTTTATTTGAGACTAAAAGCACTAAAACAGCGTTTTCAAGCAAATTTTCAAAATGGATGATTTTTTGATTTATACATTTTATTTTCAAATCCCTACTCGTCGAGAATTATGAAAGTAGGAGATGTTGTTTCCTAAGTGTTTATTGGGAACTATAAAAGAGGAAAGTATAAATTTTATATAAAATAAGCCGCTGTGACGGTTGATGAGACTATGGGAAACAATCTCATTACTATTGATAAAAATATTTATGAATCTTTAGAAAGGGAGTTAGTAAAGCTCCGTCAACAAGTTGCCGATTTGGAGGAAAAATTATCTCAGCAGGAATTTGAGCTTAAGTTTAACTATGCAACCGATAATGTAATCGGGTTGAAGCAGCGTGAAGCTTTGCTTGATGGCATGAAGAATGCTACTCGGTGCTTATTAACTATTCAAGATTACGATAAATCTATAAATGCAGCTTTAGCCCAAATGGGTAAAGCTACTGTTGCGGATAGAATATATATTTTTCAAAATCGTTTTCAACCTTTAACCAATGAATTATTTCTCAGTCAACGTTGGGAATGGGTGAAAGAAGGAATAAATTCGGAACTTGATTATCCTTTGTTACAAAATCTTTCTTATGATAATTTCCCTCCTTTATGGTACGAGCAGCTTAAAACGGGTAAATCGATTATCACCGTCGAAGATGAATCTCAATTTCAAGGTAGTCGTTCAATATTTATTATCCCTATCCAAGTAAAAGGTAAATGGTGGGGTTTTATCGGTTTTGAGGATTATACATCTTTACTTCAATGGTCGGAAGCTAAAACCTCTATTCTACAAGCTTTTTCACTCAATCTTAGTAGTGCGATCGCAACACATGAAGCAGAATGTGAGCTAAAACAACTTAATCAAAATTTAGAACTTCGAGTTAAAGAAAAAACTGCTACCCTAGCGGAAACCGAAACAAGGTTAAAGCGACTTGCTGCTAATGTTCCAGGTATGCTTTATCAATACCAAATTTATTCTGATGGGGATGTTCGTTTTTCTTATGTTTCGGACGGTTGTCACGACGTTTTTGGTGTAAAACCCGAACAAATTCGACGTAATTCCGATATTATCCATGAGATGATACATCCGGATGATGTGGTTGGTTTTGACGAATCAGTTGCTGGGTGTATTAAAACTTTGAATAACTGGGAATACGAGTGGAGAATAATTACTGCTTCTAAACAAACAAAATGGTTACAAGGATTTTCCCGATTAGAAAAACAATCGGATGGTTCAATTTTTTGTGACGGTTGTGTAATTGATATAACTGAGCGCAAGAAAGTTGAAGCAGAAATTCAAGCAAAACAACATTTTATTGAAAGAATTACAGATTCTTCCCCCAGCACGATTTATATCTACGACTTGGAAAAGCAGCGAAATATTTATACCAATCACGAATTAGTTATAGCTTCAGGTTATTCTTCCCAAGAAGTTCAAGATATGGGAAGCAATTTATTTGTAAATATTATTCATCCAGAAGACTTAGAAAAAGCTACCTCTAATTTCTACAAAATTGCTGCTGCTAAAGATGGTGAAGTTTTAGAGTCAGAATACCGCGTGAAAAAAGCTGATGGTGAATATCGTTGGCTTTACACTCGAGATACCGTCTTCAATCGTAACCCGAGCGGTGAAGTTACACAATTTCTCGGAGTAGCTACAGATATCACCGAACGTAAACTAGCTGAAATCGAATTACAAAATACCCTACACGAACTTAAAACCACCCAAGCTCAACTTATTCAAAGCGAAAAAATGTCTTCCTTGGGTCAAATGGTAGCTGGAGTAGCTCACGAAATCAATAATCCCGTCAATTTCATCCACGCAAATGTAGCTCCAGCATCTCAATACGCTCAAGATTTAATCAATTTACTCGAACTATACCAACAGCATTACCCGAATCCCCCCGAACATATCCAATCAGAAATAGAAACTATTGAACTTGAATTCCTCAAACAAGACTTCATCAAAATCTTGAATTCCATGAAACAAGGTACCCAACGTATCCGAAAAATTGTTTTATCCCTACGTAACTTCTCCCGTCTCGACGAAGCTCAATTCAAAGCTGTAGATATTCATGAAGGAATTGATTCTACCTTGATGATTTTACAAAATCGTCTCCAATCAAAACCCAACTTCCCCGAAATCCAAATCATCAAAAATTACTCTTCCCTCCCCCTAGTTGATTGTTTTCCCTCTCAACTAAATCAAGTACTGATGAACATACTCGCAAACGCTATTGACGCTCTCGAATCCCAAAAATCCCTTTCTTCCCCTCAAATCCAAATACATACTAAACTCCTCAACAATAACCGCATCGCAATTCATCTTGCCGATAACGGTTGCGGAATCCCTCCCGAAATTCAATCCAAACTATTTGACCCATTCTTCACCACAAAAGAAGTTGGTAAAGGTACTGGTTTAGGTCTATCAATTAGCTATCAAATTGTGGTAAATAAACATGGTGGCAATTTATCATGTAAATCTATCCCAGGAGAAGGAACTGAATTTATCATCGAAATCCCTGCATCCCAAACTGATAATTAATCTATAATTCCCATTATTCTCACCTCCTTAACTACTGCTACATTGATTTGATTTTCATAAAGAGAGTAGTAACCGAGAAAGGGAGAAAACTAGAAAAACGGGATTTTTATAGTACTGCATTACTACTAAGTAAAGTATAAAAAGTAAGGTAGAAGTAAGAATATAGTTTTTTATGATACTCGTAAACATATACTTGAAGGGGTATAGAGAAAATGAAACCGCGCAAGGTCTTTGCTCAGCATTGGTTACAAAGTGACAAGGCTTTGAACAGCATAATTGCAGCAGCAGAATTAAAAGATACTGACCGAGTATTAGAAATAGGTCCTGGGAAAGGAGTATTAACAAGACAGCTTTTAGAAAAAGTAAATTCAGTCTTAGCTGTGGAGATTGATAGGGATTTATGTAAGCTACTAGTAAATAAGTTGGGAGATGAAGAAAATTTTTTGTTGTTGAACGAAGATTTTTTAAAGGTAGATTTATCCTTATTAGTAAAAGATTTTTCCAAGTTCCAAAATCAAAATAAAGTAGTAGCTAATATTCCTTATAATATTACCGGCCCAATTATTGAAAAGCTATTAGGGAAGATTGGCAATCCGAATCCAGAACCCTATGAATCAATAGTATTATTAGTTCAGAAAGAAGTAGCTCAAAGAATTGTTGCAAAGCCAGGAAGAACCAGCTTCGGAGCTTTATCGGTGAGGGTACAATACCTAGCAGATTGCGAAATGATTTGTACAGTTCCTGCCAAGGCTTTTTATCCACCACCAAAAGTTGACTCTGCTGTTATCAGGTTATTTCCGAGAGAGAGAGAAATAGTAGCGAAAAATCCCAAGAAATTGGAGACATTAGTAAAAGTTGGATTCAGTGCTAAACGCAAAATGTTACGAAATAATTTGCAACCGTTAGTAGAGCGCGAAAATCTGACACAATTACTAGAAAAGTTAAGCATCAACCCCCAAGCTCGTGCTGAAGAATTAAGCGTACAGCAGTGGGTGAGTTTAGCTAACGAACTAGAAAATCAAGATGCGTAGCTACACCTTAATTGCTCCAGCCAAAATCAACCTGTATTTAGAAATCATCGGTGACCGTGACGACGGTTATCATGAATTAGCAATGATATTGCAGAGCATACAACTTGCAGACCAAATTGAAATTGAATCTAACGACGTACAGTTGATTCGGTTGAGGTGTGATAGTAAACAAGTTCCTGTAGATAGAAGTAACTTAGCTTATCGCGCTGCCGATTTAATGGTTAGCGAATTTCCCGATAGTTTTGCAACCTACGGGGGTGTAGATATAACACTTCACAAACGCATTCCCGTAGCCGCTGGTTTGGCAGGAGGTTCAACAGATGCAGCAGCAGTTTTAGTCGGTATTGATTTATTGTGGAAACTAGGATTAACTCGTTCCGAATTAGAAGAATTAGCAGCTAAACTCGGTTCCGATATCCCATTTTGCATCGGAGGAGGAACCGCGATCGCAACAGGTCGTGGTGAAAAACTTTCTGAGTTATTAGGTTTAAGCAACACATATATAGTATTAGCAAAATATCGCAGCCTCGAAGTTTCCACACCCTGGGCTTATAAAACCTATCGCTCCTTGTATAGTGATAGCTATATTAAAGATAAACAAAATTTAGCAGCCCGTAAAAATGCAGTACATTCAGGAGAAATAGTCAAAGCGATATCAAATCAAGATGCTTCCCAAGTAGCTCAGAAAATGCATAATGATTTAGAAAAAGTTGTATTACCAGAATATCCTCAAGTATTAAAGCTGAAAGAAAGTTTTGCAAAATACGATATTCTAGGAACCATGATGTCTGGTTCGGGACCGAGTGTCTTTGCTTTGTGTGAATCTAAAGATAAAGCAGAACAAGTAAAAATAAATTTAAGAAACGAAATCCCCGATCCAGATTTAGAAATTTTCGTCACCAAGTTGATAAATCATGGGATTCAAGTGATTTCGTAAGAAACCTCACCCTCTTCCCCTCTCCGATATTTTGGGAGAGAGGTGAAATTCTCTTCTATTTCCTATTCCCTATTCCCTATTCCCCATTCCCTTTTTAAAATCATGACAGAAGAAAATTTAACCAAATCAACCGAAGAAACCGAAAATCAAGAAGAAAATCAACCAACCCCCACCCGTTGTATTACCGGAGCATTGATATGTGGAGGGTTAGGATTTGCGATGTACAAATTAATGATTTCAATCGCAACTACTTTTGCAAATAAACCAGTTACTTCAGATAATCCGATGGTAGTGAGTATTTCTTCAGCAGTAAGAACATTAGTTGTCGGAGTAGTTGCTTTAGGTACCGGAATTTTTGGAATCGTTGGAGTTGGTTTATTAGCTTTAGCGGTACAGTTGGTGATTAAACAGTTATTTGGGAAGGATGAGCAAGAAGTTTAGGTAAAAATGATTTTATAAATCGATTAAAGCTTTACGAGCAACATCCAAAGCTTCTACAAAATCATTGAGAGGAAATTTTAATTCTGAAATGAAATCGGGATGGACGTATTGGGAATAAATATCTATTTCCATATTATCAACACCTTTCTCCTTATTGATTTGTGCAACCTGTTGTCCTTTATATTGAATTTCAACCGTCATCCCTTCATCGTCAAGGTAGCTTAAATAAAGAATTTCAAAACCAGAATCTAATTTGAATTTATTTAGTATGAAGAATGGATTTAGAAAGAGACGAAATCGAAGGAGAAGAGATTAATATCAGAGAACTGTTGAGCAGATACAATGCTGGGGAGCGAAATTTTACCGATATTACTATATTTGATATTAACGATGGATTGCTCAGAAGTGTTGACCTCAGTGGTATTAATCTGGAAAATTCCTTTCTCTGGGCTGATTTTAGTGGTGCTATTTTGAGAGAAGTTAATTTTCGATATACTATTTGGGATATTATTGTTTGGGAAGATATTGACTTCACCGGTTCCGACTTCACCGGAATTAACAATCTCGTAGGATGTGACTTTATTCGCTGCAATTTGAGTAATACTATCTGGACTAAAGCTGATTTGTGGCAATCGAATTTCATTGGCTGCGAGGACGCTACTGCTAACTTCAGCGATGCCGATTTCTGTGAAGTTAAATTTTTCACTGAAAAGAGGTTTTTCGGTGAGTAAAGAAACTATGCTTCGAGGAAGTTTAACTCTAGTCTTAAGTCCAAGTCATTAAATCAATAACTAAATGTCTAGATGTCTAACAATCAGCTAAAAACAATTTTCAACCAAGAAGTTATTACTGATTTAGCACAAAGGATAACAACGGTTCTTCCATCGTTTGAAAGCATCGGTTTTGAGCAAGACGCTAATCAAAATCTTGATAATTTAGAATTAAAACAGCGTTCAACACAAATATGTACTGCTCTCATATCCTATTTACCTTCCGAATTTGAAAAAGCAGCCAGTATTTTAATTCAAGCAATGGGGGAAGATGATAAAAGTGGGGGAATAGAAGGTTATAACGGATTCCGTTTTATGCCTTTTTTGGATTTTGTTGCTGTTCGAGGTTTAGATAATCCAGAGATTGCACTTGATTCCCTTGAAAAAATGACCCTTCACTTCAGTGGGGAATTTGCAATTCGTCCTTTTATATTGAAACATCCAGATATAACTTTACCACGTCTAATGAAATGGACATCTTATCAAGATTGGCGGGTAAGAAGACTTGCTTCAGAAGGAAGTAGACCTCGATTACCTTGGGGTACCCAATTAAAACCTTTTATCGAAAACCCATCTTTTGTAATTGAAATTTTGCATCAACTATATAACGATTCAAATTTAGTTGTTCGTCGTTCTGTAGCCAATAATTTAAATGATATAGCGAAGGATAATCCTGCGGATGCAGTGGAGACAGCGCAAAGTTGGTGGGATTGTGGAGATGAAACTGCTCGGTGGACAGTTCGTCATGCATTGAGGAGTTTGGTTAAGCAGGGGAATAAACAAGCTTTATCAATTTTGGGTTTTATCGGTGGTGATAATATTCGAGTTGAGAATTTTCAATTTCAATCTTCGGTAGTGATGATTGGTGAAGAATTGAATTTTTTCTGTAATCTTGTTTCAGAAGAATTGGGAAAAGTTCATCTTGTAGTAGATTACATTCTGCATCGAGTATTAGCGAATGGTAAATTATCAAAAAAAGTTTTTAAATTGAAGCAGATAGAATTATCACCTGGTGAAAAAATAACTTTATCTGTTAAACATAAATTTAAACAGCTATCGACAAGAACTTATTATCCAGGGATACACAATATAGAACTTATAGTTAACGGAAGGTCAATTGGTAAATATGATTTTGAATTGATTGAGAATTTAGGTTTGCAACAAGGATTAAAATTAATTATAGCTAAAGTATCAATATAAAAAACCCTTCTAGAACGTGTGGATTTGAAAGCTTAGTAATCGGCGATCGCCAAAAAAATATTATCGATGGTTTAAATGAGAACGACCTCATCAAAGCTGAATTTAGGAATGATTGAATAAACGGTCTACTTAGAAAGAAATATTTTAGAAAAACCTATAATCCCACAACTTCTCCCTCCTTTTATAGACAAAGATAATTTCAAAATCTACCCAGCGATAAAGCTTAATCAAAGCAGCACCAAATAACATCGATAGAAGAATCGATTAGGAAAACTACTATGACTATTTCTTCAGACCAAATTCCCGCTCAGTCTCAAGATAGGCAGCCGGGATTAGAATCCCAAATGAATCCCAAACCACAGTACGACCGCGAAAACTATAAAGGAAGCGATAAATTAAAAGGTAAAGTTGCTCTAATTACCGGTGGTGATAGTGGAATCGGTCGTTCTGTTGCATTGTTATACGCTAAAGAAGGTGCGGATGTTGCCATTGTTTATCTCAACGAAGACCAAGATGCTCAGAAAACTAAAGAGTTAGTTGAAGCAGAAGGACAAAAATGTTTGTTGTTGCCAGGGGATATTAGTAACGAGAAGTTTTGTTCTGAGGTTGTAGAGAAGACAGTACAACAGCTTGGTAAATTAGATATTTTAGTGAATAACGCAGCCGAGCAGTACATGGAAAATCCTGAAACCTTAGAAGATATCGATTCAGCACGTCTGGGTAGTATTTTCAGTACCAATATCTTCTCGATGTTCTATTTATGTAAAGCTGCAATTCCCCATCTAAAAGAAGGTAGCTCGATTATTAACACAACTTCGATAAATGCTTATAAAGGTAACGCTCCTCTACTAAGTTACTCAACAACCAAAGGTGCAATTCTTGCCTTTACTCGTTCTTTGTCTCAATCATTATTAAAGAAAGGAATTCGCGTCAACGGAGTAGCACCCGGCCCAATTTGGACACCCTTCATTCCCGATGCTTTCCCAGCAGAACAAGTTGAAGGCTTTGGTAAGCAAGTACCAATGCAGCGTCCCGGACAGCCAGTTGAAGTTGCTACCAGCTTTGTTTTTCTAGCGTCGGATGATTCTTCTTACTTTGCAGGACAGGTATTACATCCCAATGGTGGTGTGGTAGTTGGAGCTTAAAACGTAATAATTTAATTCATGAATAATAGGGGGTTAGTAACAACCCCCTATTAAAATCAGGAATGGCCGCAACCGGCACATTTTTTTGTAGGGTGCTTGTACACTGACTGATTCTTCGCGTAATAATAGGGCTATCAGTGTCACGCACCAATTAGTATTATGATAATCGCGTAAGTCCTAAAAATATTCAATCGCTATCTCGAATAAATTCAATCATAATTTTTATCCTTCCCTTCTTCCAACCTCCACCTTTAGAAGAAAGCAATTCACATGGAACACCATTTTCAGTCCAATTTTTAGCTTCTGCACTACTCCATCGATTAACTTCAATTGAAGCCAAAAGATTATTTTTTATCCTTTCTGCTTTAAAAACTTCTTGTCCGCCAAATGTATCTTTTCCTAAAGAAAGAACATCATCCGGTTCAAACTCCCATCTATCCATAAAAAGTCGTATTAACTACCCGTTTATTATTCCCATCATCAAACGATAACTACTCAGTAATCGAAGTTTTTACAGTATTTTTTTGTGTCGCGTTGGTTTAAAACTAATTATTAAAGGGAAGGAATAGTATAGAAATTCAAGTCCAATTAGCTAATGTTGACACACCCAACACATCTTTTTCTTCTGTATGACCAATAGTGTAAATAAAATATCTTGCAGTTGAACCTAGTAGTCTGTCACATCAACTTTGACGGGTAAGGGCAGGGAGGGGGAGAGTGGGGGAGTGGGGGAGTGGGGGAAGAAAATATTTTTTATATTTACGATATGCCCATCAAAACTAACGGGACAAACTACTAGTATATATTCCTGTAAATTATTCAAATTTGATTTGAGAAAATTATCCAACAAACGGGAGCATCCCAAATGTGGAAAAATATAATTTGTCATTACGAGTGTAATGAAATGAAGTGAAGTAATGGCAATAACTAGATTTTGCGATGGCTTCATTTGGATGCGAAGGAAAAATTAATAGCTCAAATGGAATCTTGAAAGTTCTAAAATCAAAGACTTACTAGTGAGCGATCGCCTTCTCAAAAAAACTTTCAATGGCTTACATATCAACAAACATTACAAATCCAAAGTTGGCTATTTTCAAATTAGATGAAAACCAAATTATAATTTGATTTTTATAAAATAATTGACAAATATTAAGCACCAGCAACCATAATTATATCTTCTGGGTTTAATGGTATATCGGATTTTGTAGTTTTAACTTCCACCGACGCAAAAGTTTCCATCCAAAGCGAAGCCTTGCAACCTAAAGGTTTTTCCGGACGATAAATGATTTCACAAGGACCATTAATTTTTATCCAAAATCCCTGAGTATTGGTACCCTGGTGCTTGACGCTGATTACTGGTTCTGGATTTTCTCGATTTTTATTATTCCTAATATTGTTCCTATTGACGTTAACTGTGGTTTTCGGAGGAATTCGTTTGCGCCATTTAAGTTTTGGTCCTCGTTTACCTCTACTAATAATAGGCATTCTGTTAAATAAGGGGATTATCCAATTCTTTCCAGATTTATAAGCTCCTTTCACTCTTCCCTGCGAAAGTAATTTACGTACTCTAGAAGTTGAATATTTTAAAATTTGAGCTAATTCAGCAGTGCCTACATGCATGGCGAAAAAAACTGTTGCGGTTATGAATTAGTTTATTGCACAGAGGTTTATGGAAAAAAGGAAAGTTAACATGAATTATCAAGAACATCAGAATCTTGCTGTAGATGCTTTAATTGACCTGATATTAACCACCCAAGATGAACCAACGCGCTGGGTAGGGATTCAAAATTTAGGTGAAATTGGTATTGGTAATGATTATGCGATTCAAACTTTAATTGAGCAGCTTAGTATTGTTCGAGTACCTACCCGCAGAATAATAGCTCAAACTTTAACAAAGATAGCTGTTGGTAACGAACAAGCGATTAAAAGTCTGGCTAATTTAGCGCGAAACAATTCCGAAGAAAAAACTCGCGATGCTATTGCTTACACTTTGGGATATATCGGTAAGAATAATTGGGATGCGGTCGATAGCTTAATTTATCTAATACACAATAGCTGCGATGACTATACTCGTAGAGTTGCACTTAAGAGTTTGGGACGTATTGAAGATTGTACTCAAGAGACGATTAATGCTTTAGTTGAAGCCGTTAGGAAAACCGAAGATTATTACTCTTGTTTAGCTACGGTATCGATTTTGGAAGAAATTGCTGTTGGAAATAGTGAGGCGATCGCTAAATTAACGAAAATATTTTTATCTGAAAATTTTCATCGCGGTAATCATCATATTCGTAAATTGATTGCTCAGACGATTGCCTTATTAGATTCTTGATTTGAAAATAAAATTATAAAATCAATTTAAATAGATTTATAAAAGAAATTCTGGGTCGTTTAAAACTTCCTGCATCATTTCGTCAAAGGAACGATAGCGATATATACCGAAGGCAGTTGAAAAGCTACAAAACCAAACTTCCCATTCATCATCTATTACGGTTACTTGGGGATTAAACAGAAATATATAGCCCATATCCTCGCTACTGATTTCTAAAGCAGTTTGTAAATATTCTGGTCGGAAGTTGTAATCGGATTGTTCTTTACCATAAACAAAATATTCTTCATCCGTTACTGGTTCATTCCAACTTTCCATCAACTCATCCACCCAAGCTTGATGGTCGGGAGCATACCAAACGATATCTTCTGTACCGCAAAATTCAAAACCATATTTACATATAGGACGTAAACCATTAGCGGTTTTCAAGAATTCTCGATAGGAATTGGGGAAAGTTACACCTAATCTAGATTCAGTTACTTTGATTTCCTCTTCCGTTGCACCGGGATAACCCAAAAAGTTAGATTCTAAAACCTCTTGAGGTAAGTCCTCCTTTTGATAATCTTCGAGTAGTTCAATTCTTTGTTTGCTCCATTCCCTAATACGGTTTTCCCAATTAAAATTTTTCATTATTCTATAAATAAGGTTGAAAAAAGGAAAAAGAAGATAAAAGTATTAATTCAAACTTTAGTATTTAATAAAAAGGCGGATTTTAATCAATAATTATACTGATATTGCTTAATATAGGTATAAAAATAATTCTTGTAATTCTAATTTCCCATGCCCAAATTAAATGGATTTATTCGAGCAAAATTACCAAAATCAACTTTCTGTGCAAGCACCTTTAGCAGCAAGAATGCGTCCGCGAACTCTTGATGAATTTATCGGACAGGAGCATATAATTGCACCGGGACGTTTATTGCGTCGGGCAATTTCGGCAGATCAATTATCTTCGTTAATCTTTTTTGGTCCTCCGGGTACTGGTAAAACAACTTTAGCTCGCATCATTGCTAATACAACCAAGGCTAATTTTATTGCGATTAATGCTGTATTGGCTGGGGTGAAGGATATTCGGGATGCAATTTCTACAGCAACCGATGAAAGGAAGTATTACAATCGCAAGACTATTTTATTTGTTGATGAAGTTCACCGTTTTAATAAGTCTCAGCAAGATGCTTTATTACCTCATGTGGAGAATGGTACTGTAATTTTAATTGGTGCTACTACCGAAAATCCTTACTTTGAAGTTAACAAAGCTTTGGTAAGTCGTTCGCGGATTTTTCAATTAAAGCAGTTGTCAGAGAAACACCTTGAAGCGATTGTATTTCAAGCACTTCACGATTGCGATCGCGGTTACGGTAATTTAAAAGTTGATATAAACGAAAATGCTCTTTCCCATTTAGTTAATGTAGCTAATGGTGATGCTCGTTCTTTATTAAATGCTTTGGAATTGGCTGTTGAAACAACTTCAAAGAATAAAGATAAAGTTATTGCAATTGATTTAGCAGTAGCAGAAGAATCAATTCAGCAGCGAGCGGTATTGTATGACAAAGAAGGAGACGCTCACTTCGATACTATCAGCGCTTATATCAAAAGTATTCGCGGTTCGGATGCAGATGCAGCGTTGTATTGGTTAGCCAAAATGATTTATGCGGGAGAAAATCCCCGGTTTATATTTAGAAGGTTGTTAATTCAAGCCAGTGAAGATATTGGTTTAGCAGATTCCCAAGCTATAGTAATCGTAAATTCCTGCGCTCAAGCTTTTGATAGAGTCGGAATGCCAGAAGGAAGATATCATTTAGCGCAAGCAACTTTATATTTAGCGAATGCTCCCAAGTCGAATAGCGTCATGGGATTTTTTGATGCTTTAAGTTTCGTGGAGAAAGAGAAAGAAAAGGAAATTCCCAATCATCTCAAAGATGCAAATCGAGATAGTAAAGGATTTGGACATGGTGCCGGTTATTTATATCCTCACGCATATCGCGACCATTGGGTAGAACAGCAATATTTACCTCAAAGTTTACAGGGACAAGTTTTTTATCAACCTGCCGATGTTGGTGAGGAAGCATTAATTAAAATTCAAGTTGAAAGGAGAAGGGAAGCACAATTAGCTGCGATGGTGGAAGAGACGGTGGAAGTGTTGAGTTATGGGGAGAAAGATAAAAATGTAGATAATTGGTTGCAGAGAACTTTGGGAGAAGTAGGAGAAAATTTAAGTTTAATTAGGGATAAATTATTTGAAATAGCAAATCCCCAGCGTCATCATTTAATTTTAGATTTGAACGCCAGAAGCGGATTATTAACTTGGGAAGCAGTCAGAAGAGTTCCTGAAGGTGGTGTTTATAGTTGGGTTAGGAATGAAAAAGACGCTTTGGCTTTGATTGAACAAAGTAACCTACTTCCGGAATTAACACGTCCGATTGTGATTCATCCTTCTTTATCGGAAATACCTGTAGAAGTAAAATTTGACAGGATTATCGGACGAAATGCTTTAGGGAAAGAAGTTGATAAATTGAATATTATTCTTGATTTAGTAAAACGATTGAATCAAGATGGGAAAATTATTTTAGGAGAAACTATCCCTCGTCGCAGTCAAAGGTTGTATAATCTCCTAGATAAAACTTGGTTATCCCAAAAATTATTTCAGAAAATAGTCGCAGCAGAATCAGCTATATATTCCAACCCTGAAGATGCGATGGTGAATTGGGATATAGAAGATTTAGAAAAAATCTTTATTGAAGCAGGTTTACAGGTAGAAGTAAATCAACAGAAGAATACAACTCAACTTTACATTACCGAGAATTTATTAAATCGTTGGTTTACAGCTTCCGATAATAAAACACGCTTGAGTTATGTAAATCATCTTGAGAAAGAATTGACGAAAAAAGAAATTGAAACCGTGAAAAGCTTGTTTTATGGGAAATTGAGGAATCGGGTAGTTAGTTGGGAAACAGCGATCGCCTTGTTATATGCATCATAATATTGTGTGTAGAGACAGGGCGTATTGCTACGTCTCTAGGAATAAAAATTCCAACATAATGGGAGCATCCCAATTTTGCACATTTGGGATGCTCCTAACATAATCCCAAACAGTAAAGTAAAACTTTAGATGATAAAGAAAAAGGTAAAATTAATGATGTAAGCTACCCAATTAACTAAAACCAATGAAAATTAAAGGCATCAAACGAGGAAAGACTATAGAAATATATCAGGAAATAGATATTCCTGATGGGGAAGAAATTATAATTTATACAACTTATGAAGAATCTACAAAAGTAGTAAATAATCAAGCAACACTTTACGAGAGTATAGAAAAATTTCGCCAGGAAGAAGATTTAGAAACAGCAGGAATTGAACCAGAAATATTTACTGATGTACGGGATAACTCATCAGGAAGAGAGGTAAATTTGTGAGTTGGCGATTTCTACTAGATACTAATATTATTTCTGAACCATTACGGCCAATTCCCAATTCAAATGTGATGACAAAGTTGCGGGAATATGAACATGAAATTGTCACAACTACTATTGTCTATCATGAATTACTTTTTGGTTGTTATCGTCTTCCAGAATCTAAAAAACGTCAAATCATAGAAAAATATATTAAAGAAGTTATAGAACCTAATATACCTCTTATCTCCTATGATGCTAACGCCGCAAAATGGCACGCTATAGAAAGAGCGCGTTTGATGAAAATTGGTAAAGCACCATCATTTGCAGATAGTCAAATTGCTGCAATTGCCAAAGTTAACGAATTAATCCTCTTGACTAATAATGTATCAGATTTTGCTAATTTTGCCGAATTACAAATAGAAAATTGGTTTGCATGAAAATATTAATTTAAACAATAATTAAAAAAGTAGAATGGAAGATAACGACAAAAAGCTAAAAATCAAATATCTAAATTACGTAATTAACTAAAACCAATGAAAATTAAAGGCATTAAGCCAGGAAAGACTATAGAAATATTTCAGGAAATAGATATTCCGTCTGGGACAATGAATTATAATATGCACAATCACCTATTATCATGGAATATGTAGAGGAAGTATTAGCTAAAAAATTTGTAGTAAATTTTTCAACTAAGTAAATATCATCCTCTATTACAAAATTTAAAGATAAAATTTAGCTCTAACTTTCTCTAAAGGTAAATGCCAAAGTAATTCAGGCTCCCACGTATCGGGATTAAAATTACAACTTTGTCCGCGTTGATAAGCTTTCCACATTCTTTCTCTAGCTTCTTTAGTTTGATTGGGTAAACGCTTGCGAATCATTCGTAATGTTCCCATAGCAATAGCTAAATTAAGCAAACTAAACTTCGCTCCTAATAAAAAAGCTTGTAACTCAGCTTCACCAATCGGGCTGCTATCATAACCAGTTAAAACATGAACGCCATCATGTAACTGCTTGCGGCGGAAACCAGTAGTTAACGGTTGTAAATTATTGTCGTCGAGAAAATTAGCCCAAGCTTTACCAAAACTACCTTGTTTACAAAAACGTAATTTCTCGATTTCTACAATTTGAGGTACATCTTTACCACTAGCCTCAGATAAATTATCTATAATTTTGAATAAACCTTGAGCATTCGGTGCTTTAATAGTTGAATTATTTTCCTTAATTAACATAGTATCTATCTTGGTTTATTTGTTATTTTGCTTAATATCTACTATAAAAATTAAAACCAAAATATCCATGAGAACAAAGTACCAAATACCTCTTATTGATATATATCTAAATTCCTATTTTTAATCGTGACTTTAGTCATAGATATGACAATAAAAATTTTTGCATGATTGAAGCTCCTAATGCAGGTCTAAATTCTTCTCTAAATAAATCATCTACAGAAATATCTAATATCGGAAAAGCATCATCTGTTAGAGGAGTAAAATCTGCACATCGGTAATAATAAACTTTTCGGTTAACTGCAATTTTTAGAAGATAAGTCACTACATTCCGAATCATTACTTCCTCCTCTGAATAACCAAAAATATAATCTAGGGTACAAAAAATTCTATTAGCATAATCGGGATAACTATAAATATGTGCGGAATATCCCAGACCACACCACAAGAATGAAATCTCATACTTAAGAATTTCCTGTTTTAAAGTAGTTTCAAATTCAAATGTTGCACTATCTGACATCTAATTTTTATAATTTTCTATTTAAACAAATCATCTCTCTACGACTCTCTTTCCTCTGCGTACTCAGCGCTCTCTGCGGTTTATTAAAATTATTTTTTTTAAAATAACAACGAAATAATATTGTAAACTATATTACTTTCTTATCTATACTAAAAACAAAATCATAATCACAAACAATGACAATAGGAATCTGGATATTAGGCGATCAACTTTATTTAACTTCTTCAGCATTAAAAAATTGCAACAACCCCTCAAATGTAGAAATAATCCTTATTGAATCCTATTCCCATATAAAACAAATTAGATATCACAAACAAAAGCTGGTATTAATTTGGTCATCAATGCGGCATTTTGCAAAAGAATTACGTCAACAAGGTTATTCAGTAACTTACGTTGGGGCAGAAGATTTTCAAGCTCCCCTACTTAAATGGGTAAACGAAAATCAAATTGACGAATTACAAATAATGTCTCCTAATGACAAACCATTTCTACAAACCATCGAAAATTTAAAACTACCTTGCGATATCAACTTACTTCCCAACAATCAATTTTTATGGAATTCTGAAGAATTTCATATATGGGCTAAGAATCGCAAGCGGTTGTTGATGGAAGACTTTTACCGAGAAGGAAGAAAACGTTTTAATGTATTAATGGAAGGCGATCGCCCTGTTGGTGGTAAATGGAATCTCGATAAGGAAAACCGCAAACCACCCAAAGGTAAATTAAATACCCCCGAACCTTTATGGTTTGAACCAGATGATATTACCAAAGAAGTCATTAAACAAGTTAATTCCCTTGATACCCCCACCTATGGAAACTTAAAAGAATTCCGTTGGGGAGTAACTCGTAAACAAGCATTGGAAGTACTAAAATATTTTATCGACATTCGCTTACCAGATTTTGGGCCATATCAAGACGCGATGGTAACGGGAGAAGAAACAATGTGGCACGCTATGCTTTCTCCCTACATTAATATTGGTTTACTTCAACCCTTAGAAATAATTCAAGCAGCAGAAGCAGCGTATCATGAAAATCAACTTGCATTAAATAGCGTTGAAGGTTTTATCCGTCAGGTGTTGGGATGGAGAGAATATATGCACGGGATTTACCATCATGTCGATGCAGATTATCCCCAACAGAATTGGTTTGAACATCATAAACCACTACCCGAATTCTTTTGGAATGCTGATACTAAAATGAACTGTCTGCATCAAATTTTAGTTCAAGTGATGGATACCGGTTACGCTCATCACATTCAAAGATTGATGGTATTAAATAACTTTGGTTTAATTGCCGGAATATCGCCGCAAGAATTAGAAAAGTGGTTTCATGCAGCATTTATTGACGCTTACGACTGGGTGATGCAAACCAACGTCATCGGCATGGGACAATATGCAGATGGTGGTTTACTCGCATCAAAACCTTATGCAGCATCAGCTAACTATATTAATAAAATGAGCGATTATTGTAAATCGTGTTTTTACAAGCATTCAAAACGTACCGGAGAAACAGCTTGTCCCTTCAACTTCTTATATTGGGATTTCCTTAATCGGCATCGAGATAAATTGCAGAATGAAGGAAGAATGAACTTTATTTTAAGGAATCTTGATAAAATGTCCCCCGAAGAATTAGAAACCATTCATCAGCAAGCAGAAGAAATAATCGAATAATTTGGAGCAGTTTACAAGCACCCTACAGTGAAATATCAACTTAAATACAGCGCGATCGCCTTATTCTTTTCTGATATTTTAATCCCTAATAAGGATTAAGATAATTTAAAATGTAAGCCTTCAAAGGCACTCGGTTATTTGTACGATTGACACTCCCCATCAATTAATTGAAGGGGATTCTTGCTTCAACCGTCCGCCCTAGAAATCTAAATACGAAAATATTCAAACCTCCCCGTTTGGATACGTCCACAAGCTCACACGGACTGCCCGACCGCATTTGAAATGATTTATTAAATTTTTCACTTTGACTCCCATATTTGTACAAGATTTTGGGCTTATTGCCCCCAGGGTTCCGGATCGGGGTCTGTCCGCTAGACCTACTAGGCTTTTTATATGTGCGCATTACCGCTTCGAGTAATATACCACAAAAAGTAATGGGACTGGCGACTAAAGTCGCGAGCGCACTACACCCCCATAATTAGAAATTAGCGGCACTGTGCGCGGTTCCGGTAGAACATGAATAAAGCTTCAAAATTTTATATTACTTTCCTTCTCATTATTCGTGCATTGTGCATATAAACTGAATAATTTTGCAATAATTGAAAAATAGGTCATTATGTGTAAGTTCTCAAAACACACCGAAGCAAAGTTAGAAAAATAATAAATTAATGACACAATCAGAAAATATCCCAAAACCAAGACCCAAACCACCAATACCAAAAAAGTTTCAACCCGTCACGGTGGTAGACTGCAACACCGATAGCCCGCGTATTTTTACACAATGCTACAAATGCGACCAACCCCTATTAATTCAAACTCATCACGACGGCAGCGAACCAATAGACCATAAAGTACAGTGCCCCACTTGCGGAGGTATAGCATTTTTTGCTCATGCACCTCAAGTTACCGCTGTAATGCCATTAGGGGAAGCACCGACATCTAATACTTAATCTTCTATGTTAAATGTCCCCTTCTTCGGGGATATTTTTATTATTTATATCTGAGATTAAAGGTATACGTTAATACATTGTGGAAATAAATTATCGAAAAATAAAAAAAATCAGCAGCTTCATTGGATTTCAGAACTGCTGATTCGGTAAATAGTGTGTGTGAAGTGTGGAAATTTCGGTTGATTAAGGTTATCTAAATCACCAATTTAAATAGCATAACCGAAAAATTAAGGAATGCGAAGTATTTTTTAGATAAAATTTTTTTCGGAATTACTTAGAAGTTAAAATGCAATCTTTAAGTACACGAGCAAAACCCTGCTCAGGCAAACGGAAAGTTGCTAGTAAACCAATAAATATTTTTCCTGCTTGGGAACTGATAAAGTAGGTTTTGAATCGTGCCGTCTGAATCAAAATATTTTAACAGCTTCCCCGAAATATTTGATAAACGTTCCATTTAAATTACAACCTTCTTTTGGTAAGGTTTCCCATGTTTCTCTAAGACGTAAATATATCCTTTTATCGCGTCTTTGATATTTTCAACTGCTTCATCCAAGGTTTTACCTTGACTAACACAACCAGGAAGCTCGGGAACTTCTGCTACATATCCTTGATATTCTGCATCAAATACGAAAATTACCATTAAGTTACTATTAATTAACCTTCAACATCAAACGCGAGTACATTTACAAATTCTATCTACTCCCCAACCTCACACAAACCAACTCACTCGCCAACTCAATCGCAGCTTTCATGCTAGTAGCATCAGCAATTCCTTTACCAGCAATATCAAAAGCCGTTCCATGATCGGGAGATGTTCTAATAAAAGGTAAACCAATAGTAGTATTAACCGCTCTATCAAAAGCCATTAACTTAACTGGAATTAAACCTTGGTCGTGATAAAGCGCTAAATAACCGTCTGCAACAGAAACATCTTTATTACCATACCAAGCTTGTCCAGGTTTCACCCACATCGTATCTGGCGGAATCAAGCCTTGCAAAGTTAAATTTGGACGCTTTTTCTTCTCTTCCTCCAACCAATCAATTAACCAATCCGCTTCCTCACACCCCAACTGTCCTTTTTCTCCACTGTGGGGATTTAACCCCGCGATCGCAACGTTTCCGTTTTCAATTCCAAAGTCTTTTTCCAAACATTCCACCAGTAAATCTAATTTAAGAGTCATCAATTCCGGTGTCAGCGCTTCGGGAACTTGACATAAAGGTATATGTGTAGTTGCAAGTAAAGTTCGCAAAGTCCAATTAGTACGGGGAGAGCGAGCCACAAACAACATGCCAAATTTTTCCACACCAGCTTTCTGTGCCAAAAGTTCCGTTTGCCCCGGATAAACATGCCCCGCAGCCTTCCAAGCAGACTTAGCAATTGGTCCAGTAACTATACCATCAAAATCACCAGCAAGCGTCGCAGCAATAGCCGCTTCCATAAAAGCAAAACTTGCCGCACCACTCGCCGCATTTTCCACGCCGATAGTAACTTTATCCTGAATATTGTTCTGTAAATTCACATCTAAAATAGATAGCTCAGCCGGATTCGCTAGAAAATCTATATTTCCATTTTCCTTGAAACTGGTATAATTTTTTAATAATAAACTTCGGTTTCCAACTAAAGTTAAATCGCAGTCTTGACCAACAGTACCATCCGCCAAAGCCTTTAATATAACCTCAGTGCCAATCCCTGCCGGGTCACCCAAAGTAATCGCCAAACGCGGACGATAATTTAAATTTGTCATAGCTTTTTCTTGATTTAATTGATACATATAAATAGTTAAGAGTTAGGAGTTAAAAATTAACAGTTGGAATCTAACAATTTTAATTACTTCTCATCCCCAATGAGCAAATGCCCAGTTAACAACCACTCTGATACACTTAACTTAATAATTAACTAATAAGGAGAACTAAAATGGGCGGCGAAATGTTCAACGCAGCTGTATTATCCTTCGGCTTAATCTTCATTGGTTGGGCTATAGGTACTTTGCTACTTAAAATTCAAGGTGCAGAACCAGAATAAAAAATCATACTAAGCGCGGAAACACGCTTCACTTATTGGCTAGAGACTTTGAAAGCAGTCTCTGCCAAACAAAGAACGGTTTAGTAACAGATTTAGCTTCACTTTTGCTTAAAAAAACAATTCTGATAAAATTGTTTTAATAAAAGTTAACATTTTTTTAATCAAACCTGATGAAAATATTGATAGTAGGTGCTACCGGTACCTTGGGAAGACAGGTTGCTCGTCATGCCATTGATGAAGGTTACGAAGTACGGTGTCTGGTAAGAAGTTCAAAAAGAGCAGCATTTTTAAAAGAGTGGGGTGCAGAATTAGTGCGGGGGGACTTATGCTATCCCGAAACCTTAGAAGCAGCAATGAAAGGTGTAAAAGCCGTAATTGACGCTTCAACATCTCGTCCCACAGATTCACTAAGTATCAAGCAAGTAGATTGGGATGGAAAAGTTGCATTAATAAAAGCAGCAGCAGCAGCAGATATTGAACGTTTTATCTTTTTCTCCATATTAAATAATCAAGATTATCCCGAAGTACCCTTAATGGAAATTAAGCGGTGTACGGAATTGTTTTTAGCAGAATCCGGCTTGAACTACACCGTGTTACAGCTAGCAGGCTTCATGCAGGGTTTGATTGGACAATACGGCATTCCCATATTAGAAGCACAACCAGTATGGGTAACGGGAGACTCTTCACCCATAGCTTATATGGATACTCAAGACATAGCCAAATTTGCCATCAAAGCTTTAAAAGCAGAAGAAACCGAGAACAAAACATTTCCAGTAGTAGGAACTCGTGCTTGGAGTGCCCAAGAAATTATCAACCTGTGCGAGCGTTTATCCGGCAAAACAGCTAGAATTACCCGGATGCCCTTGGGTTTACTTCGTACCATCCGTAATATATTGCGCTTCTTTCAATGGGGATGGAACGTATCCGATAGACTTTCCTTTACAGAAGTTTTAGCAAGCGGCAAACCATTAGACGCTTCGATGGATGAGACATACAAAGCCTTTGGTATAGATAAAAGCGAAATTACTACTTTAGAATCTTATTTGCAAGAATATTTCAATAGAATAACCAAAAAGCTTAGAGAACTAGATTATCAGCAAAATAAAGGCAAGAAAAAGAAAGAAAAAAGAACACCTTTTAAGCAATCTTCTTAAAAGCAATAGGGCATAGGGCATGGGGCGTTAGAAATTGTCTGCTTGAATTAATAACTCCTACTCCCCTCAATTAATTAAGTAATCTTCTGCCGAGAAGGGAATAACTCCTGCCTATAGAACTTTAATTTCCTATGCGCCATGCCCAATGCCCTATTCTTTGTTCCAAACTATGTACTAGATACACATTTTGTGTAACTATAAATTTAATAAAAAAAGTTTCCTTTAAGTTGGATATTTGAGCGTGCCGAAAGTAGGCATTATATACAATGACGAAAAGCCGATAGCGAATGACATCGCTGTCGAATTGCAAGAAAAGTTCACCAATCTCGGTTGGGATGTAGCTATCGCAACGGGTATAGGTGGAATTTTGGGTTATTCGACTCCGCGTAGCCCTGTATGTCATACCCCTATTGAGGGACTTACACCCCCCGGCTTTGATTCGTCTACAAAATTCGTTATAGTACTCGGTGGAGACGGTACGGTATTATCCGCGTCTAGGCAAGTTGCACCATCTAGAATTCCGATGTTGGCAATAAATACCGGTCACATGGGTTTTTTAACAGAAGCTTATGTAAATCAATTACCATTAGCAATAGAGCAAGTTTTAGAAGGTAATTACGAAATCGAAGAGCGAGCCATGCTCGCCGTCAAAGTGTTTCGCAAACAAACCGTACTTTGGGAAGCCTTGTGTCTAAATGAAATGGTATTGCATCGCGAGCCTTTGACTTCCATGTGCCATTTTGAGATTGCAATTGGTCGTCATGCAGCCGTGGATATAGCCGCAGATGGTATTATTGTGTCTACGCCAACGGGTTCTACTGCTTATTCCTTAAGTGCTGGGGGGCCTGTAGTCGCTCCGGGTGTGGCAGTATTACAGCTAGTACCTATTTGTCCCCATTCATTAGCCTCAAGAGCCTTAGTATTTCCCGATAACGAATTGGTTAATATTCATCCGGTAAATGCAACTCAATTAGTCATGACAGTTGATGGTAATGGTGGGTGTTATGTATTACCAGAAGACCGCTTAACAATCGAAAAATCAGATTATAGCGCTCGTTTTATTCGTCTGCAATCGCCGGAATTCTTTCAAATTTTACGAGAAAAATTAGGTTGGGGTTTACCTCATATTGCTAAACCAACTTCCGTAGAAATTCCTTAAACCGTTATTAACGGCATGAATTCATAAAACTATCCTTAAAAGAGCGAGATTAAATCATTTTTGATACCTCGCTCAGAGGATGTTTTAAAAGTCTAATTAATAATTTACCCGGCGACTGTAAGTCGCGGTTACACAAGCCGGTATTTACCTGCGTGGGTTAAAGCAAACATTGACTGGTAGAGGCAATTACACTTACCCTCTGCTTTTTTGTCAAATTGTGATTCGGCGATCGCCTCAAAAAGCAGCATTACACTGCAACCAGAAAACAGAATTATAAAAATAATCTTAAATATAATGGTATATTTCCGTATGTTCGACTAAAACTTGGACGTGTTAAAACATTGTAGAAAAGGCAATAAGTATAAATAAATTGTATTCATAGCAACCATTACAAAAATTTTACGTCTTAATTTTCACTCAGAGATAAAAAGTATCTGTTTATAAAGTGTAACGATTGAGCTTGGTTGGAGAGTTTTACTTTGTTTCCTGTTAAGCCGATTAATTCAAAGAAAGAAGATATTCTTATTCTTTTGTTTATAAAGATTTTAGATTATAGCTTCGCATAATTACTTGTTTGAAGTGATAAATTGTTTTTATTCGCATAAAGTTTAATTGTAAAACCTCGTATTAATTCTGTATTAGGCAATGCTCAATTGCCCTGATTCCAGAAGATATTGGTGCATCTTTATAAAGAAATGTTATAAAATCGTAAATTTAAAATATTAAATCGAATGAATCTTGCTTACAACCCTTGTGTTTTAGTGATAGAAAGCGACGAAAAGCTTGCAAATCAGCTTTCTTCAGACCTAAAAGAAATTGGTTACGAACCGATTTTAGCCTCAAATACAACCTCCGGTTTACAACATAACCGCGATAGACAACCAGCTTTGATTGTTGTCGATAGAATGTTAGCCGGAGAATCAGGAATTTCACTATGTAAAAATCTCAGGAGTAACGGCGTTTGTACTCCGGTACTAATGTTAATGGCAAGAGATTCAGTTGATGATAGAGTCGCTTGTTTAGAAGCAGGAGCGGATGATTATTTCCTCAAACCTTACCGCTCTGAAAATTTTATGAATTTAGTAAAGTTGTATTTGAAACCCGATATAGATACTTCAGAACAATTACGTTTTGGAGATTTAATTTTAGACTTAGCTACTCGTCGGGCTATTAACAACGAAAGAATTATCGATTTGACAATGAAGGAATTTGAACTGTTAAAGTACTTAATGGAACATCCTCGCGAAGTTTTAACTCGCGAGCAAATTCTGGAAAATGTTTGGGGCTATGACTTTATGGGCGAGTCAAACGTAATTGAAGTTTATATCCGTTATTTGCGATTAAAAATTGAAGACGAAAGTCAAAAACGGTTAATTCAAACTGTACGAGGTGTCGGCTATGTATTAAGAGATTCTTAATTTTTTAGCTATCTGAAAAATTTCTAGGAGCAAAGCGTTAATTGCTAGTTGCTTCATAAATAACTGCGGATATTTATAGATTTATTCTCCAAAAAATAGCGAACTTATACAGTCAGTTGAAATAATAAACGCGGAAGTAATATTAGTTAATTATATTGATTGATGATTTGTAGTAGCGAGAGCTTATGAGTCAGCCTTAACTAGTAACAAAAAACACAATTATATAGTAAATTCTGAATACCTCTGTGAATTATCTGCTAAAATGCAAAACCTAAAAACAATGTAATTTGGAGCATTATTTAAAAATTTCATGAAATATTACCGCTTATTATTGCCGATAACCCTAGGTATTTTACTGACAAGTTGTTTTCAACAGACACCAGCAAAATCTCCCGATATCACCGTATCTCAAACTTCTCAAAGCGTGAATAAATTAGGTCAAGAACTACCAATTTCTGCGATTGCAACAATTCCTGACGGAACAAAAATTCAACTAGAGGTAGCCCGCACACCACAGCAGCAAGCAATGGGATTAATGCACAGACCGGCTTTACCTGATAATCGGGGAATGCTGTTTGAATTTAATTCTCCTCAACCAGTCAGCTTTTGGATGAAAAACGTACCTGTTCCTCTAGATATGCTTTTTCTGCATAAAGGAATAGTCCAATATATTGCAAATTCTGTACCACCCTGTACCAAAGCACCTTGTCCTACATATGGGCCAAGAACTCTTATCGACCAAGTAATTGAGTTGCGCTCTGGAAGAGCTGCGGAATTAGGACTTAAAAAAGGAGATAAAGTAATAATTAATTCAATTAAATCCCCATAATTACTTAATAAATGAATTGGGCATATCTGTTTATATAGCTGAATAGATATATATTGAATAGATTATTGATAAAAAAGTATCAATAATAGTGGTATAAAAAGCGATTGTAATGCTAAGATTTGCATTGCAGCTAGTTAATAGCTAGTTAGCAAGTTAAAGTCAAGTAAAAATCTAAAAGCGATCGCAAAAATCTTCCTTTTGGTGTACGTGTAAACAGTCGCTAATAAGGGAGTATAGGCTATGGAATCTTTGTTACAAGAAATGAAATTAGCTGTCACTACTTAAGTAGAAAGTATTAAACTTTTAAAAAATCAGCAAAGTGCTACTTGAGACTATTGATAATAAATCAAGCTAAAATATTTATTTCCCGTACATTCTCCTTTCTGCCGCAGGCATAGGAAAAGCTGTACTCAATCGTTTAGTAAATAACCGTGCGGTGACAAATGAATTATTGGCTACTAGCTACGGATGCACAATGGATAGATATATGACAATACATCCTACCCAAGGAGGTGAGACAAAAGTGACACAATCTACTTATTCGCGACTGATTCGTTTTTTGCAAGACGATTTATCAATTTCTGCTGCTTCGCTAGCAGTAGCTTTGAGGCATAGCGAGCAAGATCCAGGTCCGCTGCCCATGATTCTGTGGCAGTATGGTTTGGTTACCTTAGAACAGTTAGAGCAAATTTACGACTGGTTGGAAACAGCATAGATAATGAGTAGTGCAATATGGAGAATTGAAATATGTTGTTGCAAAGACTCCACTTTTTGCGAAAACTGATTCCACATGTAACGGTATATAAATTAAAAGAGCGAGTTGAATCATCAACTCGCTCTTTTGGTTTTTGCAGTGCTTATTCTTTAATATTGCACGCAACGTCCGCTACCTATAATGATTAAACCTTTAACCAGATAATTAAAAATAATTTTTTGTGATTAAAATTAAATTTAATGGTATATTAAACATCTATTTTATTATTTATGCGGTCTGTACAATAAACACAGCAAGCTAGTCTATGGAAAACTGCTGTAGGGCAAAAAATAATCTTAGTAACGAAGGTTAAGCTATATATTGCTCTTCAAGCTTAACGATATGTAACTAGATTTTTATATGCTCTGATGGTAAATAACCATTCGACAAAACTTAGGCGATACTTTTGTATTGCCCTACTAGCTGTTACGGTAGCTGTCAGTTATTCAGAAGCTGCTACTTGTCCCGAACTAAGGTGATTGATAGACCAGCGATGGGAGACTTCCATAGAAGAAACTTGACAAACCTGCTCTAATTGCTTTTGTTGCACGGCAGCTTTACGGAGAGTAATAATTAATTGATTTACCTGATTCCGTAAATTGGGATTTTGATTAACTGCTGTCATTGTTTGCCTTTCAAGCAATTGCAGCAATAATTCGTAATGTATGGGTGAAGGAAGAGGAATTTGCTCCATAAAATTAAGAAAAAATATAGGTTGAGATTCGTTTAACTCGAATCGAAGTGTTTGATACATGAATTTTTACACAGCTAACAAGCTTATAGGTTGAAGTTGTGAAAAAGTTAGTTATGAAGATGTGGTAAATAGATTGGTAATAGCTAAAGCTGGATCTGGTTGTTTTACCAAAGATTCACCAATCAATACGGCAGATGCACCACTCTGGGCGACTAAACTTAAATCGGATGGGGTGTATAATCCCGATTCGCTCACAACAAGAATATTGCGTTCTTGTAATTGTTTATTCCTTGCCTGTAATAACTTACAAGTAGTTTGTAAGTCAACAGAAAAGTCTTCTAAATTACGATTATTGATACCAACGAGGGAAACACCATCTATAGCCAAAACCCTGTCAAGTTCTTCTAAAGTATGAACTTCAATCAAGGCTGTCAATTTTAAAGCCTTAGCAATTTTGACAAAATACTGTAAATCTTTGTCGCTGAGTACTGCTGCAATCAGCAAAACAGCATCAGCACCGCGAACTCTTGCATAATACATTTGGTAAGGATAAATAATAAATTCCTTACACAGCAAAGGTAAATCAACTTTCTCCCGTACCCTAGATAAATTTTCAAAGCTGCCTTGAAAAAACTTTTTATCTGTGAGTACGGAAAGGCAGCTAGCGCCCCCTTTTTGATACTCAAGAGCAATTTGTACGGGGTCAAAATCTTCCCGTATAACTCCTTTACTAGGAGAAGCCTTTTTTACTTCTGCAATTAAAGCTGGTTTTGTTTTACCTTGACGTAAAGCAGCCAAAAAATCTTTACTGGGTGGAACATTCGCAACTTGACGCTGCAAATCCTGTAAAGATTGCTTTTCGCGCATTTGGTCAACTTCCGCTTCTTTATACCAAATAATTTCTTCTAAAATATTGTTCGGTTGAGCATCAGCATCAGCAATTTGATACCGCAAAGACATTACGGCAATATCGGGATTGGGGGGACGACGACGGATTTGCATGTTTGGTAATTGGTAATTGGATTCTTAAAGTAGCGAGTAGTAAGTAGCGAGTAGTAAGTACAAAACTATTTCTCACTGCTCGCTGCTTACTGCTCACTGCTCACTGTTAACTGACTGCTGCCTTTTTATACGCTTCATCCAAAACTTCCGAAAGTGTGGGGTGAGCGTGGACTAAATGAGCCAGGGAATTGACGCTTTGACGATTGGCGATCGCCGCACTAGCTTCGTGGATAATGTCGGCTGCGTGAAGTCCGAAAATATGGACTCCTAAAACTTCTCCGGTATCTTTGCGGTATATAACTTTGGCGATTCCGTCGGCTTCTCCTTCTGCTAAAGCTTTAGAATTACCTTTGAAATAACTTTTAGAAACACCAACTTCAAAACCTAGCTCTTTACCTTTGTCTTTAGCTTGTTCCTGAGTCATTCCCACATAGCTAATTTCTGGATGAGTAAATGCAGCTGCGGGAATACTTAAATAATCAATTTCCTTAGTTCTACCGCAAATATTTTCAACTGCTGTAATACCTTGAGCCGAAGCAGCATGAGCTAACATCATCTTACCGGTAGCATCACCAATTGCCCATAAATGAGGTACAGGTTCCCCTTGACTTAATACCGCCATCGAATCATTAACCGGGATAAACTTACGTCTATCAAGTTCAACCCCTACCGAATCCAAACCAATATTTTGCGTAGCTGGAATTCTTCCGGTAGCAACCAGACAAGCATCAACTTCTAATACATCAACATCTTCTTTAGTTTTAAAATCTGCTAATTCAATTATTACCGGGGAACCGGGGATAATCTTTTTAGCGTATATACCCGAATAAGTTTCAATATCGCGAGGATTTATTAATACTCTTTGGGCTAATTTAGCAATATCGCGATCGAATCCCGGCATTAAATCAGGTAAAGCTTCAATCATCGAGATTTCACAACCCAAAGCCGAATAAACATCGGAAAATTCCAAACCGATGTAGCCGCTACCAACAATCGCTACCCATTGCGGCAACCATTCCAATCTTACCGCTTGGTCGCTAGTAAATACGGTTTTACCATCAACTTCAATCCCTGGTGGAACAAAAGGAACAGAACCAGTTGAAAGAATAATATCCTTAGCAGTAATAGTTTTTTCACCATTGGGCATATCAACCGTAACCTTTTGTTTCCCGGCGATTTTACCCCAGCCTTGAATAATATCAACACCCAGACGCTTCAGAGAATTAGTTAAATCTCCTTGAATCTTAGCCACCAAATTATTGGCATGATTGGCGATATCCTCTCTTTCAAATCGAACATTATCGAGTTGAATTCCCATCGATTTGAGATGGTAAGCATCGCGTAACTCCCGTACTCTTCCAGAAGCAGCAAGTAAAGCCTTCGAGGGGATACAGCCGCGATTAACGCAAGTCCCCCCCATATCACCAGCTTCAATAATTGCAGTTTTTAATCCGCAACTGACAGCGTGTAAGGCAGCGCCATGTCCACCTACTCCAGCGCCGACGATCGCTAAATCGTAATCAAATGACTGACTCACCGTCTTATTACTCCGCGTGCTTTACCGTATTAATTCTTAACTGAGTGCAGCGATACTGCAAGTATTTTTATTTTAAAGTTTTTGCCAAACTTTATATTATAGTTTTTGCTCGCTAAGTGAATATCTTTGCTTTGCGATTGTTTACAAGAACTATGGGTTAAGGTAAATGTGTTTAGGAATACAAAGTTTATCTAGTAATTGGTAATTGGGTTTAGCGATTAGGTTGCATTCTCAATACTTCATATTCATAAATAAATCCCGCGCCTTTAACTCAAACTACAGTTGTTTTAATCGGATTCATTCAAACCTAGTATGTTAGATAAAGCTACTTTTAATTTCATCATATAGTCTTCATCTAACAAGCCGATAACTTTAATGATTCTAGATTTATCAATTACTCGAATTTGTTCGCAAAGTATGACTGAATCTTGCGTTAATCCACCAACTCCCTTGGGAACCAATACATGAAAAGGTAAAAGCGCGCGCCGGATTTTAGAAGTAAAAGGTGCAATTATTGTATGAGGGCTAACAGTATTTGCTTTGTCAATTTGTATGATCGCAACAGGTCTAAGTAGGTTGGCGTTGAAAATTGTAATTAGGACAAGGCAGTGGGCAGTGGGCAGTAGGCAGTAGGAGTAAGGGTTTCAAGCTAATTTACATTTTGTTACATAGTTTTGTTTATTTCTGCCGACTTACTTAATACCAGCTTGCTCAGTACCAACCACTGGATTTAAATCGCATAGAATAACATTTCCTTGCTTAATTTTTACCACTGTATTTCACCACGAGCCAAGCGATTTTCATAATCTTCCAAGTTAGATAAATAACTAGAAAAATCTGATTCTGCTATTTCTTTAAATTCTTCTGAATTTAGCCATGATGAAGCGGTTTTAGCCTCATGCTTCCATTGCAAGTAATCTATAAAATCGTTGACTTCTTCAATTAAAGAATCTGGAAGATTATTAATTTTAGCTATGGCTTTATCGCGTACTGTCATAATTTTAATATTACTGTTTATTGTCAATATTCATGTTAAATAATTATAGATAAAAAAGCAATCACCTTAACTATTTGAATCCATACTTGTAGGTTGATTTAAACGGAGTGCAACCCAACATCCGGCTTTAAAAGCAAACTTTATTCAAAATATATCTTATATAAAATCACCATATTGATGTTGGTTTAGGTTGCATCATAAATAATTAGTGCGCCTTTAACCCGAACTACTATTACTACCCTCAACTCAATATTCGCAATTACTAATTACTAATGAACTATTCTCCCAAAATCATTTTCCTTAATTCCTCATACTTTTGCTGACTGAGACGATAAACTTCTGGTTCGGGTTTACCAATAATATGTCCTTGAACATAAGTGACACCCATTTCTTTCAATTGATATAAACTAATAGGAGTTTCTTCATCTACACCCTCGACAATGACATTCGGCGGATATAAATTATTAGATTTAACTATTTGGTGAACGAAATTAATAATTAAATTATTAGATTGATGATGCAGAATTTCGCGGTCAATTTTAACATGACATGGATTTAAACCTGCCAACCGAGAAACAGAAGAATGACCAACTCCGAAATCGTCAATTGCAAATCTAATATTGAATTGATGAACATATTCTAAAAGTTTATTTTTGAAACAAGTTAAAGGATTTTCTAATCTGACACCATCACAAAACTTCGGTAATTCAGATTTTTCAGATATTTCTAATATTAAGTTGCGTGGAGAAATAATATTGTCTTTAATAATTTCTCTGACAGTTTCACAATATGCCTTGCTAATTAAAGATTCTGGATATACATTAACTGATAATGGGACAACATCAGTGAGTCTTCTTTGTTTTGATTTTCTGGCTTGTTTATAGCTTTTTGCCGCAACTCTGAGAAAATACTGGTCTAATTCAATTTTAAATTGAGAACCCCATAATTCAGCAGTTTGAAATAAATCAACCGGAGCAGTTAAAGTTTGAGTATCTCTAGCTAAAGCTTCCCAACCACTGATAAAAAATTCATTAGCATCTATACAAATAACGGGTTCAAAATAAACAACCATTTTTTGTAATCGTTCGCAAAATAGTTGAAACCGTCTGTCGTATAGCGATTTAGAAACAAACTTAAAATCAGTTTTGAGAGCATCAATAATAGCTGCTTCCACAAACATAGGCTCTAATGACTCTTGAGTGCTTTGATAAAAACTCGATAAAATTTTGCCATATGCATCACAGAGTAAACATGAATTGCAGCGTAAGCCGCAAACTACCATAATTTCAGCTTTCGGAGGCATTTGTAAGGGTATAATCGCGAAAGCATTAGCGTAATGATTGCCATACTCATTAATTTTGTATGTTCCATGATACGAAGGATTAAAAACTGATTCGTAAGAAATTATTGGAAAAATTGTAGTATTTAATATATTGATATAAGCATTCTTATCGATATTATCTGCTAAATTGCTTTGTAACTTAACAACACAATTATTATAGTTATCATTTTCAACTACAAATACAAAATCAGCTTCCGAAGCTTCTCTAATTGATTCTAATATTTGAAATTCAGAAGTATCTGATAGATTATTTAGGTTATTTTGACTAGTATGAAAATATGATAATTGGTTAATTAAACTGTGAATAAATGACTCAAACGGTTCTAAAAAATTGGGTAGATAATCAAATTGTAATAAAGAACCGTCAGCATTTTGAACTTGCTGGGTTCCTCCTAACTTTAACTCACCAAAATTTATTTGATTTCTCAGAAGCGATAAACTTTTTTGATAAGCTACATCTACCTTAGATAGCTGAATTTTATAACCTTCTTTAAAAGCATAAATTTCAGGTTTGCTTTGAGGTGCGGTTTTCTGCATTCTTGTACGAGTATATTCATGCAGCTCGTCAACACAAATCACACCATCACCATCTATATCAGCTTTACCATTTTCAATTCCTTCCACAAGAAAGCGCGTATAAATAGAATGATTCGAGGCTTGTTCCTCAAAAGAGTATTGAGTAGAAGTAGAAGAAGTTAAAACCGCTCTTCCTTCTCCTCCCAGCTGACTTTTAATATCTACATGCCCATCATTCTTTACAGTCATACCCCTAGCGAAAGCACCGCTAAAGCAACAATCAAGAATAATTACTTGCCTCCTAGAAAGGCTTTTATCCATTATGTTGTGTACAAAACTTGCAGGCACCGTACTCGAAGTAATTAATTGTCCGTTAGGATGCTTATAAGTTTGACTGCTGGCTAAGTAAAGATTACCGTCATCATCTTTGATACCATGCCCAGAAAAATATAGTAATACCAAATCATCTTTCCCAGAGCTAGAGAAAATTTTTTCAATCTCCATACTCATATTTGGTATCTGTGGATTTTTTAATACTCTGATATTATCTACGGGAAAATCACCCATACCTGGATGCTGCAAAACACGTTGCATCGCATCAACATCCTTAAGGGCACCTGGCAGGGGATTCAACTCGTATTCATAATCGCTTACCCCAATCAGCAATGCCAATCTTTTCATTCCTTTACCTAAAACTGATTTTTATTGATTCCAATTTTGAGACAATCCTTAGACATTAAGGTTTACTAATCCGAACGTTAATTTTCGGCAATACCTCTACCATAACCTTTGCTTAACGTCATCATCACTATTACATAATTATTTAAAATTCAATATATTTGAGACTATTTAGTAATAAAAAATACTTTTTTTTATAAAAATATAGTGTTTTTGCTGGAAATAGATATTTTCGTAAAAGTCAAAATACCCCATCATAGCTAGGCTTGCCGAATCTGCACTAAAAATACATTTGATATAAAAAAATAACCCACGCATTTTATATACATGGGATTAAGTAAAGCTAAAACAACTTTGAGCTTGAAATTAGCTTGAAATATTTAATATACATTTAATTTGAAAACGGAGAGGGAGGGATTCGAACCCTCGTTACCCTTTCGGGTAAACAGCATTTCCAGTGCTGCGCCTTCAACCACTCGGCCACCTCTCCAGGTGCCACAAGATGATATCTTACATTGAAATCAAATAAACTGCAATCCTTGAGAAAATAATTCTATAATTACCGAATCCAAAATCCGAAATCATCATGTCCTCTACATACAAAGTTACAGTTCGAGATAGAGCAAAAGGCATTACACGTACTTTAGAAGTTCCCAGCGATCGCTACATTTTGCATAGCTTTGAGAAACAAGGTGTAGAGTTACCGTTTTCTTGTCGCAATGGTGCTTGTACCACTTGTGCCGTAAGAGTAATCAAAGGAAATATTTCTCAACCCGAAGCTGTGGGGTTATCCCCTCATCTACAAAGAAAAGGTTATGCTCTATTGTGTGTAAGCTATGCATGTTCGGATTTAGAAGTCGAAACCCAAGACGAAGACGAAGTTTACGAACTGCAATTCGGACGTTATTTTGCTAAAGGTAGAGTTCGTGCCGGATTACCCCTTGAAGATGATTGAAGTGAGCAGTTAGAAGTTAATCAATAATTATCCGTATCAGTGAAATCCATTTAATCAGTTGTAGGGTGTGTTAGATGCACGACAATTCATCTGTTAAGGCGGAAAAGTTTTCGACATCATCTAACGCACCATAGCGTTGACACAATAAAATTATGAATTGTTTTCATCAAAATCCCATCAAAGTCAGCAGCCTATTTTTAGTTTTCTGTTGCTTATTGCTGTTATTTGGGTGCCAAGCAAAAAAAGACAAGTTTCAAGCGGGGATGGTGGAAATAAAAGTTGTGCGGGTTGTTAACGGACAAACTTTACAAGTTATGGGTTTTCGGGAACAGCCCAGTTTAATTTCTGAGGTGCGCTTGACTGGTATTAGCTCTCCTCCCGTGCGTCAGCGCCCTTGGGGAGAAGCTTCTCGAAAACGCTTGATAGAGTTAATTGAAGACAAATCATTCCCCGTTAGATTGGAGTTTGATGCAGAAGCCAAAGATAAATACGGACGAACCTTAGCTTACGTATGGAAAAATGACAACTTAATCAACGAACAATTAGTTAAGGAAGGACACGCATTATTTACAGCGCGATCGCCTAACCATAAATACGACTCCCGCTTGGAACGCGCACAGCATTGGTCTAGACTAATGGGGGAAGGAATTTGGAACCCCGACAACCCCATGCGGCTTTCTCCCTCAGAGTTTCGTAGAGTTTATCGATAAATGCGAATTGGTAATTGGTACCTCTAAACCTATAACCTATAACCTTTAACCTAATTTATGCCTGACTTACAAATTTTTCTCGATATCGCCACAGAAGCAGCTTTGTCTGCTGGTGCTGTTTTACAAGGTTATTTGGGTAAAGTAGAAGGTAAAACTGCGGAAAAACGTCCCGGTGATTTGGTGACAGCAGCTGACAAAGCTTCCGAAGCAGTGGTTTTGGAAACTTTACGCCGTCATGTACCCGAACACGCTATCCTTGCCGAAGAATCCGGTAAATTAGGCAATCAAAATCAAGAATATCTTTGGGCTATTGACCCTTTAGATGGTACAACTAATTTTGCTCATCAATATCCCCTGTTTTCGGTTTCGATTGGATTATTAATTAATGGTGTTCCACAAGTTGGTGTCATTTACGACCCATCTCATAACGAATTATTTCGTGCCGCTCAAGGGTTGGGAGCAAGTTGCAATCGTCATCCCATAAACGTTTCTCAGACTTCAGAATTAAGTAAAAGTTTATTAGTTACTGGTTTCGCATATGACCGTCGCGAGACTGAAGATAACAATTATACAGAATTTTGTCATTTAACCCATTTAACCCAGGGAGTAAGACGTGGTGGCTCTGCTGCACTGGATTTAGCTCATACTGCTTGCGGACGTTTGGATGGATATTGGGAAAGAGGTTTGTCACCGTGGGATATTACCGCTGGAGTGATTATTTTACGGGAAGCTGGCGGGAAGGTAACGGCTTATGATGGTGGTGATTTTCAGATGGATTCAGGAAGGATTTTAGCTACTAACGGTTATATACATGAAAGTTTGAGTCAGGAGTTGGCGAGAGCTGCTGATGTTTGGAAAGTTGAGAAGAAAGGTTCTTAGTTGCGCTGTCTTCGCCAAATATGTAATATCAATTCCGGTTGCACCGGAATAATTAAGATAAACCGCAGAGTACGCAGAGCAAGCAGAGGAAAGAGAAAGAAGAGAGACTTTAAATAATTCCAATATAAACGGAAAAGATATAAGGTCGTAGTTAAGAATCCAATCAAACCCGTAAAAACTGACGATATAAATTATTACGCAGTACTAAATTTTCTCCCTGCAACTTAATCAATCCCATACTTTGTAATTTAAATTTAGTAACTGTCGATAATGTAGGATTACTATTGTTAACTATATCTTTCATAGCCTCTGCTAATTCCGGTTGTTGCGTCAGAATAAAACTTTGACGGCGTAAATGTTCTGAGTAAATACTTTTTGAACTTGTAGCGTTTTCTAATATTTGACTTAAAGAGACATTTTTACAAGCTATATGATAGATAGCAAGACGAACTAAAAACGGATGTCCGCTGACTAAATTCATGATTTTATCAACTTCGGTATTATCCCAATTTAGTTGGTGTCTTTGAGCTAAATCCAAAATTTGCTGATGATTAAATTCGGGTAGTTCTATTGATAAGCCGACATTGAATGGTGATTGATTAATATCGAGGGGAACGTAAACTTCTGTAGAATGTACAATAATTAATTGCAGCTTTTTCCAAATTTCTCTTCGTTTACCTTCTTCATGTAAAGCCCGCAGCAATCCAAAAAAATCGCGATAAATTTCTGGATATTCAAAGATTTTATCAACCTTGTCTAAACCAAGAGTGAGCGGTTTATTAATTGTTGGTAACAAGTATTCCTCGAAATAAGCTTTACAAGCCATACTGCTGCCAACAATATTAGCTAAATCCCAATAATCATCAATTTTATTCGGAATATTTAAAGCAAAACCGATGCTGGCACAAAACCAACGTAAAAACTTATCTAAATTAACAAAAATTTGGCTTGCTGCAAGCTCAAAATCTAAAGTTACGGTACAGTCTCCTTGAGATTGCGATTTATCAATAATTTTTGCTAAAAGTGAAGTTTTACCCATTTGTCTGGGTGACTTAATTCTAATTAAAGCACCTGGTTGTTGAATTTGTTCGTAACATCTTTCTTCAATTGGCGATCGCCTTATATAAAATGGCGAATCTAACGGTACAAAACCGGATGGATACTCTAAATAGTGAGATGGTAAAGATATTTCTGAATTTGATATTTTAGGTGCGATAGTTGAAGTTTCTACCATTAAATCCGCGATATCTTGCCATTCTATATTTAAAGCCCGACAAATTTCAGTAAAATTCAAATAATCGACGGGTTTACCGTTAAGAAAACTGCTGATAGTAGATTGAGATATTTGTAAATACTCAGCTAAATCGGTTTGACGAATATAACCATTACGAGGTAGAGCAGACTTTACCTGAGATATCAATTCAGTACGTACTTTAACCGAGCGTGGCATTTTTTATTTATCTCGTAAAAATCTTCAAAATTCAAACTCGTTACCAAGTCGATACCTACTCAATATACTCCTACACAAACTCAAGTATCGTCGAGGTTAAAGCGGATAAATCCAAAGCGGTTTTCTACATCCGTCAAATTGGTAATTGCATCCGTGATGGCTTTGATTTGAATCATGAGGGATTTATGATTATAAAAATTTCAAAATATTTAAGAAGCTCAATTGCTGTACAAAGGGTAAATAATAAAAGAGCAAAGGGCAAAAGAGTAAAGTATAAACTGCTACTTAAAAGTACCTGGCGCGACACTACACACAACCCTCAGCCCGAAAAGGTCGTAATCGTAGACTTGGTAGATGATGTTGCGGTAAGCAGAACGGCAATAATCAGGATTATCGATCCACGAGCCACCGCGCAGCACTCGACAACGATTATTATTATCAATCCATGCACTGCCGTTTTTGGGTGCACCATTATAATTGTTATGCCAGGTATCTTGGCACCATTCCCAAACATTCCCGTGCATATCGTATAGCCCAAAGCTGTTGGGTGGAAATTTTCCGACTGGGGTAGTTTCTCCCCTGTATTCTCCTTTTGGTTCGGAGGCGTAGGTTATGCTGGCACGATAATTAGCTAACTCATCAGTAATCGTTTCGCCAAAGTGAAATGGCGTAGTAATACCAGCGCGGCAAGCATATTCCCATTCTGCTTCACTGGGTAAACGATAGGTACATCTTGTTTTTTGACTCAACTTTTTGCAAAATTCCACTGCATTATGCCAGGAAACCCTTTCTACGGGACGTTTATTTCCCTTGAAGCGAGATGGATTTTTCTTCATCACTTTTTGATACTGTTCTTGAGTGACTTCAAACTTACCCATAAAAAAAGCAGGTACATTTACTGTGTGCTGCGGTTCTTCATTTTGACTTCGCTGCTTTTCTCCTGGTGACGAGCCCATCTTAAATGAACCACCGGGAATAGAAACCATTTCCAAGGTTACACCATTACCCAAGTCTTCTTCAAAAAATTTGGCTTCCTTATTAGAATCGCGTTTAACTATCTCTCCCTTTGCATCCACCGTCACAGTTTCAAACTTAAATATCCGCAGGGGTAACCCAAATGCTGTAGGTGCTTTCTGTTGCTTTTTTATTCCTTGTTGTTTCCGCTGCTCGAAGAAGACATAAAACTCCTGTAATTCTGGATTACCTGAGTTTTTGTTATATGCAGCGGTAATTAATTTTTCTAATTCTCCTCTTGCTTCAGCCCATTTAATTAAGTTAAAAACAACTTGAGTAAGATTTTCTCCTCCAGCTATTGCATTGAGATTTTCTTCTAATCCCTCCTTAACCATAATTTCTAAATCAACTTTGGCTGGATAAGCACTTATTATGGCGTTGCGTAATTTTTTATGTTCATCACCGCTTAGACGTATCACTTTTTTTCTGACACTCATAATAACGTTACATTAGTCTATATCAATCAATGAATTGGGATGTTCTCCAAGGAGTTGCGACAGTTAAAGTTTTATGAGTTACGACGAAAGAAAAGCTGAATTGTTTGTATGAAGGTGCCAAAAATAACAGTATTTGTAGTTGAAAGTCAGCGCTGTTGGTTTTCTCCAAAACGTCGGGAGACGTAGCAGTGCTACGTCTCTACAAATCTTCGGAATAAATGAATAAGATTATTGTATTTCAGTCCTATTTATAGGACTTTCGCTATTAGCTCGGGGTTTGCAACCCCGAGCGGATGTGCAAAACTCGTCAAATTGATAACCTTTAGCCTAATCTCTCATCAACCCCGTCTCAAAAACCTCACGGTAAAATCTTCCCGCTCAACTTCTCTCCCGGTATACCTAACCCTATCAATCCGTCTTCCTTTGCCTTGGTTATCGTAAAGACTAATTACCCCACCACGATTTGATAGCATTACCGGGCTTAATGGCTGTATCCTCACTGCTTCCCCTGGTTGCAATATCCTTTGTTGTTCCTTCAAAACTGAATTTAGCTGTAATGGCTCGTGTTTGGTATCCGATAATGTCCAATCTTCTAAATTCACTGGTTTTGAGGAAAGATTAATTATAGAAACCCATTCGGATTTTCGCTCATCTCCCGATGGATTTACCATCGCAGCAGCGATGAAAATCGCAGCGTTATCTACAGCAACTGAATCCCTAGTTTCACCTTTGGCAATCATTTCCGCAGGTGCATCAACCTCAATTCTTTCGGGAAATTTTTCGATATGAAGTTGTTCTTGCTTTTCGGGATTTTCGTTGAATAGCAAGGGATTTTTCTCGTAAATCTCGTCATCAAATTCTAATCCCGTTAATCTTTCAATCTCGGTAATTGTCACCTGATAAGTTTGGAAATTAAACAATTTATTACCTTCTTTGTCCCGTAATGCTTCTTCGTCTTGGAACATCAAAAAAGCACGGACATCAAGTTCGTTATTATCTTTACTTACAAAGCAAACTACTTTGAAGAAAGCAGAAGGAATTAATGCGGGTTCTCTTCCTTGGGGGGAAATAGTGCGGGGAAAATCACCATAAACTGGCCCGGTGAACACGGTTATTTTACCGTTACTATCTAAATTGAGGTCAAATACCCAATTTTCTAAAGCTAACCATTCATCTTGATTAAAATTTTCATGCTGTAGCGCTGCATTGGGATAATAAAAGGTATCGTCGGAAGCTCGTTTGGCTTCTCTTTCTGTTTTTCCCCAGGCTAAACTACCTCGTCTCGCCAAATGTCCTCTATCCCAAGGATTGTTACGGTAGTAATCGTTATCAAGTTGAAAGTCCGCACCGATACGAGTATCAATATCCCAACCCCGTTTTCTTCGGACATTTTTTATCAGATTTTGGTCAATATTTGCACAAGTAACAATTGTCGAACGTCGAACCCGATTGGTGATGATGGAATAATTAATATAGTTAGCAAAAATATCATCTTCCAATAAAGAACTACGGAGTACATCCCCTGCTAACGATGGAGCAAAGCTGGGTACGGGAAGATTAATCCCATTCCCTAAAAAATCGGGATTGTAGCCTGCCATAATATTGCCCTTGTAAATTTCACTCAACAGTATGAAGTAGAACTACTAGCTTTTCAACAGTTGAGGTTTTCAAAACAATGTTTTTTATCACTTCGGAATTTACGCAGATAAACTTATCAAAATCCCCGTTATATAAATATCTAATTAAAAAATCTACAATTTTCTTTCAAGCAGCTTTTTTTCAAGTAAATAAAAAGTTCAATAAATTCAACTAGAACTATATTTAGATAATAGTATAAAATTTATTTTATATAGCAAATTTAATCAGTATTTACTCTGAAAATGTAAAATATTAAATTCGCTCAAAGCTGTTGTATTTCCTTAAAATTCAACCTTAAATCCAGCTATAAATATCAAAACACTAATTTAATTACGACAATTGACTAGTAACTGATACTGGTAATTAATAAAAAATTTACGGACAATCAACTACTGACAAACACCCAAGGTGTAGAAGTAAACTAGTAAGATTAATGTTCCTTTTAGTATAAATTGCTTTATGTCTTTTCAAATAGAACGCGGTCTATTTAAGTATGACTTTATAGATTACCATGCAGTTTTGTGCCTTCGAGTGGATGCAGATGCAAAAGAAGTCCGCAAACGCTACCTAAAAATTGCGCGTCGTTTGCATCCCGATAGCTGTGGGGCGGCTAACGATGATGAAAAGCGATTAGCTAGTCAATTATTATCAAAGTTGGTAAATCCAGCTTACGAAACCCTTTCTCAGGAAAAGAATCGCGCCGAACACACTGCTGTTTTAGCGCAAATAGGAAAACGTCTAGCTCAAGATTCCTCTTCTGTAGAATTAACCACCGAGAATGCCAGACAGCTAGCAGCTACGCCTAATTATGACAGTGCTTATAAAAACGCCATATCCCAAGTAGCCAAAATTCAATATAAAACATTAGGGCAAGCCTTAGAAGCGATCGCGCAAATCAGCGAGTTGAATTTAGTTTATTTGATGCGGAGTGCGGGTCAATCTTTAAAAGCTTCGTCGGCAACAAATGCTACATCAGCATCTAGCTCTAATACCACCGTAGGAAATAACTCCCTACCACCACAACCCAAAGAAGACCCAGTTTTCGCTGGTTATTTACGTCGTGCCCAAGAATTAATTGTTAAGAATCAATTATCACAAGCTCGGGTAGAATTGCAAGATGCTTTGAAGATGAAGCCAAATAGTAGTGAGTGCCATAGCTTGATTGGAGTGGTCTATATGAAGCAAAATCAAATTAAAATGGCAAAAATTCACTTTGACCGCGCTTTACAATTAAACCCCAAAGACCAAACAGCATTAGAAGGAAAGACAAAAATTGATAAGTTTTTAAAGAAAACTTCACCTGGTGCCGGTAAAAAGAGTACTGTAAGTGAGAAAGTCGCAAGTAAATCCGCAAAATCTGAAAGTGGCGGTTTATTTGGTGGATTGTTCGGTGGGAAGAAAAAATAATGGTGTATCAACCTCCAGTAGGAGCCAGGGATTTATTACCTTTAGATGTAGCTCAAAAACACTGGATTGAAGACAGGCTAGAACAAGTGTTTCGAGGTTGGGGTTACCACAGGATTATTACCTCAACTTTAGAACGTATAGATACTTTGATGGCAGGAGGTGCAATCGAGCGCTCGACGGTAATTCAACTGCAAAACATCCAAGAAGAAGAATTGGGATTGCGTCCCGAATTAACGGCTTCTATTGCTCGTGCTGCGGTAACGCGGATGTCTGGCGTTAATTATCCCCAAAGGCTTTACTATAATGCCAACGTTTTTGGAAGAGCGCCAGATTCCAAGCACAACCGTCAGCAAGAATTTTATCAAGCTGGAGTCGAGTTATTAGGTAGTGATGGCTTAGTAGCAGATGCTGAAGTATTGTTATTAGTCGCCGCTTGCTTGCAATCGCTCCAGCTACAGAATTGGCATTTAGTTGTAGGTGAAGCTGGAATTACTCGCTCTTTACTCAAAGCCTTTCCTGACGATTTAGTGCATAAAATCCGCAGCGCTCTTGCCAACTTAGATAGAGTGGCTATAGACACCTTACCCCTAAGTGAAGAACTTCGCGATCGCGCCAAAATAATGTTAGATTTACGCGGCAAAAGTGCGGATGTGCTGCAAAAAATTAATACTTTAAATCTTGATGCCGAGCAACAGGAAGCTGTCAACAATCTCAAAGCCTTAATAGAGTTGATAGAATCCCAAGGGAATTGTTCTCTTGTGCTTGACCTCAGCTTGATTCAAACCTTCGACTACTACACTGGAATTGTATTTGAAGTAGTTAGCGATATTGATAACCAAGCAAGAGTCATAGGACTTGGCGGACGTTACGATAAATTACTGGGACTATATCATCCCCAAGGAAAAGATATACCCGGTACCGGCTTCGCTTTATTTATTGAAGATTTATACCATGTACTTTCAACAGCTAAGCAATTACCGCAAACACAATTAGCCAGCGACTGGTTAGTAGTGCCAGAAAACACCAGCGCGATCGCAGCAGCTTTTGCCTATGCAGAAAAACTGCGCTCCTCAACTCACTTAGTCAAAGTAGAAATGGAATTAAGCCAAAAAGATGCTCAAGCCATTCGCGAATACGCCAAAGACAGAAAAATCGCCCAAATTGCCTGGATAAAAGCCGACGGTTCTAAAATAGTTGAATCAGCGAGCAGTAAGCAGTGAACAATTGAAGATTTACAATTTGCAATTGAACGCTAATCATAGAATTGCAATTACTAACTGCTATTAACTGTTAACTTGATAACTGTTAACTGATAACTTGATAACTGTTCACTGAAAATGGCACATACGATTGTTACTGATGTTTGTGAAGGAGTTGCAGATTGCGTCGATGCTTGTCCCGTAGCCTGTATTCATCCGGGACCTGGAAAAAACGTCAAAGGAACCGATTGGTTTTGGATTGATTTTGCTACCTGCATCGACTGCGGTATTTGCATCCAAGTTTGTCCTGTAGAAGGGGCAATTGTTCCAGAAGAACAGCCCGAATTACAAAAAACACCGCAGTAGGAAGAGCAAGTAGGAAGTAGGAAGTAGGAAGTAACGAGTAGCAATGCTCATGTCTACCATAGGCGTGTGAAAATAATTCTTGTTGAAATAGTGCTTCTTATTTCACCCGAAACCTAATTCTTTACTTGCTACTCGCTGCTCTTTATTTACTACTCACTCTTAACTCCTAACTCATAACTCTTAACTTACTACTCACTACTCATTACTTACTCCTAACTCCTAACTAATAATCCCCTCCGGAAAATTAACGTGGAGGGGATTTACTTTTACTTATATATGGATTCGACAACAAAAAGTAATGCAGGCTTATTTACTCATTCTTTAGGTGAATCGGTTGGTGGGATTTTTTCTGGTGGTGCTTCTGCCGGAGGAGCAAGTTCGGCATCGGGTGCAATTTCCTCTACAGGAGGTATGGTTTTTTCTTCTGCATCAGCATTTTCAGCAGCTTCTACTAATTCTTCGGGTGGTGCTTCAGGTGGAGTTGCTTCTGGGATTTCTGTAGTAGTTGCGGTATCTGTAGAAATAGCTTCCGAAACAGTTTCTGTAGTAGTTTTATCAGTATTATCAACAATTTTTACAGGCGCATCCGATACCGGAGTTTGTTCATCAATTGCGTCAGCTAAAGTTTTGCCAATTGTTGCAGCAGTATCTTCAGTGGTAGAAGCTGTCGCAGGTTGCGTTGCAGTTGCAGTAGTCTTGTTTTTCTTACCAGGTAAAATACCGCTTACTGTCTTAAACAATCCTCCCACACGTTCTTGCAGCGAATTGGTTTTCACAGAACTTGTCACAGCTTCAGCGCTTGGTACCGGGGTTTGCTGCATTGAGGGAGTAACTTGACGACGCAGTGAAAATGTTTGTAACCCAAACCAAAACAATAAAACAACAACTGCTAATTGCCCCAAGAAAAACCATCCACCAATGCGCGGTGAAAAAAACCATAATACAAGGGCATAAAACAATCCTAAGCCACTCAAGTAAAAATCATTTTTGCGATGAACTTCAGGAAAAAAGAAAGCCACCAGATAGATTGCTAAACTGCCAAAACCGACTATCAATGCCAAAAGATGTGTCATAAGAACTTTCTTTGGATTTTAGATTTAGTTGGGAATAGGGCATTAGGCATTGGGCATTGGTAATTGTTTAGAAGTTAGGAGTGAGGAATTACGAGTTAGGAATTAAGAATAATTTTTACTACCCCCTCTTCCCCTTCTCCCCCTCTCTCCTTGTCTCCCCATCCCCAATGCCCCATGCCCAATTAATTTATAGTAAATATTACAATGACGGCGAATTTGAGAAACAAATTGTTGATTAATATACAGATTAAAAATAATTATGTGTATCCATGATGCATTTTTAGTCTTTAAATAAAGTCTTAATGTCTTCTTTAGAAGCGAATTGAAAATCTCGGACTACCCTAAGAGATAAAAGAAAGGAATTGTAAGAGTAAGCCAGAAAAATTTATGACACTACAAAGCTTTGGTGTGATTGGATTAGCTGTTATGGGAGAAAATATCGCTCTGAATGTAGAGCGTAACGGCTTCCCAATCGCAGTTTATAACCGCTCGCGTGAGAAAACTGATGCGTTCATGGAAAAACGCGCTCAGGGTAGAAATGTGAAAGCAGCTTATACCTTGGAAGAGTTTGTGGGCTTATTAGAGCGTCCCCGCAAAATTTTGGTGATGGTAAAAGCTGGCGGGCCAGTTGATAAAGTAATTGAACAACTCACACCTTTGTTAGATGAAGGTGACATCATTATCGACGGTGGTAACTCGCTTTATGAAGACACCGAAAGACGCACCCGCGAATTAGAACCCAAAGGTTTTCGCTTCATTGGTATGGGTGTAAGTGGTGGTGAAGAAGGTGCGCTCAACGGTCCTTCTTTAATGCCTGGAGGTACTGAAAGCTCTTATCAGTATCTGTCCCCCATTCTCACTAAAATCGCGGCTCAGGTGGACGATGGCCCATGCGTAGCTTACTGCGGGCCTGGTGGTGCCGGACATTATGTGAAAATGGTTCACAACGGTATTGAGTACGGCGATATGCAGTTAATTGCAGAAGCCTACGACTTAATGAAAAATGCCGCTGGATTAGACCACAATCAGCTAACCGAAGTTTTTACTGAGTGGAATAAGACAGAGGAATTAGATTCATTCCTGATTGAAATTACTAGCAAAATTTTCCCTTATATTGACGAAGAAACTAATTTACCTTTAGTAGATTTAATCGTAGATGCAGCCGGACAAAAAGGTACCGGACGCTGGACGGCAGTAGATGCACTTAACTTGGGTGTACCAATTCCTACAATCGTGGCAGCAGTAAACGCTCGGATTATGTCATCCTACAGAGACGAGCGGATAGCAGCATCCAAGGAAATTTCTGGCCCTAGCGGAAAGTATGAAGGCGACACCAAGAAGTTTGTAAACATGGTGCGCGATGCTTTGTACTGTTCCAAGATTTGTTCTTACGCTCAAGGTATGGCTTTGTTGTACAAAGCTTCCAATGAGTTTAACTACAATCTGGATCTTGGTGAAATGGCAAGAATTTGGAAAGGTGGTTGTATCATTCGCGCTAGATTCTTGAACAAAATCAAGAAAGCATTTGACCAAAATCCTTCACTCCCCAACTTGTTATTAGCTCCCGAATTCAAGCAAACAATTCTTGATAGACAAGACGCTTGGAGAGAAGTAATTATTACAGCTGCTAAGTTAGGAATAGCCGTTCCTGCATTTAGTGCTTCCTTGGATTACTTCGACAGCTACAGACGCGAGCGTTTACCTCAAAACCTGACTCAAGCACAACGCGACTACTTCGGCGCACATACATATCAGCGTACCGACAAAGAAGGAACATTCCACACCGAATGGACACCTATTGATGAAGCTACCGTCAGCAACGAATCAGTAGTTAAAATGGACTAATTATTAATTAGTTTCAAAACCCGGTTTCTTTAGGTTCGTAGTTGCGCCGTCTTCGCCAAATATGCTTGGCGCGGGCATGGCAACTACGAACAATTTTTATTTGTTTCTTTGACAGTTTTTTCGTCATAAACACGCTATTGGGATCTTCAATATATTCAGCAAAGGGACTTCGATATTTAAAACCATATTTTTCATATAAATTTCTTGCTGGTGCGAATTCCCGAAATGAGCCAGTTTCCAAATTTAAGTAGTCGTAACCGCGTTTTTGGGCTTCTTCAATAATGCGATCGAGAATTTTAGAAGCAACACCCTTACGTCGGTGAGTTGTAGCAGTACGCATTGATTTTATTTCACCAGTTTTTGAATCTAGTTCTTTTAAGGCTCCACATCCAAGTAATTCCGAATCTTCCCAAGCCGTCCAAAAAGTAATATCTGATGCTCGCAATGCTTCTAAATCAAGAGCGTGAACGCTTTCGGGTGGTGTAATTTCATTCATATTTTGTAGATGTTCCCGAAGCAACTCAGTAATCTTTGTACCCGTGAGGTTATCTTCAATAATTTGCATAGTTACTAACAACGAACAACTAATTCTTGATTTCAAACGTTTTAATCATTTCTTTGACAGTGGGAATAAAATTATCGTAATCTTCTTGCTCTGCTGAATAAGTCAAGATGTACGCTTTATTACCTTGCAAAGTCCAGATTTGTAAATTTTTAAAATCTAAATTATTTTCTTTATCTTTCCATGTATAAATAATTTGAAAAGCCGGTTTAAATGCGAAAGTCGTATAACTAGTGTTAATAATTTTCGCTGCTGATAATCTTTGATTTATTTCTTTAGTAAAATTTTCTTTTGACTGATTCAAACTTCCAGAATATTCTTCTACGCTCAAAATAACTTTTTCTCGAAAATTATCTTGTTCGCCGGATTCGGGAGATAGAAATGCAACCACTTCCCTGGTAATGAAATTATTTATATCTTGTCTTTGCCAATTTTGAGGATATTTGATTGTTGGTAAGTCGAAAAATCTTCAATTCGATTGTTAGAGTTAAATATATTCGGTAATATAGCGATACTTGCAGCAATAACTCCTGCAATACCAGAAGCAATTAAAATATTTTTAGTTTTTTGTGTCTTTTGTAAGTGATTGGTAAGTAAATTATTTGGCGTTTGATTAAAAGTAGCTTTAGAATTCGACAATGTTTTTATAGCTTGCAAAGCTAGCTGTGCTGTAAAATATCGCTGACTGAAATTACAGCGAACCATTGTATCTAAAATATTTGCGAATTTAGGACTTACGTTTGTTGAATTTCGCCAATCAATTTCCCCAGTATTAACATCTATACCTATAGGAAATAACCCAGTTAAAGCTTGGATCGCAATTATTCCTACAGCATAAACATCGCTGCTAAAATGTGGATGACCATTAGACTGTTCGCTGGGCATATATCCAGGAGAACCTATAGCAATTGTAACCTTAGTTTGCCCTTGTGAATTTGCTATTTGAGTACTGACTTCCTTTACGGCACCAAAGTCAATTAAAACGATTTTACCGTCAGATTTACGCCGTCGAATATTAGAAGGTTTGATATCGCGGTGAATTTTTCCTTTCTGATGTACAAAAGCTAAAACTTCTAAAATATCTTCTAAGAGTTGAATGACTCTAGCTTCATTTAATTGTTGATTTGGAAGTAATTCTTCACTTAAATCGTGTCCTTCGATATATTCTTGAACTAAATAAAACTTTTGGTTTTCCTCAAAATGCGCTAATAGTCTAGGAATTTGGTCATGATTTCCTAATATTTCTAAAGTTTCGGCTTCTCTATCAAATAGAATTTTACCAGCATTTAAAGTATAAGGGTCTTGGGCTGCCGGTTCAAAAAGTTTGACTACGCAGCGAGGATTCCCTGGGCGCTGTAAATCTTCAGCAATATAAGTAACCCCGAAACCTCCTCTTCCTAACTGTTTAATAATTTGATAACGTCTGCTTAATATTTTGTTCATAAAATTAACCGGTTATCTTAAAATTTATATTGAAAAATGTATATTTTTGCACAAAATATTAGTTTTATGGATTTATAGATAAATATAAGGATTATTGAAAAAAATATCACGGATTAAATAGATTTCACTGATTTCACTGATTTTATTATTTCTAACAACTAAGACTTAATTATGAAAATTAGCCTTTGTATGATTGTCAAAGATGAAGAATCAACGTTATCGAAGTGTTTGAGCAGCGCCAAAAAGTTTGTTAACGAGATAGTAATATTAGATACCGGTTCAACCGATAAAACAGTTAAAATTGCTCAAGGGTATGGTGCTAAGATACATCATTTTGAATGGTGTAATGATTTTAGTGCAGCCCGTAATGAAGCTTTAAAACATGTAACTGGGGATTGGATTTTAGTATTAGATGCTGATGAAACTTTAGCGCCAGAAATTATTCCTACAATTAAAGAAGCGATAGAAAGAGAAGAATATCTGCTAATAAATTTAGTACGTGAAGAAATTGGTGCTGGGCAATCTCCTTATTCGATGGTTTCAAGGCTATTTCGCAAGCATCCCGATATTAAATTTTCTCGTCCATATCACGCTTTGATTGACGATAGTGTTTCCGAAATTTTAGAAAAAGAGCCGGATTGGCAAATAGGTTATATACAAGGAATCGCAATTTTACATTCTGGCTATCAACAAAGCCAAATTTCTAATAAAAATAAATTAGAAAGAGCTAAAGCCGCGATGGAAGAGTTTTTTGCAAAGAATCCTGATGATGCTTATATTTGCAGTAAGTTAGGAGCTTTATATATTGATTTAGGAAAAATAACTGAAAGTATTCAGCTATTATCTAAAGGGGTTTCTGTTGAAAGTGAAAATTCGGAAATTTTGTACGAACTTTATTACCATTTGGGTATAGCTTACAGTCGTTTAAAAAATTATCAGCAAGCCATCGCTCATTATCAAGCTGCAACTAAATTACCGATTTATCCGATATTAAAGTTGGGAGCATATAATAATTTGGGTAGCTTGTTGAAAGAAAAAGGAGATTTAAACGGTGCGAAAAAAGCTTACGAAACAACTTTAAAAATAGACCCTTCTTTCGTGAATGGATATTATAATTTAGGAATGACTTATAAGGCAATGGGTTTATTTAAAGATGCCATTGCAGCTTATGTCAAAGCCATTGATTTAAACCCAAATTATGCTCAAGCTTATCAAAATTTAGGTGTAGTTTTGTTGAAAGCTGGTTATGTAGATGATAGTTTAACTGCTTTTAAGGAAGCTATAGATTTGCATCTCAAGCAAAATAATCACTTTGCAGCAGAGCAGTTAAGAAAGGGTTTGAAAGATATGGGGTTGGAAGTTAAGAGTTAGGAGTTAGGAGTTGGGAGTTATCTATATTTAAATTGACGTTATTGTTGAAATATATAGTCAAGTTGCATATTTTTATTGTAGGGTGCTGTGACACTTTTAGTATTTTTAAACGTAGTAATAAACTTTTATAGTGTCACGCACCAACCAGTATTGTGACAATTGTGTCAGTCCTAAAATTATGAAAGCAGTTAAAGTAATGGCATCGATTGACGAAAAAGGGCAACTTACTTTAGATAAGCCTTTAAACTTAAATAAAAATAGTCGTGTTGAAGTGATTGTTCTAATTTCGGAAGAAGCAGAAGACGAAGATGATACGCCTAAAGAAATCATTTTAGAAGATTTTCGTGAAGCTTGAAATGAAGCCATGACTGGAACAACAATTCCCGCTTCTGAGTTATGGAAAGATATAGAGGATGTCTGAGCAGCAATTTATTAAAGTAGAAATCGCGCCGACTTTTGCTAAGAATCTACGCGCTTTGGCGAAAAAATATCATAGTATTCGCAGTGATATAGAACCTATTATCGAACAACTTGAACGAGGAGAGTTACCAGGAAACCAAATAGCTGGGACTGATTATACAATTTTCAAACTCAGAGTTCGCAATAGTGACATTCAAAAAGGTTAAAGTGGTGGCTATCGGCTAATCTATTACGTCAAAACAGCAACAGGTATAATATTACTTACTATATATACAAAATCTAAAAAAGATGACATCACAGCTTCAGAAATAAATAGTATTATCACCGAGTACGAACAAGATAGTTTTGAAGATTTAGAATAAAGATAAACATAGTATTATTTAATAGTTACCAGTAAAAATTGTAATTCGCGCCTATCTAAATCTAAAAAAAAGAGTACTCCCGCCTCAGTCTCAAGACACAATTGTCTGTCAAAAGACCACTTTTCATGAACTCGCCAGCTTATCTCATAATTGTCAATTATATTAAGCAAGTCTTCTAGTTTCATAAATTTATTTATTTCCCAAACTTCTTTAGTTAATTGTAGTGGTATTTGAGGATTAGTATCGTTCAGTGATATTTTTATTTGTTTTAATATTGCATTATCAAACATTAACTCTAAATCATCATATTTCCAAATATCAATCTGAGGTTTGACTCGCGTACTTAGTTTTGGTTTATCTAATATCTTGATAATATCTTCTAACGAAGCACCAAGATGAATTTTTCCTAATTTGCCAGTTTTGAGAAAATCTTTTAAATTACACATTGATAAATTGTTATTATATAGTATGTATTTATAAAACATAGTCAAAAATCAAAAAAATATTTAGTTTATTCAAGTTTTATTTAAAAGATGTTATTTGGTAATAATTATGATATCTACAAATAATAAAAACATGTGTAAAGTCACAACCTCAATCAATATTACCAATCAAATAGATTTAACTCTAGCCGAAAGAGGATTTATCCCTGAAGAACAAATCCGTTCGATAACATTAAATGATATGTTAGTTGACACTGGCGCAACCAGACTTTGCTTGCCTAAAAACATTATTCTTGAATTAGAATTACCTCTTCAAAGAAAAGCAGATGTCAAAATAGCAACTGGAGTAGAAAAGGTTCGTCTTTTTAAGATGTTAAATCTTTCTACTGAAGGAAGATAAGGTGTATTTAATTGTATTTTATTGCCGGAAGATTGCGATGCATTATTAGGATTAATACCTTTAGAAGATTTAGGATTAGAACCCGATTTGAATAATCAGAAATTAAGAGCTTTACCAGAGCAAGGGAAAGATACTTATTTAGCAGCAGCGAGATTTTAATTAACTTCAGGCACTGCGAATTAATCAACTTGAAAACGGTTAATTCCTTCTTTTTCTCGGACTAACTGCTCGAATTGATCCATAGAAGTAACTTTTACGCCAGGTTTGGCATAAATCCTGTCACAATAGATATGAAATGCGTCTCGATCGTCTTTGTTTGCCAATACGTATGTTCTTAGCTCTTTGTCAGACATTGCTGAGAAATTTGGTTTAGTCATGCAATTGTCACCTCTCCATCAAAATGAATATAAACTTCTATTCCATCGCCAGCTAATACAATTACGTTACTTGTTCGTTCATCTAGTCGGACTAGATGAATTGAAACATACATATTTGTTAGCTCTACGCTGACTCTGTAAAGTTCTTTTAACTGCTCAAATGTCGGCTGCATTCCCCTCTTTATTTAGTTGTCTTGGTTAGGTAAGTTAATCGCCGTTAAGCAATTGCTACTATCGAGTATACTGTATTGCATTGCAATTGCAATGCTTGGCCGCTGATAAAGTTAGCCCGCCTTGTCGTGTGACGAAGACGGCTGTTCTTTGAGTATTGTTAAGGCGTGATGATGTCGTTGCCTGAGAGATTGGTTTTCCTCTCTCAGGCTTTTTATTTTTTTATTGCTTGTTCTAATTCCTCTTTTATCTCCTGTATTCTTTCATCCATTTTTTGGGAAAGTTTTTTTTCTAGCTCTTCGTAAATATTTGGAATGGGTTTTGAAGTAATTCCTAGAGCATTCTCTAGTAATTCATTGATAATCTGAGCCTTTGATACCTTTCTTTCTTTTGACAAGTTTTCTATTCTAGTTAGGATTTTTTCCGTTGTTCGGAATGTTATTTGTTCACTATATTTCATATTTTTAGCGATTGCATTGCATTTCCGTATTTGAATTATATATCTATAATAAAGTTTTCGGCTAATATGCATTGCATTTTGGCGGTTTAATATTGCAATTGCATTATATTAAATCCAAACAATAAAAAGAGCGATCGCCCGATTACCAATCATGCGATCGCCATACAATTCAATAACTGTTAACTGTCAACCTTTAACCGACTTTACAAACGTCTCCAATCTATCCATGCCTTTTTCTATAGTTGCCATATCGGTAGCGTAAGATAAACGGATATTGTTATCTGCACCAAAAGCAACGCCGGGAATTACTGCAACTTGATGCTCTTCTAATAACTTTTTACAGAAATCTAAAGACTTTAATCCGGTTTGGCTGATATCGGGAAATAAATAAAATGCACCATCTGGCTTAACACAACTTAATCCTGGAATACTATTAATTCTTTCCAACATAACTTTGCGACGTTTCGCGAAAGCTTGACGCATCTCTTCAACGCAATCTTGCGATGATTCTAAAGCTGCGATCGCGCCATATTGAGCAAAGGTACAAACATTCGATGTACTATGACCTTGAACGGTAGTTGCTGCTTTAATCAACTCTACGGGTGCTGCTAAATAACCCAAACGCCAACCCGTCATAGAGTAACCTTTAGCGAAACCGTTACTAACAATGGTACGGGCAAAAATTTCGTCGTTGAGGGAGCCAATGCTCAGATGCTTTGCACCATCGTAGAGAATTTTTTCATAAATCTCGTCAGAAACAACTAAAATATCTTTCTCGACAATAACTTCAGCTAAAGCTTTGATTTCTTCGGGTGTATACACCATCCCCGTAGGATTAGATGGTGAATTCAAAACGAATAATTTAGTCTTGGGGGTAATTGCGCTTCTTAATATTTCCGGCTGAATTTTATACCCATTTTTTTCATCAGTCATGACAATTACCGGATTGCCACCAACTAACTTAACCATCTCTGGATAGCTCACCCAATAGGGTGCGGGGATAATTACCTCATCACCAGGTTCAATCAAAGCCTGCATTAAATTAAACAGAGAATGCTTCCCACCATTAGTAACAATGATGTTCTCTGCTTGATAATTGAGATTGTTTTCCCTTCGCAACTTATCGGCGATAGCCTGCCTTAACTTGGGTTCCCCCGCCGCAGGACCATATTTTGTCTTACCTTCATCTAACGCCTTCTTTGCAGCAGCTTTAACATGGGCTGGCGAATCAAAATCCGGCTCCCCAGCGCTAAAACTACAAACATCAATACCTTCCGCCTTCATCGCTTTCGCTTTCGCGGCGATCGCCAAAGTTAGAGAAGGCGATACCTGACTAATTCTTGCTGCGGGCTTCATCATAACTTCGCATTTCTTTGTTCTTTAAGAATATCCCATTATTCCTTAGTTAAGAGCTATGAGTTAGGAGTTAAGAGTTATGAAAAAATTTTTTCTGCTTATCTGCTTATCTAGCCATAGTCAATGTTAGATGAATCCTAAAAATGGGAAATCTAAAAATATGGCTAGTGAATCGGGGATAAAGTGTTACCTAATTTTTTTAACAACTTGGCTGCTGATAAAAAAAACATCAGCCAATACTCTGGGAATTTCTACCGCTTTGTTACTCAGCGTCCATCGCGAACTATCAAAGCAACAGCAATTTTAACTGTATTATTGTTTGTACCTCAGCTTATATTAACTTGGCGAGCTTATCAAAGATTTGAGAATATAACCACATACGAATTAAAGCTTCAAACCCTCAGTGATGAAATTATCTATTTAGATGAAGTATTAACAATGTCAGCCCAGATGAATGCAGCTACAGGCAATCGTATGTGGGAGAAAAGATACCGAAAATTTGAGCCAAAGCTAGATAAAGCGATTCAAAAATCAATTGAATTAGCACCTAAAATTTATTCTAGCGAGAATGCGAAACAAACCGATAGTGCAAATCAAAAATTGGTAGAAATGGAATACCAATCTTTCGATTTTGTTAAGAATGGCAAAAATGAATTAGCTCAAGCCCTGTTATCAAGCAATAAATATAAGTTAGAAAAAATTAAGTATCATGATGGAGTAGAAAACATAAATATTGCTATCACCGAACAAGTCACAAATAAAGTTAAAATATATCGCAAACAACTATTACTCACAAGCATTTTTGTATTTTTAAGTTTAGTAATGTTAATACCGTCATGGCTAATAGTATTACAATTATTAAACGAATATTTAAAACAACGTCAGATTGCCAGAAAAGCGTTAGAAAAAACCAATCAAGAACTTGAATTAAGAGTAGAAGAGAGAACTCAAGAATTAAGCGATAAAAATAATCAGCTTCAAGAAACCCTGGAAACACTTCAAGATACTCAAATACAGTTGATTCACACAGAAAAAATGTCTGGTTTAGGTCAATTAGTCGGGGGTGTAGCTCATGAAATTAATAATCCCGTGACATTTATTGATGGTAACATCGTGTTTGCAAGGCAATATGCTGAAGACTTATTAAAATTATTAGAACTTTATCAACAATGTTTTCCAAATCCCCCATTAGAAATTCAGAATGAAGTAGAAGCACTGGAGTTAGATTTTCTCAAAAAAGATATTTTCAAAATTCATGAATCAATGAAAGTTGGAACCCAGCGGATTCGAGATATCGTCTTATCTCTACGAAACTTTTCACGATTAGATGAAGCTGACTTCAAACAAGTAGATATTCATGAAGGTATTGACAGTACTTTGTTAATTCTGCAAAATCGTTTGAAATTAAAAGCAGGTACTTCAGAAATACTGATTGTTAAAAATTATAATCAAGTTCCATTAATTGAATGTTATCCCAGTCAGCTAAATCAAGCTTTAATCAACATCCTTTCTAATGCAATCGATGCTATAGAAACACAATTAAATCAGAATGACAATAAGTCTTTTATCCCGCAAATTATTATAACTACTGATGTGTCTGCCAACAATCATATAACAATTCAGATTGCTGATAATGGTTGTGGAATGACAAACGAAGTAAGTACCAAATTATTCGACCCATTTTTCACCACAAAACCAATTGGTAAAGGTACAGGATTAGGTTTATCTATTGCCTATAAAATTATAGCTTCCAAGCACCACGGGAAGTTATCTTATAGTTCAGAATTGGGTAAAGGTACAGAATTTACGATTGAAATACCTGTTACTTTATAAGTGACATCATTGGTTTATGATGATGCATGAACACAGGAAAAATGCATTAAATATCATTAATTTAATAAATATAAAATAATTACCCTAGTTTATCTTTAGTCAAAAGAGAGGCTTGGGTTCTTTTTATATTCAAATCAAGTGTGACTGGCGTTATTCGGTAAAAACAACGATATATAAATATTTAAATGAGACATATATATTCGTCTAAGTAAAAAATTACTATAGTAAATATACTAATAACTATTTTTAATTAAGAAATCAAAAAACTTTGAAAGCATTACTATCTATAAATTATACAAATACAATGAATATGAATTGAGAAAAATGTATTGATAGGATTAACATAAATTAATTTTTTCTGTAGAAAAAACACGGATGAAGAAAAACTTTATTTCTCAATATAATTTATTTTGTAATATTAAACACATTTTTTTTATAAATGCCTCTTCAAATAAAAAATGAATTAGATAAGGCTAATGAAAATAATCAAACACTTAATAGTGTTTATCGCAGATTATCTGGAGATTCGCCGTCAACAATACCCTTTTTAGTTTGGCTATTAGAAAACCCCGACAGTCCCTTACCCTTTGCGGGAAAAATAGACCTTTACAAACACGATTGCTTGCATCTAATTTTAGAAAAAAGTTTTTCCTTAGATGATGAAGCTTTTGTAGTGGGATTTACAATGGGTAATGATTCTCAAACAAATTGGCTGCATATAGTTTTATTTAAGTTTGTATCACGTAAACTTTATCCACAAAAATTTAGATTTAATTCGCAACATTTAACAATATTTGATTTAGGCTATTTATATGGCAGAAAAGTAAAAACAAAGAATATCAATAAAATAGATTTTCAAGCATATCAAAATAAAAGCATCGCCGAAATTAGAAAACATTTAGGTATTGATATTTATGCCCTGCAATTAATAGGTGCAACTCAACATCTATTAACAAAAGTTTGTTCTTAGTCAGGAAATATAGTTCGGTTCGTAGTTGCGCCGTCTTCGTCAAATATGTCCCATAAGAAGGCGAATCACTATGCAACTTAAAACCCATCATATAAATCCTCTTTCTCTGTGCCCTCTGCGTACTCTGCGGTTTTTTTAAAGAGAGTTTAAAACACCGCAAAACTAATTTTCATTAAAATTTACGGGTAAGGGCAGGGAGGAGGAGAGTGGGGGAAGAAAAGTATTTTAAGTAGAAAGATTTTTCCCTACTCTTACTACCTATAGTGTTTAGCTATATTTTCATCCATTCCCAGTAAAGTATTGATTAACTTGATATGTAAAAATACTCACAAATATAAAAATACTCCTACGGACGTAGTGCGTTAGTAAAAAATAATGCTTATACTCTAAAACATTGGGAATATTTTGTACTCAGTGCCTAGCAAGGCTTATGGGTAGATAAGTATATAAAAGAATACGTATAAATCAGTACGAAAGACCTAGTTACGCGAATTAATAAACGGCCTCAAAGTATTTATTCGTAAGGAATTCCGGAAATCGAAGGTATTGTGCGAAAACCTAAGTAATGGAGTGACTAAGTAACCAGCTCATGACCAACTACATGATTGGAAAGGTACTGCAAGAGCGTTACCAAATTGTCCAAAGCCTAGGTGCAGGGGTATTTGGACAAACATACATATCAGTGGATATAGAAAATCCCAAACATCCCAAATGCGTTGTTAAACAACTCAAGGTTACAAGTTTGCAGCCGAGTTTTTTACAAGATTTGAGATTACGTTTTCTTGCAGAGACTCGTACTCTCAAGCACTTGGGGCACCACAAGCAAATTCCGCAATTAATTTCTTGTTTTGAAGAAAACGAGCGTTTCTATTTGGTACAGGAATTTATTGAAGGGCATTCCCTGAGTGCGGAATTGCCAGTAAATAAAAATCCTAACTATTTTTGGAGTGAAAATGGCGTTGTTCGCTTTTTGAAAGAAGTTTTAAGTATTTTGCAATACGTTCATTCTCAAGGAGTGATTCATTGCGATGTCAAACCAGAAAATTTAATTCGACGTACTAGAGATGGAAAATTAGTATTAATTGATTTCGGCTCTATTCAACCGGTTGATTTTGGCACAGAGGAAGTATTACCTATTTACTCGATTCCCGTTACATCATTGGGTTACATACCTCCAGAACAATTTATTGGGCAAACCCAAATCAATAGCGATATTTATGCATTGGGAATGATTGCCATTCAGGCATTAACTGGTTTAACACCGCTGCAATTAAAAAAACATCCATCAAATAGTGAAGTATTATGGCGCTCTAAAGATACCGCAATCAGCGATTATGTAGCTGCTGTAATCGGTAAAATGATTCGCTACAACCATCAAGAGCGTTTTCAAACAGCTTCAGATGTACTGCAAGCCCTTAAACAAATTCCAGCAGAGCCAGCTTCCCAAATTATTGATGCCGAGTATACTGTTTTTTCAGATTCGGTAAATAATAACGACTATACAATAAGTACCCAGGCATCAGAAAAAACATCCGATTCAACTTCATCCCCTTTATTAACAGGAATGAAAGTTGGGTTAGCAGCAAATTCGATAATTATAGGATTTGGAGCTTATTCCTTAGTAAATTATTCTCCAGAATATTCCGAAGATAAAAAATTATCCGTTGCCCAAGAAGAATTTCAATCTGGCGACTTACAAGGTGCAATAGCTTTAGCAAAATCGATTCCTTCCCACAGCAACGTTTATCCAGAAGCTCAAGCTACAATCGGCGAATGGGAACAAGAATGGCAAATTGCAGCCGATAAATACGAAGCAGCTAAATTAGCTGTTGAACAAAATCGGTGGGCAGATGTTTTTCTCAATACTGCTCAAATTCCCGATATTGCATATTGGAAAAACAGAACTGATGCATTAGTTAAGCAAGCAAGGGCTTCTATTGAAATTCAGAAAGACGAATATCTAAAAAAAGCCTACGAAAAAGCAGCAGAAAAAGACTTTACTACAGCTCTACATTATCTGCGTCAAATCCCCAAAGAATCTTCTGCTGGTGAATTAATTCAGCAAAAGTTAGCAGAATACGAGCAAAAGCAGATTGTAAGAGCAACTTACCTTTTACAACAAGCTTATAACCAAGCCCAATTAGGTAAGTTTGATACTGCCATTGGTTATTTGAAAAAAATACCATCAGGAACACCAGCTTACGCGAAAGCCCAACTCAAAGTTGCCGAATACAACAGCAAAAAGCGGTTTATCGCCAAATTGGACAAAGCCGCTGCATCCGAAATCAAGTCTACTATCAACAATAGCAACTCATTTATTCGTACCAACACTTCTACTCGAATTCAAGATTTTCAAATGGGAACCTATTTACATGAAATTAATATTCAGTAATAGGTAGCTGGCAATGAATAATAAACAATGATTATTTAGTAATTCGCTGAAATTAATAGAAGCCATAAAAGCAATATATTTCAACTTCAAAAATTTAGGCAAAGGTGTAAGGGTTAAGATGATTCTTGACCTTTATTTTTTGTTTTTGACTGTATTTGAATAAAGCTCAGTCATAAAATGTAATATCAATCTACACAACCCTATTCAAATTACTAAAAGTTAAAATAACCTTAAATCAAATTTGTTATGAATTTATATAAGAGTTATTGAAACTTTTTATAGGAATGAAAAATAATAAAGAATATAGCGTTAGGAGAGCGTTAAATTGGTTGATAAACTTACCGAAAAACACCAAATTAATTAACACGCTGATTGTTTTAATCATTACAATCTTTAGTTGTTTATTTATATCCGTAATTAGTATTCAAAGCTTTAACTATTTAAAATTAAATCTTGTTGAACAGAATTTAATTCTTGCTGCTGGAAGAACAGATGGAGAGAGCTATATACTTAGTCAAGCAATAGCGGAAGTTGTTAAAGATTACTATCCGAATATAAAAATTCATGTCAAGGAAACCGCTGGTGGTTTAGAAAATATTCATGGATTAGAAAACGGAAAATTCGATTTAGCAACAGTACAAGCAGATGTGCGTACTAATTCTTCTGTAAGTACGGTAGCAGCTTTATATAAAGACGTGTTTCAATTAGTCGCCAGAGACGATTCTGGAATTTGTCATTTTTTTGATATTGAAGGTAAAACAATCGCAATTATAGAAAATAGCGGTGAACTATTATCTTTTAGAAAAGTAGCAAAGTATTATGGCTTGCAAGAAAATAAAGATTTCAATTTGATTTTGACAAAAGACAATAACCAAGCAAATAAACTATTTCATGAAAAAGAAGTTGATGCTGTATTTAGAGTTAGAACTATTGGCAATAAAGAGATTCTTAAATTAGTCAAAAATAGTGAGGGGAAGTTAGTAAAAATTGAACAAGCCAAGGCAATGAAAATTAATAACTTGACCTTCGAGGAAGTTAAAATACCTAAAGGAGCTTACCAAAGCAGCAATCCCACAGTTCCTAATACCACCAATTTTCCTAGTGTCGGAGTAGAAAGGCTATTATTAACTAACAAGAATATTAGTAATATTCTTATAAATAAAATTACAGGTATTCTTGAAGAACACCATCAAGAAATATCTGAGAATATTACCGATAAAAATGAGTATATAAAACCATTAGTTGCTAGTATTACTCGACCAAAAAATATCAGCGGAACTGATATTCCTCCCCTTCATCCCGGAACATTAGATTTTTATCAGCAAAAAAAACCTTCTTTTCTTCAAGAATATGCTGATTATATAGAATTAATTTGGACATTTATATTTTTTGCCGCCTCATCTTTATGGGCATTGTTATCATGGTTGCAGAGAATACACAAAAATGAAGCAGATGAATATATTGATATTGCCATAGTATTAATGAGTAATGATAAACAAGACCTTAATCAGAAGTTAATCGAGTTAGAAACTTATTTAGATAATATAGATAAACAATGGGTAAAAAATATCCTCAAACCAAAATTAGATAACCTTAAAAACAAAGACGATATCGAACTAAAACAAGACATTCTAGATATCGTTTTTGAAAAAGCTGCTACAGCTTTAGATGAAAATAGTATCTCCCAAGAATCGTTCCGAACTTTTAATCAAGCATACAAAATCGCAAGGGAGGCAATAGAAAGGCAGAAAACACGGGAACAACAAGAAATTTCTGCTACTTACATTGAAAAAGTCGTAAAAATATTGATACATCAATACCAAGGCAATGTTTTACCCCCAGAATTAAACGAAATTCTCAAAGAAGTAGCAGAAAAATTAATTCAAGGAGAAATTTCTCAAGAATCATTCCAGACTTTTCTACAAACTTACAAAACCGCTAGAGATGCTTTTGAATGCTAAATATTAAGTAGGAAGTAGGAAGTTAAAAAATCAAGCTATGTCATTGCGAGTAAAACGAAGCAATCCCAACCATTAAATATTCACCATGCTCAAAGCCTAATTACGAATTACGAATTACGAATTATATTTACCAACAGCTTCAATTGCAGCTTGTAGCGCGATCGCGACATGAGTCCAGTGAGTTCCCCCCTGACAATAAGCTACAAATGGTTCTCTTAACGGCCCATCAGCGGAGAATTCCGAAGTACTGCCTTCAATAAATGTCCCCCCAGCCATAACTACTTTGCTTTCGTATCCCGGCATTTCGTCGGGAATGGGATCGAGATAAGAACCTATGGGAGAATTCTGCTGTATCGCTTTACAGAAAGCAATTAACTTTTCTGCCGAACCTAATTTAATTGCTTGAATTACGTCACCGCGAGGTGCAAAAGGTTTCGGGTTGACTGGGTATCCTAATTTATCAAAAACATAACCAGTTAAATGCGTACCCTTCATCGCTTCTCCTACCATCTGCGGAGCTAAGAATAAACCCTGAAATAACAAGCGGAGTTGGTCAAATGTAGCACCCCCTTCTTTACCGATTCCCGGAGCCGTTAAACGACAAGCAGCAGCTTCGACTAAATCTTCTCTTCCCGCAATGTAGCCCCCAGCATTAACGATAGTTCCTCCCGGATTTTTGATTAAAGAACCGGCAATTAAATCAGCACCAACATGAGTAGGTTCTCGAGTATCGATAAATTCACCGTAGCAGTTATCCACAAAACACACCGTGTTCGGATTTTGCTGCTTGACTAAACGAACAATTTTCTCTATATCGGCAATTGATAGACTAGAACGCCAGGAATAGCCGCAAGAACGTTGAATTAATACTAAACGAGTATTATCCTCTATCGCATGACTTAAAGCCTGCCAATCAATCGTTCCTTCCCCAGTAAGATTCAATTGACGATAGCTTATGCCAAAATCAATTAATGAACCTTGATTATTACCTCGTAAACCAATAACTTCCTCAAGAGTGTCGTAAGGTGCCCCCGCAACTGCCAAAATTTCATCACCCGGACGCAAAACGCCAAACAAAGCACAAGCGATCGCATGAGTACCCGAAACAAACTGTACCCTAACAACTGCCGCTTGCGACCCCATAATTTGAGCGAAAACCTTATCTAACGTTTCCCTACCCAAATCATCATGACCGTATCCGCTAACACCTGCGAAATGGTGCGCCCCTACACTATGATGGCGAAAGGCACTCAGTACTCGTTGAAGATTTTGCTTGACCTTGTGGTCAATTCCAGAAAAAATCGTTAACAGTGCTTGCTCTGCTTCTCGCAGCTGTTCCAAGCTGTTCATTAGTAAAACCGTTCTCAAAAAATAATTATGCGGATTGTGGCGCTATAGGCGCTACGCTTTGCGTGAGAACCACGCAAAAAGCCCTGATATGGGCATTACGGACGCGCAGATTAAGCAAAACAATTCTATTCAGGTTACCGCATGACAATTGCTACATCAACAGATAAAGGACCATTAAATTGGTTGCATATTTCATTTTTCGTAGGTTTGCATTTTGGAATATTGCTTGCACCATTCCCTGCTTTTTTTAACTGGAAAGCGGTTGGTGTCGCTTTATTTTTATATTGGTTTACTGGCGGTTTGGGTATTACTTTAGGATTTCACCGTCTTATAACTCACCGCAGTTTTCAAACTCCTAAATGGTTGGAATATTTCCTCGCATTTTGCGGCACCCTTGCTTGTCAAGGCGGCCCAATTGCATGGGTGGGAATGCATCGCATCCACCACTTACATTCCGATCAACCATTAGATCCCCACGATTCCAACAAAGGATTTTTCTGGAGTCACATAGGTTGGATGTTTTATCATTCTCCAGCTTTTGAAGATGTTCCTCGCTTTACAAAAGACATTAAAGACGACCCATTTTATATATTCTTGGAAAAGAATATGTTGTTAATCCAAATAGCTTTGGGTTTACTACTATTAGCATTGGGTGGTTGGTCTTTTGTTGTTTGGGGTGTTTTTGTCCGTCTTATTTTTGTATGGCACTGCACTTGGTTTGTCAACAGTGCAACTCATAAATTCGGTTACCAAACCTACGATGCCAAAGACCACTCTAAAAACTGCTGGTGGGTTGCTTTATTAACTTATGGTGAAGGTTGGCACAACAATCACCATGCTTTTCAATATTCAGCCCGTCATGGGTTGCAATGGTGGGAAATTGACCTGACTTGGATGACTATTCAATTGCTACAATTCTTGGGTTTAGCGACAAATGTAAAACTCGCACCAGTCAAGCAATCATCAACATAAAATCATTTTAGATTTAGAGTTGTAGCCATAAAATCTCATAGTCTTCCACATTAACCTTAGAGACGCTACTATCAGCGTCTCTTTGTTGTTTTTAATAGCACCTCACCCCGCCCTCTGGGCACCCCTCTCCGCTATTTTGGAGAGTGGAAAAGTAAGGTTGAATCTGTTTTTATGTTGCAATCAACAGAAGCTATAAAAATAAATAACTATATAGTTATTTATTTTTATAAGATTCAAAATTAGATTTTTGGGCGTTGCTTCATGGGGTATGAATTTATTTTGGTATTTAAGTGCAGCCCTCAAAGTTTTGTAGAAAAGTTGCGTATAACATCTTTGCAGGAAAACAAACCATTGATAATTACTTTCTCTCCCCTCTCCCCTCTCGCAACAAAGACTAAAAATTAATTTTTTTACCTTCATTTCAGAATTCTTACCGAAGCAATTAAGCTTGGTATTGCTTGTTTTAAGAAGAAAATCGATTTATTTCTTGCGAAAGTAGGGTTAATAAATTGATATAATCCGAAGCGCGAACGTTACGAAACTTCGCAAAAAGCGACTATGCTAGTTGCTTGTATGCGAATTTTTTTATTTATAAAATTCATTCATGACAACATCAGCAGTAAACACAGACAGTTCAAAGCCATTTTCGCTCGCAAATTCAAAACTCAAGCTTACAGACGTAATCAAAACTCTTCCTCCCGAATGTTTTGTATTAGATGCTCGCAAAGCTTGGTTTAGCGTTATTAGCAATGTTTTAGCCGTCGCTTTAGGCTACTTTTTTTTGGCGATCGCGCCTTGGTATCTTTTACCGTTAGCGTGGATATATACAGGTACTGCTGCTACGGGATTTTTTGTCATCGGACATGATTGCGCCCATCGTTCATTTGCCAAAAGTCGTTGGGTAAATGATGTTGTGGGACATTTGTTTATGATGCCGTTAATTTACCCTTTTCACGGCTGGCGGATAAAACATAATTATCACCACGCTCATACTAATAAACGGTTAGTAGACAACGCTTGGCAGCCTGTAGGTACTGATGTTTATGAAAACAGTGGAATAGCTCTCAAATGGGCTTTTAAAAGATTTTTGCACAACCGTTTGTGGTGGATAGGCTCGATCGTACATTGGGCAATGCATCATTTTAATCCTTCTTTGTACCGCAAACAAGACCAAGCAGATGTTAAGCTTTCTGTAGCAGTAGTAGTTTTGTTCGCAGCTATATGCTTCCCCACCCTAATTGCAACAACTGGTATTTGGGGCTTTATTAAATTTTGGTTTATTCCTTGGATGGTGTACCATTTTTGGATGAGTACTTTTACTTACATTCACCATACTGCTCCAGATATTGCTTTTGTAGATGCTTCGGAGTGGGATGCAGTTACAGCCCAACTATCGGGTACAGTTCACTGCAATTACCCTAAATGGGTAGAATTCTTGTGTCACGATATCAACGTACACGTACCCCATCATGTTTCCACCGCGATTCCTTCTTATAACTTGCGTATGGCCTATAAAAGCTTGCAAGAAAATTGGGGAAGTTACCTGTATCCGGAATGTACGTTCTCTGTTTCTTTACTAAAGTATATTACCGACAGATGTCACTTATATACTCCAGAGAATGAATATATTTCCTTCAAGGATTATTACGCGCAGCAATAATAAATCCTAATTTTTTGCAGGATTTATATCTTTAACCCCCGAAAGTTGAATTTAATTTGAGGGGGTTAGAAATAACCAAAATATAGTCATGATTCAAGTAAAAGACTGTTTTATTAGCCCATGACTGATTTCTTATAATGCGTAATTTTAAGAGCTTAGTCAAAAAAATAGTCTTTTGTATCCGAGTGTTTCACTGACTTTATTCGCTTGAAAAAGTTCACTTATATCCGATAACGTAACTCTGTGACATCATCTACAGTTCGTATAGATAATACTCCTCATAGTGAATCATCTGAGGAAATAACCAAACTACCTTTTACCCTCGGGGATGTAAAAGCAGCAATTCCAGCAGAATGTTTTCAGCCTCAAGTTTGGAAATCTCTGTTTTTCTTCTTTAGAGACATCGCGATTATTTCTGGGCTTTATGCTTTAGCTCATTACTTAGACTCATGGTTATTCTTTCCCATTTTCTGGGTAATGCAAGGAACGATGTTTTGGGCTTTATTTGTAGTTGGACATGACTGCGGACATCAATCATTTTCTCGCCACAAATGGTTGAATGATTTGATCGGACATTTATCTCATACACCGATACTTGTTCCCTATCATGGATGGCGTATAAGTCACCGAACTCACCACAAAAATACTGGCAGTTTGGAAAATGATGAAAGTTGGTATCCCATATCGGAATCAGCTTACAACCAGATGGATATAGTGGAAAAAGTCGGCAGACACTACCTATTTTTACTGGCTTACCCGGTATATCTTTTTAAACGTTCTCCAGGAAAAGAAGGCTCTCACTTTTCACCCAGCAGTCCCCTATTTAAACCTTCGGAAAAATGGGATGTAATTACCAGCACCGTACTTTGGACTGCAATGGTTGGTTTACTGGCTTTCCTTACCTATGAGTGGGGTTTCATGTGGTTCATTAAATACTATGCAGGGCCATACATTGTATTTGTAATTTGGCTGGATTTGGTGACATTTTTACATCACACCGAGCCTGGTATTCCTTGGTATCGCGAAGGAGAATGGACTTTCCTTAAAGGAGCGCTTTCTAGCGTGGATCGTGATTATGGTTTTATCAATCATATTCACCACGATATCGGTACTCATGTTGCTCACCACATCTTTTTGAATATTCCTCATTACAACTTGAAGAAAGCCACTGAAGCGATTAAGCCAGTCATAGGAGAGTACTACCATAAATCTGACGAATCGATTTTAGCTTCCCTGTGGAATTCCTTCAGAAAATGCCACTTTGTTCCAGATGAAGGGAAACGGGTTTATTACACCTCTTACATGAAATAGTTTGAGCTTAGGGTTAGTAAGAATTAAGAAACCCGGTTTTTTGAAAAAACCGGGTTTCTTACTATTTGAAGTTAGTTAACTTCTCTTCACCTTATAAAAATATATTTTACTCAACCGAAAACCGTTACATTTATAGATTTAAAGAAAAATCTTGTAGGGTGTGTTAGATGCACGACAATTTATCTGTTAATACGAAAACTTTTTCTACATCATCTAACGCACCATAACGGTGAGCGAGAAAAAAGGAATTCTTTTTATAATACCAAACCTATCAAAATTAATCGGTGCGTGACGGTATAATCTACATATCTTGTCATGCCTGATAATTTATTTTAACCGTCACACACCCTACAAAGTTTATGAAAATAAAAACCCGGCTTTTCCGAAAAACCGGGTTTCTTAGTATTTAAAACTTTGACCTCAGCGTAGCCCTATAACTTATAAAACTTGGGGTGTTACCGCATTGCTTTGAGGAGGATTACCCATTTTCTTTAACCAACCGTAGTTAGCAGCAAGTGCTTTTCTAAAAGTTGGATATACATTGTATTGCACATTGTACTCTTTACAAACTTCTGCCAATATCGGAGCAATATTTGGATAATGTATATGACAAATGTGGGGAAATAAATGATGTACCACTTGATAATTAAGTCCGCCGAGATACCAGTTTAAAAACTTGTTTTCCGGAGCAAAATCAACTGTTGTCTTTACTTGAACAATTGCCCATTCATCATCTACCATATTTTCCGGTAAATTCGGTTCGATAAACTCCGCCGGTTCAAGTACGTGAGCCAGCATAAAAACATTACAAATTACCACACCGTAAACCATGTTTACGATACATAATCCAATAATTACTTCCATTGGACTGTATCCTAAAGCTAATGGAATCCCTGCATAAAGTCCCAACCAAACTAATTTCGCACCTATCAGAATTGATAGTTCTAAGAAAGTTGGTTTGGGAATATTATGTTCGTGGTATTTACGTTTAAATAAAATTAATTGCACATCAGCAATAGACCAATAAAATGGAATTATTGCATATACAAAGTTAATTAATAAATGCTGAAATCGATGATATGATTTATGCTCTCTAACAGGGGACATTCTAACTAAACCATCTCCATCAATTTCTACATCATGACCTAATATATTAGTGTAAGTATGATGCAAAAAATTGTGACGAAATTTCCACAAATAGCTAGAAAGACCTATGATAAAATCATAAGTTAAACCAAAAGTTGTATTAACCCATTTTTTACTAGAATAACCGCCGTGGTTGGCATCATGCCCTACACTAAAGCCAACACCAGCAAAACCCATACCCAACATAATGCAGCCAAGGATTTTCATCCAAATTATGGGAGGAGAAAAAAGGGTAAATATCCAGGAAAACAATACCCATCCTAAAATAATTGTACTTTTGAAGTACATGGAGGCATTATCTCTAGGAGTTAGATTTTCAGACTTAAAATAAGCATCAACTCGTTTATTTAATTCTTTTCTAAAGCCAATATTTTTGGCAAAAGTTACTCTAGCAGTTTGCGTTTGTGTCATGAAGTACGTTTGAGGGTTAAATTGCATATGAGCAGCAAGTTTCATTCCCAAAGCAGTACATTATGACGGGCAATGATACCACCACCACAATACTGTTGGTTTATTTGAAAAATTGCTTTAAGCACATCTTACACTCTGAACTCACAAAGTCCTAAAAATTCAGTTTTTTTACCAATCATTAAACTAAATCAATTAGCAATTAGAGTTATAACTGATATATTCAAATTAAATAAATTAAATAAATTAAATCTAAATAAATAAGTTAATTAAATCTCATATTTTGCACCATTCTTAACGCCGCCTTAGAAAGATTTTCCAGGCTTACTAGTTCCTAGTCTCCGACACTCAACACATTACTAATAAGGCGAGGCAGAGCCTTGTGAACTGTATTCCCAGGGTAGAACCTGGGAACATTTTTCTGTATGATATTTTGTTGCCCAAGTGGTAGAAGATGCAAGTCAAATTAAAGTTTCCCTACTGACTATATTTTTTAGACAGAATCTTAAAACCTGCCGTTTCCTTGAACAATATGTTTGAGGGTAGTCAAACTCTCCAAACCAATTAGCCCCCTGCGATGTCCTTTTTGATTAGACATTCCTAAAAATACGGCATCTCCCCATAATGGATTGCGGCTGAAACGTGGGGAAGCATTAATGTAGGTAGAAGCGCTATTAACTCCCAGAGCAAACTGTCTGCTTTCTTGATAAGATTCCGTCACAATACAGTCAGCATGTCCGCTGCTATATCGATTAATCCAAGTAATGGCTGCATCTAAATTATCTACAAGTTTGAAAGCAATCGTTTTAGTAAAATAAGCAGCCCCCCATTCCGCTTCTTGTACTGGCTGTAGTTGAGGAAAAGATTCTCTTAACTCTTCATCTCCTTTAAGAACAAAACCTTTTTCCTGCAAACTCTTTAACAAAGTACCCAAGGAAGAAGATAAAGTTTGCCGATTAATTAATACCTTTTCAATCGCATTTACAGGATCGGGAGAACTAGCATGGCTTTCAACAATCATCCAGCGTACCATATCTATCAAGCTACCATTCGGCGACCAATATAAATAACAATTACCCATCGCCGATTTTAAAACTGGTGCTGTAGATTGACGTACTACTCGTTGAATTAAACTAGTACGTCCATAAGGAATCACTAAATTTAAATAATGCTCTTGAGTAACCAACTCTTGCATTGAAGTACCATGCTCAGCCGTTACCAATTCTATAGAGCCTACGGGTAATCCAGATTCAGCAATAGCAACCTGCAACACTTGTGCAATAGCCGCGTTAGAATGACTCGCCTCAGTGCTTCCTTTGAGGATAATGCTATTGCCACTTTTAATACATAAACCTGCTGCAATGGCTCCTAATTCCGGAAATGCTTCATAAATAAACGCTATTACTCCCAGAGGTGTTGATTGGGAGTAACTTTGTTCTTCACCCAGCTGGTAATCAGCAGTTCTCATTCGCCGCAGTGGATCTGATAATTCCTCCAACCGTTGCAAAATGTTCACCGTCGAATCCAAACGTTCCGGAGTTAATTTTAGCCAATCTAATACTAAGTCTGGTACCGCCATTTCTCGACAAGCTTCCAGATCCAAAGTATTTGCTTCTAAAATATCGTCAAACGAGCGTTCCAAAGCCTCAGCCATCGCCATTAAAGCGCGACTGCGTTGCGCTCCTTTGGTAATGCCCAGTTTAAGAGCAGCACCATGAGCGCGCTTCGCAATACGCACAGCGTCGCCTTTGGCTATCGCAATCGGTTGGGGGTTTTCAGCAAAAGCATCCACAGTAATAATCAGCGCCTTAACGTCTGTAGGTAAGCCAAACCATAAGTGCTGGCAAAATAGCCAAAAGCACGGCTACAAGTGCCCAAGCAATAATGCCAGAACCACTCGCTAAACGCAATGCTAATGGTAACCATATAATCACTAGCACGAAAATAATACCTAGCGCTACTGGTAAATAACTTTCTCCCAGACGCGGATGAACAACTTTCCATCCAGAACCCGTCCAGCGCCAAGCTCGTTTGTAGGGATAAGTAGTAGAAAGCTGCTCTAAAACGCGAGCATTTTCTTCTACCACGAATATTTGCTGACAGCGATCGCAGCCGAATGCTTCTGTCAGAGTAATCGGAATTAAGCGTCCTCGACGGCGACAAGGACACGGGTACTCGTTATTAAAATCGATTTTATCTGGCTTTTGTGGTTGCACTATACGGCTCTTTTCGACTTGAGCGAGTTTACTAATAGCAATTTTCTCTATATTCCCTTTAATTTACAATTCGGAGGAAATTGTTTGAAACAGCAATTATCTGCTCATAAATAATTTAAAAGTATAAGCAGTTTATCCGCCAAAATTTCTTTATATCATTAACCCTCATTTACGTTACTCTTTCTATATACATATTTTTTATCAACTAAAAATAATTGTTGATAATGCCGGTTTATAAGCTTTACTCCGTGAAGGTCTTCAAGCTTTTCTTTTACCATCATCCAGTGTAGTGCATCCTACTAAAAACAGAACGTTTATTTTGAATATCCTTGTGTTAACAATCTAGATATTTTTTCACATAAACTAAAAGATGCAAGAAAGTTTATTTCCTGCATCTTTTAAATTATCATATTTTTCAAGCGGGTGACGCGATTCGAACGCGCGACATTCACCTTGGCAAGGTGACGCTCTACCACTGAGCTACACCCGCGTTTTATTGCTAAATATTAATATCCCATATGAATTTTAATTTGTCAACCCCTTTTTTGAAGAAAATGGGAATGGGGGATGGGGCATAGGGCATAGGGGATGGGGAGATAGGGGGAGGAGAAGACAAGGAGAACAATTATTATTTGCTACTCGCTACTTGTATTAATTTCTCACTCTTTCAATTACCAATGCCCAATGCCCAATTCTCAATGCCCAATCTTAAGCTTTTTCTTCAGACTCTGCGGGTAAATTGTTTAAACTCGCACTTTTGAGAGAACCGCGATTAGCGGTGGAGTTAGGAGAATATTGTTGGTTAACATTAGGACGCAATTGACGCATCAAGCTAGCCATTTCCAAAGCGTTCATTGCATAATCCCAACCATGATTGCTTTTGATTCCGGCTCTTTCCAAAGCTTGCTGCATGGTGTCGGTTGTCAAAACACCGAATATAACTGGTACCCCAGTTTGAAAAGCAGCTGCGGAAATTCCTTTGGCGACTTCTGCCGAGACATAATCGAAATGGGGTGTTTGGCCTTTAATTACTGCACCCAAACAAATTATTGCATCGTATTTACCAGAAAGCGCTAATTGTCTGGCGACTAAGGGCACTTCAAAACTTCCAGGCACCCAAACATAATCAACTTGAGAACCGTGGGGGTTGGTATCAACACCGTGACGATTGAGACAATCTTGACATCCTTCTACCAGCTTGGTGGTTACTAAATCATTAAATCTACCAATTACTAATGCAAAACGTAAGGGTTCCGTTTGAGCAAAAGTTCCCTCAAAAACAGCCATAATTACCTCTTTTTAATCAGTGAGCAGTGTTAGCGTAGCGTGTGCCGCAGGGACATACAGTTATCAGTTACCAGTATTTATATAAAAAATAGAGTTTGTCAGTTAGTAGTAAACAGTAGTTCCGAGTTTTCCAATTAGTCTGATAAAAGCTTCGCAATATTGGCATTACTAAAAATTACAATGTTAATTCAGATGGTCAAATATCATACATCATAAATGAAATAGCTTTAACTGCTCGCTGGTAACTAGTTATTGAAAAAGAGCAGAAGACTACCTACTTTGCAAGCGGTATTCCTCTGCCCCTATGCTTAAAAATCAACGTATGGTTAAACCAGTGGCTTAAACTACGAAAAAGTTTAAAATTCCGACTATCACGACTAAAGCGAACCAAGCTCCGGAGCCAATCCAAAGAAATTTCTTGGATTCAACCCAGGTTTGAGGAGTTGCATAAGCAACAGGAACGCCAACTACCATGACGAAAGATAAAGCCACTAAAGCTAATAAAGCAATTTGGAATATGATGGTCATTTTTCTTTTCTAGAGCGACAAATGTTTCTAAAAATCTATATTCTCTACAACTAATGTACAGTATTGGTGTTAGATTCCAGACACTCTACCAGTTTAAATTTTTTGCGCTACTTGCTGCAAGCGGATGAAAAGTAGTAAGTAGCTAGTAGCCATAAGGGTTTAAGGGTAAAACATATTTTGTTACATAAAACCGTTTATTCGTGCCGACTTACTTAACATTCACCGAGGAAAAATTAATGGTTTGAAGCCCCTAAATTTATTTATGGGGAATTAATTACGAATTACGAATTATATTCACCCGTTACAATAACGATTTTTTAACTTGCAAATCCGAGAATCCATGTATAGCAGAGCTTTTGACCAACGCGATCGCAATTTTCTAGTTTAGTTGATTGTAAGGGGGTTTAACAATATTGGAGATACTGGGCAAAGTGCCCTCAATCTAATCAAAAAACTATTTTTAGCAAATAGTGGTGGATTAATAATTATTCAATTATATTGTTTACACTCCAATTTCATTATCCAAAATGAAAAGTTATCAGCAATTACGTAAACAGTATTTTACTTTCTTGAAAAGGTTTTTTTATTTCGGCGCGTCTATTGCCTTATGTCTTGTACTTAGTATTATTTCCTTATCGTCAAGTCAAGCTCAAGTTGCTAATCCTATTCCTACTGTAACTCCTGCAACGACTTCAACAAACAAAGGAGCTTTGGTAGAACTTGGAGAAGAAGAACTTTTTAAAATACGTGCTGGAGTCGGAGCATTTTCGGCTCAAGAACGTGCCCAAGCGGTAACAAATAGGATTCTTAAGCTAGCGGAAGAGCCAACAACTGCTGTAGAAAAAATTAGAATAGATGAAAAATCTTCAACTACCAATTTAACTTTTGATAATCGCATCATTTTAACTGTAACAGATACAGATGCTCGTGCGGCCGACCAGTCTAGACAAGAATTAGCCACAAACTACCGCGATAAAATACAACAAGCAGTAACTCAATACCGCATCGAACGCAGCCCAGATTATATTCGTCAAGGAATATTTAACAGTCTGATTGCAACGGCTCTTCTTGTAGTAACACTAATTTTATTTGCTGTAGTATTTCCCTGGTTATACCGGCAAATAGGTAATTTACAAAGTAGTAGACTGCCAACAGTTAAAGTTCAAAATATTGAACTTTTAGCAGCTACTAGAATTTCTCAAATTCTTATTTCTTTATTTAAACTACTAAGAGTTTTATTAACCTTGGGGGCACTATTAATATACGTACCCTTAGTAATGAGTTTCTTTCCTTGGACGAGACAAATTAGTTCGCGGGTATTCAGATACTTTCTACAGGCTCTGGAAACTTCTTGGGAAGGTTTTCTAAGTTATTTACCAAATATATTTGCTATCGGCATAATTCTTTTTATTACTTATTATTTCATCAAGTTGATGAGAAATTTGTTTACCTCTATAGGTAATGAAAACGTGAAAATCCAAGGTTTTTATCCAGAGTGGGCCGAACCTAGTTTTAAATTGTCAGCATTTTTAACTATCATACTGGCAGCAGTAATTGCTTTTCCTTATTTACCGGGATTTGGTTCTCCGGCATTTCAAGGAATATCGCTGTTTTTAGGTTTGCTCTTTTCTTTGGGTTCTACCGTCGTAGTTGCTAACGTTGTCGCCGGAATTATTTTAATTTACACTCGTGCTTTTCAAATTGGCGACAGAATCAAAATTGGTGATTCTGTTGGTGATGTAGTCGAAAAGACTTTATTTGTAACTCGTTTGAGAACTGTTAAAAACGTGATTATTACACTTCCTAATTCCAGCGTTTTTACCAGTCAGATAATTAACTATACCGCCGCTGAATTAGACCCAGAACAGGCTCCTTTAATTTTACATACTACGGTAACTTTAGGTTATGACGTACCTTGGCGAAAAGTGCATCAAGTATTAGTTGATGCGGCTAAATCAACAACACATCTGCTTACGGAACCAGAACCTTTTGTATTGCAAACTAGTTTAGATGACTTTTATGTTAGTTACGAATTGAATGCGTTTACTCACAATCCGAGTATTATGGCTCGCATTTATGCGGAACTGCATCAAAATATTCAGGATAAATGCAACGAAGCAGGTATCGAAATTCTTTCACCACATTATTCAGCGGTGCGAGACGGTAGTCAAATTACAATTCCAGAAGACTATCTTCCTAAAAATTATACGACACCCGGTTGGGGGATTTTCCCTCAAGGGAGCATACTTGATTTGTTGAATAATAAGCCTCATAAGTCAAGCCAAAATCAAACTGAAGAAAGTAAAGAGTAGATTTGTAAAATATTTATTTGTAGGGTGTGTGACGGTTTCGATTAATTATTAACCATAACCGAACAATTTGAGATTACCGTCACGCACCACAGATTTCGCGTTTAAATAAGGTATTATGCAGCACCTCACCCCGCCCTCCGGGCACCCCTCTCCTTATCAAGGGAGAGGGGTAAATAACGAATTTCGCTCTAGTAAAAATATGACAATGGAACATAAAGCTTTTATCTTTGACTATGATACTTTTGTCAAGGAATTAGCTGACATCTTAATAGATGCTATTGAAACAAACGAAAATCATCAATTAATTGCTTTTATCGAAAATAATTTACCCTATCTCAAAAATTCCGAAGAAGGAGAATCTCTGGATACTTCTTGGAAAGAATTGATAGAGGTAGGAGATGCAAGCGAATATGGTGATTTTGCGATTACTAAATATTACAATCCCGCCGATGATATTGGATTGGGCTATGATTGGATGCAGCTTGATGATTTGCTTTTACAAGAACTAAATGTAGATGTATCTCCATTGTTAGGTACTGTATTTGGTTCATCAGAAAATTATTTCAATCCTGGTAAGCAAGGTTCTTATTTTCAATCTTTAGGAAGAGTTAAAGAAAATTTTGAGTTGCTTAATTCATTGTCAAAGGATAAATTACAGAGTCTAGATAATGTCGCTCTTTTAATAAAAATGCTTTCCGATGCTTTAGCTTCAAAAAAAGGGCTTTATATTACATTTTAACTGTTTTAAACGTTCTGCTCTTGTCGAATTACAATTCCTCAATTAAGGTTTATTCATCTAAAATACGCAACCAAAATGAGTAATTCATTTACAAATATTCAGCGCTGGCTTTCCGATCCAAATGTTACCAGATTAATTGAAGTTGCCATCGGAATTGTAATTATTGCATTGATTTTCCGATTTATTAGTCAATCTGTACCGCGCTATATTCAAGATTCCGATACTCGTTATCGTACCCGTAAAGCTATTAGTTTTATGGGATACATCACAATGCTGCTGTTTGCGGTTTTTGTATTTAGCGATCGCTTGGGACAATTTACCGTAATCTTTGGTGTAGTTGGTGCGGGTATCGCCTTTGCACTACAAGAAGTAATCGGTAGTTTTGCCGGTTGGGTGGCAATTTCTCTAGGTCAATTTTACAAGCCTGGGGATAGAGTACAGTTAGGCGGTATCATGGGCGATGTGATTGATATCAGTATTCTACGAACCACCTTAATGGAATGTGGTGACTGGGTAAAAGCCGATTTGTATAACGGGCGTATTGTCAGAATTGCCAATAGTTTTGTATTCAAAGAACCCGTATACAATTATTCAGCAGACTTTGCTTTTCTTTGGGATGAAATTACTGTTCCGGTAAAGTATGGTAGCGAACATAGACTGGCAAGAGAAATTCTTGAAAAAGTAGCGCTAGAAGTAACTGGTGAATATGTTCCTCTTGCCAAACAACAATGGCATAAAATGACTAATAAGTACTTAATTGAAGATGCCAGAATAGAACCAATTGTTACTTTAATAGCTAACGACAACTGGATGCAGTTTACAATACGTTATCCTGTCAGTTACAAAAAACGTCGCATAAAAAAAGACCAGCTATTTACTAAAATTCTAGATGAATTTGAAAATACCGATGGACGAGTTGTATTTGCTTCCGCAACTTTTGAGCTTGTAGAAGCACCTACAATTAACGTCAAATTAGCAGATAAAGGTAACGGTTTGAGTAAGGCTTAATTTCTTCCTATAGCAATCCTAATTGAGATCTGAGAAAATACGTAGATTTAAAGTCGGTAACAGAGGTTAAATTTAACTCATTACTGGCGACTGTAAGTCGCGGCTACACATGCAAAACCCGCCTGCGCGGGTTGTTTTATTAAGTCCACGTAGGTGGACTTTGCTTGTATAGTAGCGGTTTTAACCGCCAGATTATACATAAATTTCTCACAAGTCATTTAGGATTGCTATATACCATTTTTTTACTATCAACATCCGCTGAATTTAGCTTTCGCAGGGGGGCTTTGTCTGAGTAGCCCTACCATAGCCAGAGTGAGGGCGATTTAGCGCATTATTATACAGAATTAGTATTAGTAAAGTTAGAGCAAAAGATTTCTTCCTTCGTAATAGATGACACCAGCAAATCTGTCACATGAAAGATAACACGGCTTTTCAACTCATATATTATTGAAATATAGAGAGCAATCTCCAAGATTAATTACCCCGCAGGAGGCGGTTTTGAAAGTGAAACACAGATAGTATTAATGGAAGATAAATCTTCTTTTGATATGATTGGATTGGCAATGTTTGCGAGCAGTAATCCAGACCGGATGTTGTCTAAAACTAAAAAATTGTGTTTTGCAATTCGATTGTTAATTTGGTAGCTAGAAATTACTCAAGAATTGTTCAAAAAACAATAGCAAATTAAAGTTGATAAATGTGCATTTGTGAGAATTGCAATGAATTCTACAAGTATATACATTTACTCAATAAACAAGTTTTAATTGGTTGCACATTTGCAATGAATATTGCTTTGCTTTTATTAGTAAAGACAATGGAACGTGGCTGAAAAATATTCTGAATTCTTCATCATTTCTGACAAACAATACAATAAATAGGACTAAAACTATGAAATCCACTATTACTTCTTTAATCACCGTAGCTGTTTCTTTGTCTGCTGCAATCGGTATATCTTCAAGCGCTGTTGCACAAGAAGTTACTAATTTATCTCCTAATACCGAAAGCACAAAGGTATCTCAAATATTCGGTTCGAGAGAATCGAAACGCCCTGGTGACAACTATGTCGGTTTAGCAACGGTTTTAGGAGGAGACACCGATTTTGCTGACGCTGCAATCATCAGTAAAGTTAAAGTTTTTGACTTTGATTCATCTAAAAGTATATCGGTGAGACCTTCCGCTGTTTTTAGCAACGGTGATTTAGATCTACGCATCCCTGCAACTGTTGATATAACTCGCATAAATAGAGACTTAGGAGAATTGAACGGTAGAATGACTCCTTATGCTGGCGGTGGAGTTGCAATTGATTCCGATGGAGATGCAGATTTAATGTTGACTGCTGGAATGGATGTTCAGTTAACTCCTAGAATTACCGGTACAGCAGCAGCAAACGTCCTTTTCTTAGGTGATACTGAATTTGACGCAACTCTTGGTGTTGGTTACAATTTCTAATTATTTGTAACTCGAAAGTATATAAACCCGGTTTTTTTGAAAAGCCGGGTTTTTTAAAAGCATAAATACCTTTATAATTATTATTTTTGAAAGTGTTTCTGTGTAACCTAGTAGTTCGGAACAAATAACTATATTCTGAAAAATTGAAGAATATTAATTGGGTATTCTTAATTTTGCAAAATAGCGAGTAAAGATATGAACGAGTATAATATTTCTTCGGAAAATTTTGGTGACTCTGACAAACTAGTCTCTGTAACAGATACTCGTGAAATTCCCGATTATTACCAGCAGCACATTAATGATTTACACAAAACAATAGACGAACTTAAATCTACCGCCAAGAAAGATTACAAAAAATATGAAAGAACTATCGGTAGATTAAGATTTCGTTTGAGTTTGCTTTCATCTTTTTGGTTTGTAACAGTTCTAGTACTTTGTAGTGTTTTTGGTTGGTTTGGATCTCGCTGGTATAGTCAGTTGCAATTAGAGAAACAATTAGCAACTTTTTCACCGGAAAAAGTGCAAGAAATAGAAAAAATTAGAAATGATATTAAAGAGTTGAGTCAAACAGTAATTCCTCAACTACAAGCGGAGATTAAAGGCAATCAAGAGCAGGTTAATAAGCTAGATGCTAAAATTGACAAAAGCCAGCAGTCTATGTCGGTTTTGGTTAAAGCAATGCAAGAGTTGGTGAATTCGCCAATAACCGATAAACCAGCAGAAGAAAATGAAAGTCAGGAAGATAAGCCAGTATCATTATCTCCCTAATTAGCATGTAAAATATTTTCAATTATCAATATGTTATGTTTGTAAACCCGGTATTTTTGAAGATGCCGGGTTGATTGCTTATTTCTATCAGTTTTACAACTTTTGATGGAAGGGATAACTGTGTAAATGTAATACACTCAACCAAGACATGCTGTATTACTTAATTACACATCTTTTTCATGAAAGGCATAAGCGGAAAAAACGTTCTGGTTACGGGTGCTACTTCGGGAATAGGTCAGTCGATTGCCGTTAGATTTGCTCAAGAAGGTGCTAATGTAGCAATCAACTATCGAAAAAGCCCTGAAGATGCCGAAGATACCGAAAAATTGATTTACAAAGCCTGTACCGATGCTCGTTGCGGTTGTGAAGGTAGGGAAATACTAGTACAAGCAGATGTATCAAAAGAATCTGACATTGTGGAAATGTTTGCCGAAGTTAAAAAGGAATTTGGCGGACTTGATATTTTAATTAATAATGCAGGAATTCAAATACCCGGTGAAGCCCATAAAATTCCATTTGAAGAATTTGAAAAAGTAATTGACGTTAATTTAAAAGGTGCTTATTTGTGCGCTCGCGAAGCAATTAAAATGTTTCTCGATAAAGGTAATGGTGGAAGCATTATTAATGTTTCTAGCGTTCACCAAATTATTCCCAGACCTCAATATATAAGTTATTCAGTTAGCAAGGGTGGGATGCAAAATCTGACTCGCACTTTAGCTTTAGAATATGCTAGAAGGGGGATTCGAGTCAACGCGATCGCGCCGGGTGCAACTATCACTCCCATCAACGATGCTTGGACGGACGATCCAGACAAGAAGGCTAATGTAGAAAGTCATATACCAATGGGTAGAGCAGGTACTTCCGAAGAAATGGCAGCGGTAACAGCTTTTCTATGTTCCGATGAAGCAGCTTATATAACCGGACAAACACTATATATTGACGGTGGATTAACGCTTTATCCCGACTTTCTCGAACCGTGGTCTGGACAAGGTTAAAAGGAGTTAAGATTTAGGAGTTAGGAGTTAAGAATTAATAACCTATAACTGTTGGCTGTTTACTGCTCGTATGCAAAAATCATTCTGCCTAAATGCAGCTTTAAGCTGTCTTATCACTTGTGGTTTACCTGTTTTTACGCTTAATCGTGCTGTAAGTGCGGAAAGATTAAAACTTTCTTTTGGAATAGTTGAAAGGTCGGTTTCGGTTGATTCTTTAGAAACTTATGCCAAAACTGGTGAAGTAAATGATGAGTTAGCAGCATATTTTAAATATGTTCCGAAAGAAAATAGAGGAGCATTAAGAGAAGCATTGCTTGCTCCCATTCCTTTAAATTCTGTTCAAATTTCTCAATTTTTATATTCGCCTATCGGTGAGAAACTTTTAGAAACTCTTTCGCAAGTAGTTCAAAGCGAATTTCGCAGTCGGGGACAAACAACTCGCGACAAATATCGTCGCAGCAGTGGATTTTATGGAACTCGTTCGGCGTTAATTTTAGCAGCAAGGAAAAAAAATAATTTTAATATTATCAATATATTACGTAAATTTCCTTCTCAAACTATTTCAATCGATTTATTCCGCAGCTTGGAACTTGGATTAAGAGCCAGAAATATTATTAATCGAACTCAAAAAGCTGTCGCATTAATTAATGAAAAATCTTTAAATAAAGCCAATAACCGAACTGTATCAGATAATATTATTTCAGATACGTTACGGAAAGGTGAATTTACCTACCAAAAAGACAGGGTTACCTTGACGGATGTACGTCGTATTCGCAGTTTTCCCCTGGATATCTACTTACCTCAAACAAACAAACCTAGTCCAGTAATTGTAATTTCTCATGGATTGGGTTCCGACCGTACCAGTTTTGTTTATTTAGCTGAATATTTAGCTTCTAAAGGTTTTGTTGTTGCAGTACCAGAACATCCCGGCAGTAATGCCCAACAGTTACAAGCGTTATTAGGAGGAATTGCAGATGAAGTAACCGAACCTAGAGAATTTGTTGACCGACCTTTAGATGTAAAATACGTATTGGATTACCTCGAAGATTTATCTAATTCCGATTCTGCATATAAAGAACGTTTGAATATGGAACAAGTTGGGGTAATTGGACAATCTTTTGGTGGCTATACAGCTTTAGCTTTAGCAGGTGCTGAAATTAATTTCGCACGGTTACAAAACAACTGTCCGGTTAATGAAAACACTTTAAATGTTTCGCTGTTGTTGCAATGTCAAGCATTAAATTTGCCAAAAATTGATTATCAATTGTCAGATTCAAGAATTAAAGCAGCAGTAGCGATTAACCCAGTTGTTAGCAGCGTTTACGGCAAAGAAAGCTTCAGCAAAATTAAGACTCCAGTAATGATTGTTGCAGGAACCGCCGATACCGTTGCTCCTGCATATCCGGAACAGATTATACCTTTTACTTGGTTAACAAATCCAAATAAATATTTAGTCTTAATGAATGGTGGTACCCACTTTTCAGTCATTGCAGAGTCACCTGATTCTCCAATCCCCGTACCATCACAAGTAATCGGTCCTTCTCCTAATTTAGCTCGGGCTTATACAAATTTTTTAGCTCTAGCAATGTTTAAAACTTATGTTACTAATAACTCTAATTATCAAGCTTATTTAAATGCTAATTATATAAATTCTTTGGGACAAGGAAGTTTATTTTTACGGGTAGTTAACGAACTAAGTAATGAGAAGTTAAGGTAATTTATGAAAGGTGAGTAAATAAACTTGTTCCTTGTCTCCGGCAAGGAATACAAAATTGGAGGCTCTGCTCCAGTAGTCTATATAAGAGGCAGAGCCTCTTGTAATATCATTCTAAGCCAGAGGTTTGGAACGAGGTATTACCAATTATCAATTACCAATTATTTAATTAGTAAACTGCACTACTTCCTGTTCTAAAACTTGAATAAAACCGACAGCAATTTGAATTAGCGGCCAAGCTATCAAACAAATTAAACCGGCTTTACGTGTAGTAATATCTAAGGCTTGAGTAACTGCTACAATTACAGCTAAAAGACTCCATAATGCTAAAATTAGTTCTATGGGTCTTCCTAATAAAGGAATTAAAGTGAGAAAATTTAATACTTGTGGAGCATAAGCAAAACCAATTGGGCTTAATAAATTTCTTAGTTTAACTGGTGTTGATTTTATCCATTCCCCTACTTTCCAAATAGTTAAAGTCCAAATATAGTAACCAATAATTATCGAAAGCGCATCAATTAAAAGCGCTAGTAACAATAAATATATTGATGCTCGATTTATTAATAAGATAAATAAGCTTCCCAAAGCATGAGAAACACCAGCCAGAATGACAATAGTTAAAGCTAATTGGTTATTGAAAGGTGTATTGCAAGCATTATCGTAAAGCTGTTTATTTAGAAGTAAAGCATTTTTAATTGTATATAATAATTGCCATTTAGATGTATTTTGAGTTGGATTCATTTGATTTTAGTAGACGTTATCAGAAATTTGAATATAATCGAGTATTGATGAATATGCAATATTCAGTGAAATATACTTGTTTATTATAGAAAATGTTCAAAATTATTCAAAAGATTTGGGAATGGCTGCGGGGGGAAACTTTAAAATTATTAATTTTCGCAGGTATCTTATTAATTATTTGGGGAATTATTGCTCCCGTCGGGACTTTATCTTGGTGGTTAAGTGCGGGTACTCAAGCTTTAGGATTAGATATTAATCCCACTCCAGATTTAATTAAAAACAATAATTTAGCTAAAACCAAAGATAAAAATTGCTATATCATCTTTCTACCCGGTGTCGGAGATTTTTCTGCTAACGAATTAACTCAGGGAGAAGAAACTTTTCTCAATCAATTAGTAAAGCTGCATCCCCAATGTGCAATTGTAGACGATGTATTTCCTTACTCAGCAGCAAATAAAAGTTTGGGGGGACAGCGTTTTTTAGCTCCTGTATGGCGTTTTGCTTCTAAAGAACATGGTTGGTTGAAGAATGCAGATGTCTTGATTAAAATTCGTAATTTATGGCGTTTTGCAATTTCTGCCGATAATCGCTATGGTTCTGTTTATAACTTGGGAATTGCCAAGGCGATCGCCGAACGTATGAACGCTGCATCTTCTATAAATACAGCATCTGCACAACCTATCAAAATAATTCTTATCGGTACCAGCGGAGGAGCGCAAGTATCTTTAGGAGCAGTAGAATATTTAGATAAATGGTTAAATACGCGGTTAATAGTTGTTTCTGTCGGTGGCAGTTTCGATGGTGAAACCGGTTTTAATCGAGTTGAAAAAGTATATCACCTGCGCGGTAGTCGAGATTGGGTTGAAGACGTTACCAAAATTATATTTGCAGACAGATGGTCTTGGATGGTAAATTCTCCTTTTATACAAGCAGTAAGACAGGGGCGCTATCAAGTAGTAGAAACTGGTTCTCATACTCATGACGGTATAAATGGTTATTTCAGTACCGAAAAGATAGACAATACCGGAACAACTTATGTAGGTTTGTTGTTAGAAAAAGTCAATCAGTTGCCGATTTGGGATGATTAATATTCTGCTCAAAGATAAGAATTATTTAAAATCTCTTTTTTTCTCTTTCCTCTGCTTACTGTGCGTCTCTGCGGTTTTTTAAATCATTCCGATTTAACCAGAATTGATATTATTTATTAAAATAAGGGAATAGAAAGCAAAAATTATTACAATATCCCATTCCCCATTACCAATTACCAATTCCCCAAAACTATTGCCATTATTGCAATACCAATCATAATTACCAGCATTACCTTACCACCAGGAACGAGAGACTGATTTAATTCCTTGTATTTATCTCTTTGCTTCCAAGCAATCGTAGCAGGAATTATACCTCCTAAAATTGAAACGCTGAAGGTGCCAGCATAATCCAAAGCTGTATAAAAGATATTGGGGTTAATCGCAGAAAAACCCATTGGTGGAAATAGAATTAATGAAATTAACGGTAAACTAACCGTCGGAGCATCCGAAAACAAATTCATATCCTTGAATAAATCCCGCAAACCGTAGAAAAATCCAATAAAAGACGTTGCGATCGCAAACTCGGAGAATACCGTCACCAAAATCCCCAACCATTGCCCCGCATCACCAGCACGCAATACCTGTAAAGGATCGAAAACACTGCTTCCAGAAATATTTTCTAACATCGTCGGAGTCACGCTTCCCAAAATCACCGCATTCCACAATAAAAACATGGTTAAGGGAATAGCAGAGCCTACAACGATGGATTGACGCACTTTACCGGCATCCCCTTCCAACTGAGTCGCAACCACCGGCACAATATTATGAAAAAACAGCGCTACTAACATTACCGATAACGCCGGAGGAAGCGCACCCCAATCTTGAGATAATAAAGAATCTGGATGAACTTGCGTTACACCTAACAACAGCAATCCAACAAACGAAGCGATAACGATTGCTACAAAAAGGCTATTTAATCTTTCAATAAATTTATCTCTTCCTAAATACAAAATAGCCCCAAACATCAAAGCAAATCCCGTACTTCCCATCCATGTAGGTAGCGCCGGTAAATCCCATATCCTTTCCACCGCAGAGATTAATATTTCCCCACCTTGAGAAACATAAGCTATCAACAAAGCGTAATGTAAAAACAGGTAAGCAGCACCCGCAGCCTTAGCTTCTACTCCACCCAGCGTACTTTCAACCATCGCCAGCAAACCATTACTAGCACGTCCGTTGTAACGCATACCGTTTAAAGTCACCTCTGCAATCAGCAAAGCCGAAATTACAGCGTACAGCCAAACACCTATCAACAAAGCTGTAGAAGGTAAAACACCAGAAGGTAAAGTCACCGCAGGTAAAGCCAAAATCCCCGCACCTACAGTAGTACCAGCAATCAGCGCCGTACTTCCGAAAACGCTACCCGGTTTACGAACAAACTTATTTCCATCAAAGGAAACATTAGAAAACAACCGAGTCGTTTCCGGAACATTCAACTTGTCAATTGTCTTCATAAAAAGAAATATAAAGTTATGTTAAATATTTTAGCAAAATGTTGAAATTACCTCACCCCCTTCCCCTCTCCTTGTCAAGGAGAGGGGTGTAATATGAAGCACATACTCTCTATTTCCTATTACCAATTACCAATTAATATATGTACGGAGCAAATCCAAACGAAAAACATCCGATGGAAGGATTTCCACAAATATGTTTTATCAAGAATACAGTTACAAATCCGAATATAATTATTGGCGATTATACTTATTACGATGACTTAGAAGATTCCGAGAATTTTGAGCGTAACGTTCTTTATCATTTCCCTTTTATTGGCGATAAATTAGTTATTGGTAAATTTTGCGCTTTAGCAACAGGTGTAAAGTTTATTATGAACGGTGCAAATCATAAAATATCGGGTTTTTCTACCTATCCATTTCAAATATTTGGTAATGGTTGGGAGAAAGTAACGCCGCAATCAGATGAGCTACCGAATAAAGGCGATACTGTCGTTGGTAACGATGTTTGGATTGGTTATGAAGCTGTAATTATGCCAGGGGTAGAAATAGGTGACGGTGCAATTATTGCGTCAAAATCAGTTGTTACCAAAGACGTTGCGCCATATACAGTTGTAGGTGGAAATCCAGCAAAAGTGATTAAAAAACGCTTTGCTGATGATGTTATTTATACGTTATTAGAAATTGCTTGGTGGAATTGGGATATTGAGAAAATTACCCGTAATCTTGAGAAAATTGTTAGTGGTGATATTGAAGCTTTGAAGAGTTGCGAGTAATAACCTTATTAATATCATAAAATTATCAACTAAATTGACTCACCTTGCCAAACTCAACCTACATACAAATGAATATATCTTGTAGGGTGTGTTACGGCTTAAAGAATGTATCGCTAAAATTGTAAGTTAGCTATTGCCGTAACGCACCATTTATGTAAAAAATTACAGATTAATTTAAATAAATTATCTCGTTTTAACTATATATAATATTATTAGGGCTTAAAATATTACCATAATTACTGATTGGTGCGTGACGCTAAAATCTAACATATAACTACGTTAAAATTTGTTTTATAGCGTCACAGCACCCTACAATAAAACGATTATCAATTATTTAAACCTTCAAACCGTCATTAATCAACCCAGCTATTGCTGTAACGTACAATTTATGTAAAAAATGACAGATTAATTTAAATAAATTATCTCATTTAAACCATAAATAAATTTTGGGTTACGGCGCGCACAAAAACTTGTATTTATTTATCAAATTGACTGTTTGCGCCTAACCCAACCTACAACCTACAAACTTCTGCTCTTATCCCCTCACATTCTAAAAGCTTTTGTAAATAAAACATCTCAATTTTTGTACCATCAACAATAGGCTTAGGGAAAAGCTTTAAAATAGTGGATGCTTTTGTAATTGAAATTTCTAGAGCGTCACGCAATACTTTTACAGCTTTCACTTTGTTTAACTCAGACTGTTTTATTAAAAGCTGATATTCACCTTCTTCAGCTAAAATTATTCTTCTAATATCATCCGGTGGAAAACCAATATCATCAGATTCTATCATTGAATTACAGAAAGGACATTGAGATGAAATGCTCCATCTTAGACAGCGATTAATAACTGTTTGTTGAATGCTGATATTTATGATGTTATTACAATTCGAGCAATAATCTTTCGTTTCAACCATAAATTAATGTTGGGTTACGGTGCGAATTTAACTTATAAATATCAACTAGATTGACTCGTCGCACCTAACCCAACCTACAAATTAATTTACTTGAAATATTTTAGTAATAATTGATTGGTGCGTGACGCTAAAATCTAACATATAACTACGTTCAATTTTATTTTATAGCGTAACGCAACGGCAATAAAGTGGGAAGAACATCTACACCGCTTATTCCCTCTCCTTGACAAGGAGAGGGATGTCCGTCAGGACAGGGTGAGGTTAAATTTATATTACATCCAAGTCAATTTGCTATATATTTATTTTTGCCTACATTCAAGGAATAATCTCTCGTTTCAACCATAGATAATATTATTAAAACATCAAACGTTACCATAATAATTGCTTGGTGCGTGACGCTAAAACCTAATATATAACTACGTTCAAATTATTTTATAGCGTCACAGCACCCTACAATAAAATATTACCAATTACCCATTACCAATTACCAACTACCAATTAATTATTTAAACCTTCAAACCGTCATTAATCAATCCAGATACTACATCTTTTTTATTTTTAGAAATCTCTAGAAAAGAACATCTTTCTAAAGGCGAATCAAATAAATGCAAATCGAATTGATCGGATAAATCTTCAAATACTTTAATACCTCTGACGCTATTACCTCTGTTATCAATTAAAGGGGAGAAAACAGCAATACCTGCCTTATCTGGAATTACGCCAATTATTCCTCCCGAGACTCCACTTTTTGCGGGAATTCCGACTCGATAAGCCCATTCACCAGCATAGTTGTACATGCCACAGGTATGCATGACGCTTAAAATATCTCTGACGTAACAGGATTTTACTGCTTGTTTATTCGTTATAGGATTAATACCTCGATTTGCTAAAGTAGCAGCCATTACTGCTAAATCGTGACAGTTAACAACTAAAGAGCATTGTTGAAAATATAGGTCTAAAATTTCGTCAATATTATTTTCAATTATGCCAAAATTAAGCAGTAAATTGGCTAAAGCGCGGTTGCGGTGTCCCGTAGCTCTTTCCGACATAAATACGGGAGCGTCAATAAATACATCATGTCCGATATAGCGACGGAACATTGCTAATAATCGATTCAATTTTTCTGTAGCGTTAGCACCTTTAATTAAACCAGCAGTGGCAATTGCTCCAGCATTTACCATAGGGTTATCTGGGCGTTTAGAATTTTCATCCAAGCGAATTACAGAATTGAAAGGATCTCCCGTAGGCTCTACCCCAATTTTTTCCAGCAACGTTTCGCGATCGCAGTCTTCTAATGCCATACCATAAACAAAAACTTTAGATATAGACTGAATCGTAAAATGCTCTCGGATATCTCCAACTTCAAAAATCTCTCCTTCCTTAGTAACAATAGAAATTGCAAACCAATTAGGATTGGCTTTTGTTAATTCGGGAATATAGCTAGCTAAAGAACCATTATCAAAATCGCGATATTTTTCATAGAGATGCTTGATGAATTCTGGCAAGTCAGACATTTTGTATTCTATTTCTTTGATTACACTGATTTTAACTTGACAGAAAAATTAATTTAACTTCTCGCACCATTCTTAATAAGCGGAGGCAGAGCCTCAAAACACTAGTTCCCAGGTTGAACCTAGGAACCAGAGAAACGCTTCTCTCTCCTTAATAAGCAGAGGGAATAAGGGTGAGGTTTCATATGTAAACAAAAGCGATTTTTACATTACTTAACTTATATATAAATAAATTATTTTTGTATAACTCAGGAATGGCCGCAATTGTCACAATGCCGGTTGGTGCGTGACACAGCCTGCATGTTATTACTACGTTCAGAATTAGTCAAAGTGTCACAGCACCCTACGAGAAAAATATGCCAGTTGCGGCCATTCCTATAACTATATAAATTGTGCATATAGTATTTGTAGGGTGTGTTGTCGCACGGCGCAACGCACCATCTAACAAAGGTTTCAGTGCGCTCACGGCTAAAGCCATAACACACCCTACGTATTTCCAAAAATCTGCGGAATAATCTTATATATAAACAAGTGCAAAATATCCATTGTAGAAAATAGGGCAAAGTATTAATATACAAGCCAACATTAACTACTTCCTTTTTAGGGAGAGTATAAAAGATGCTTGAAAGTATTAAAAAAATAGACAATCCTTTACTTAGAAGTACCGCATATGCAAGCATGGGTTTCGCAATTTCAACAATTGTAGCTGGTGCAGTTATAGGTTTGATTAATCCTAAAGATAAAGACGCAAATAAATTTGGTATTTTTTCCTCGGTTTTTGGTGTTGCTGGTGGTGCTGCTTTAGGTTTTGTGACATCAGGAAAAGATACATGTGATGAAAATGAAAATAAACCAACTCAAACTATAGCTAAAGTTACAGATGAAAGTTGGAAAGATTGGCGTAATTTTGTAGTATTCAAAAAAGTTAAAGAAAGCGATGGAATTACTTCTTTTTATCTAAAACCCCAGGATGAAGCGAAAATTCCTAGTTTTAAACCAGGTCAATTTTTAACTATAAAACTAGATATTCCGGGACAAGATAAACCTGTAATTCGTACTTATTCACTTTCAGATTATAGTCCGACAAATCAATATTATCGACTTTCAATTAAACGCGAACCCGCTCCTAAAGATTTGGATGTTCCTCCGGGTATTGCTTCTAATTTTATGCACGATTGCATTGAAGAAGGTGCGATAATTCCGGCGAAGCCACCTAATGGAAAATTTTATCTCGATCCAGAGAAATCAACACCAGCAGTACTTATTAGTAATGGAGTGGGCATAACTCCGATGTACTGTATGGCAAAAGCCTGTGCCTTTGAGAATCCTCAACGTGAAATTTACTTTGTACATGGTGCCAGAAACGGAGATTTTCACGCTTTTCAACAAGAAGTCATGGGTTTAGGCAAACAAAATCCTAACTTTAAAGTACATTATCGCTACAGCCGTCCTCAAGATGGAGATGGAGGAAATTGTCACAGTACTGGTTATGTTGACATCGATTTAATTAAAGAATTAGCTCACGAAAAGGCAGAATTTTATTTATGTGGTTCCCCGGCATTTATGGATTCTTTGCGGGAAGGATTAAAAGAATGGGGAGTTGCCGATAATAAAGTTTTCTTTGAATCTTTTAGTAAAGCTCCGAAAAAATCCTCTTCAGAATCTTCTACAGCAGATGGTGCTGTGGAAACAGCCGAAATTGAATTTGCTCAGTCTGGTAAAACTTTAACTTGGAATAAAGGAGACGGCACAATTTTAGAATTTGCAGAAGCTAACGGAATTTATCCTAGTTTTAGCTGTCGTGTAGGTGTATGTTTAACCTGTAGTTGTCAAATTAAAGAAGGTGAAGTTGCATATCAGGAAGAGCCTAGCGGTACTCCCGATGAAGGTGATGTTTTAATTTGTATTTCTCAACCAAAGACAGAAAAAGTTGTTCTTGATATTTAACTGTAACTGTGGTTGTGTGAGACGTAGCACTTCTACGTCTCTACAGAGGTTATATGACTAATATTTCAAACAAAGCCACTAATCTATTTAGACGCTTACCGGCTTCCTTATTTTTATGGATAGCGGTAATTATTTTTGGTGCTGCGAATGCAATAACTAAAAGATTAACAGAAATTGGTGCAGAGAATTTGATGGATGGTAGGAATCCAATTTCTTTTTGTAATGTCTTATTTGTCGGTAATGTTTGTGCTGCGTTGGTATTGTTTTTGATTTATGGCAGACAATTACATCCTAGTTATTGGAAACACTTGACTAAGAAAGACTGGTGGAGTTTATTTGGTGTTTCAATCTTATCTGGAGCTTTAGCACCTGCCTTAATTTTTGAAGCCCTGGCTCGCACTCAAGCCACTAATGTAGTTTTAATTAGCAGACTTGAACCTCCATTAGTTCTAGCTTTATCTTTTTTTATTTTAGGTGAAAGAGTCAATCTTTTACAGGTAATAGGGGCAGTAGTTTCTTTTATCGGAATTTGTACAATTGTAATTCTCCAAACTCTTTTGGAAAATATGATGAGTGCAGAGGGGTTTTTAGCTATCGGATTGGGAGAACTTTTAACGGCAATAGGTGCTGTAAGTTTAGCAATTGCCACAATTCTAAGTAAAAAAAGTTTAGATAATATTTCACCAGGATTTTACAGTTTGTTTCGCACCGTTTTAGGAGGAATAGTCTTCTTTTTTATAGCTTTATTTATCTACGGCGAGAATCATTTTATGGATGTTTTATCACCATTTTTATGGCAGTGGATGTTGCTTTATGGTGCGGTAATTGTTGCTTTAGGGCAATCATTTTGGTTTATCGGTTTGGAAGGTTCGCCATCTTCTAAAATATCTTTAGCTGGTTCTTTTATTCCTATTTCCGGAATAGTTGCAGCATATTTAGTATTGGGAGAAGTTCCTAGTATTGCTCAATATGTCGGCGGTGGTATAGTAGTTCTGGGTATTTTTATCAGTCAAATTGGTATTCGTAAAGAGAATAAGCGTCTTGCAAATCGCGAACAATCCGCGAAGCAAATGGATAATGAAATCGGTTTTAAAGGAATTTAAGAATTTTTGTTTGGCAAGAATTAGAGGGTGTGTGACGGCTATGATTAATTATGAAAATCAACTGAATCAATAGATATTGCCGTCACGCACCACAATTAATTCCTTGATAATTCCTGTAACTGATAATCAACAGCATTAATGTAACTACTATCATTAATTGTTTGAGCGGATAATCTACCAGTATCAATTCCGTGTTTAACTAAATCTTTTCCACTGACTTCACCAAATCTAATCGCCGTCAATAAAGAGTTATAACCAGAAACACCTTGCGGTTTAAATTCTCCTCGATAAGCAAGAGAAACTAAATTAAAAGGAGTGATATTTTTTTGAACTTGGTTTTGAGTAGCATTAGAATTAGCAGCAGTTTTATTAGCTAAAGCAGGTGGTGTAACAGTAGTTGTGATTAAAATTGTTCCAACAGCAGCAAGTAATAAACGTTCCATAATTTCGCTCCAATATTTTCTAGATTTGTGTAATTCGGTTTGTTTTCCTTGATTTCTATAATGCTGTACCTACCTGAGACAGCAATAAATGCTAAATGAGAAGTCAATAAGAGGTTTATGAGAAATATGAGTAACTCTTCTCCACCGCAGCGGATTTGTGTAATTGGTACCAGCGGAGTGGGTAAAACAACTTTGGCTCGTCAAGTTGCTCAAAAACTGGATATTGCTCATTTTGAGTTAGATTACCTTTTCTGGGAACCGAATTGGATAATAGTGCCTGGGGATATCTTCCGTCATCGCGTGGAAGAATCTTTGATGGGTAATAATTGGATTGTTGACGGTAATTACAGTAAAGTGCGCGATATTGTTTGGGGAAAAGCTGACACCCTTGTTTGGCTGGATTATTCTTTTCCCTTGGTGATGAGTCGGATTATATGGCGAACTTTTCATCGGGTAGTAACCAAGCAACAAGTCTGCAACGGTAATTATGAAACTTGGAAAACAACTTTTTCCAAAGAATCTATTATTTTATGGAGTTTGCAAACCTACCGCAGACGAAAGCGAGAATATCCGATTTTAATTAAGCAACCGGAATATTCGCATCTTAATATAGTGCGGTTGACTTCTCCCCAAGCTGCGGAAGATTGGTTGTCAACTTTGTGAAACCTCACCCTCGCTTTACCTTCGGTAAATCTTTCCCTCTCCTTATTAAGGATACTGTTGGCGAATAGTAGGTCAGACCCCTCATCCCAACGAATTAATAGGGATTTTAAGTTATCAGCAGGAGTGCGATCGCACTCCTCAAACCCTCATTTTTTTGGTTATTCAGGGGTGTCACCCCTGAATAACCAGCAGTATCCTTATTAAGGAGAGGGTTGTGATAAATTTCTCCCTCTCCTTGACAAGGAGAGGGTTGGGGTGAGGTTGATAATTTATGGTTAATAACACGGGCAAGGATGCTCCGCAGTCGCTACAACGGAGGGAACCTCCGTGCACGCCGCGCTGCTCTCCATCCCACAAGATTTTTAGTAATTGTAGGGTGTGTTACGGCACGAATTAATTATCCTTTAAGATTACCATTTAGATAATGCCGTAACGCACCATCGGTTACTGTGATGGAAACTTAGGAGTAAAAAACCGCAGAGAGCGCAGAGAGCGCGGAGGAAAGAGATGGAGAGGAATGGTTATTTGTTATTCCATTCTTGTAATTTTTTCAGAGCAAATTCTCGTAACTGCTCATCGGGGTCATTTTTTGCTCTGTCGCGGAGTAGGGGTAATGTTTTAGGGTGGTTGGGGTAGTTTTCGAGAATTGCTTCGAGAGCCAAATATCTTGGATTTAACCAATATTCACGAATTTTACAAGGGTCATTTTTAGCGCGATCGCACAAAAATTCAATTATTTCAGGTTCTTTTTTCCACCATTTTGATATTACAGCTATAGCTATTCTTCTAACTGCACGTGCATCATCATAAGAAGCGATATTTTTAAGAAACAAGAGCATTTCTGCTTGTTGATTCCATCCTCTATAGATTGCGTTAATCGCTTCTCGTCTTATTATCCAACTACTGTCGTTTTGTATACATTGTTTGAGAACTTCTAATGTCTTTGGCTCATGTTTGTATCTTTCTGCTAGTTCAATTATGGCACCTGTTCTTATATTTGAACTATTACTAAACTGAGCAAGATTTCTAAGCATCTGGAAATCATCTATATCTACATGTTGTTTTACCAGAGCCTGGGATACTAATCGAGAAACAGGCCAATATCTGGTATGGTTAACAATAGTCTTTAACCACTCAATAGTTTTTTCGTCATCTTTCCAAACATTTAAAATAATTGAAATAGCTCTAGTACCAATTTTTTCTCCTAAATACCATTGGTACTTTGTTAAATATTTTATATTATTTGGATATGCACTTAAGTTTTTAAGCAAGCTAAATAATTTTTTATCGCTGACTAAAACTACCTTCCTATTCCTCACCTCCCCCAAACATTCAGCAGCTAAAAATAAATTATTAAACCTCTCTTTTTCCCCATCAATCCCCATCAAAAACTCAATAATTTCTCCCACAAACCTCGCTTCAATCATTCCAGCAATCAATCTCAAAACTTCATGCCAAGATTCATCCATCCAATGCTTACCAAACACTTCTTTCTTCAACCGATCGATACTTAAAGTTTGAGTTTCCTTAAATTGCCAAACAAATTCCCAAGCACAAAAATATTCTAGAAATGTCCGATGTACAAAAGCGTAATAATCAGCACCCAGATAGCACAACATAAAATTGCGCGTTCTAAGTTGATTTATCATTAATTTAGCGGCTTCTCTTGGTTTATCAACTTCTATAGTTTTCAAATAATCTTTGAGAATTCTTTCTAAATCGCTTTCTTTTATCAAATTACCAGCTAAACCCTTTTCGCTGGTTTGCATAAAATAGGCAACTTGACGTAACATTGCTTGTTTATCTTTATAATCAATCGTCTTCGGATCTAATCTTTTATCTTCTATCAAAGTACGCTCAACATCCCACTGATGTAGCAATACTCTCGAAGATTGATTATAAAGTTCGGCTCTATCCCTTGGTAATTCTTGGTTGCGGTTGAGAATTGCCATCATTGTTAATAATAAAGGATTTCCGGCTAATTCTCGAATCGCTTGGGAATTATCAATTCCTTTTTGCAATCGTTCTTTTTTTCTGATTTTATCTGCTTCGTCACTAAAAGTTAATTCATGCCAGCGATAAATAAAGTCTTGAATTTGTTCTGTTTCTAAATCTTGCAGCATCAAGTGCTTAAACTCAGCATCTCTTAGTCTTTGGGGTTTGTAACCAATCACCCGAGAAGTAACAATTACTTGTACGTTGGGATATTCATTTGTGAAGCGATGAATATCTGTAATTACATCTTCTCTTTTCCCGTTGTCAAATACTTCATCTAACCCATCAAACATTACTAATACGTTACCTGCTTTAAGCTGTGTTTGTAGTTGATGTTGATTCAAATGATGGACAACACCGCTACATTTATGGAAAAACTCAAGAAAATTATTGCATTCTTTCTCATCCCGTCGCCGCATATAGGTACGTAGTTCAATTAATAACGGTATTGGTTGAGAAATTGTGTTACTTAAAGGTGATTCTGCCCAATTCAATGCTAAAAATTGTAATAATGTCGATTTCCCAGAACCTGGATCGCCTAAAATAACTATATATTTATAAGTTTGTTTTTCGTTAATAATTTCTAATACAGAACGTATGGGTTGTTCTAGATAAATTCTTTTAAAACGTTCTAAATCTTCTGCTTCAATTTCTGATTCGGCTTGTTGACTTTCTCGTAACCGTTTTAAATGCTCTTTCGGTAGCTCGTGAACTTTGGGTACAACTTCCTGTACTTCCCGCACGTTTTGAGCAATAAACATTCCCCATAACTTCAGTTCGTTATAGGCATAACCTGTAGTATCTAGACTTTCTAATTTGAGCTTACCGTATGTTTCTTTTATAGCTTCCTGATATCCCAACAAATCAAAATCAGGAATAATTCCAGCAGTTTCTTGAGTATTACCTTTAATTGCTTCTATATTTCGCGAATCAAGAATTATCCTGAGTTTATCTGAATCTCTAATAATTTTCTTTACTTCCCTCAGATAGCGTTTACCAATTGGTTTCCAATCAAACTCTGAAGGTAAAGCTAGTAAATCTAATTCATACCACTTACTTTCTAATTGTTTAGTATCTAAAGCTTCGCATTCATACTTAAAAGCACTTCCTAAAATCTCTTTAATCTCTTTGTTGTGAATAAATGTTTTAAAAGGCTTAACAAACTGCTTTAATTCGTCATCTTCAATTTCAGCATCTTCCAATTCCTGCTGCACTAGTAACAAAAATTCTTTCAAAGCTTTACCAGCAGCAACATCTATATCTTGCTTTTGCAAACGCTTCAGCGCATTGCCGGGAATACCCTTAAATAAATCTTTAGTCCAATCCTTCGCTGCATCCTTAGCAATATTACGCAAATCCTGCGACAACTCTTCCAAAATCGGCTTAAAAACGAATCCCGCAGTCTGTGCTACTCCCCAAACAACCAGCAAATCCATGCCTTGCACTTGTTAACTTTTTGCTACGAGTATAGCGAATTAGAACAGTGAACAGTGAGCAGTTAACAGCGAACACTTCCTTCCGGCTTATGGTGGAGATGAGTGCTTTACTTACATTTTGCATCAGTGGCTCTATTCCCGGTTTATTTTCGGTTTCATAACGAAATATTCATGCTTTAACGACTTATTCCGGGTTTCTTTGAGCTTGTTGAGAATGCTGCAAAATATGAGTTTACCGAGTAATAACCCTGCAAACTTTATCACCACTACTTACAACATCTCTCAAAGCGTCACAAATACTAGAAGACGATACCGTTATTTGATAAACTTTCTTAATAAGCTAAAGCAAAAATTAAGAACTTAGAAATCTGAGTGAATTGTTAAGCGTTGCAAAGTCAATGTTATGATGCGGGGATTTTACACTGAAGTCTAAAGTACTCAAACCTTATATCCACTGCGAAAACACGGGCTGCAACAAATTCAATATCGAAAAAATGTATCAGTAATATACTTCCCTAGTATTAACTTATGTATTTAATAAAGATATATTGTTAACATTAGTAAATAAAGCTGAAAAAATTGGGGACTAATACTGCTATGGGTCGTGTAGGCGTTTTATTACTTAATCTTGGTGGGCCGGATAAACTTGAGGATGTACAGCCGTTTCTCTACAACTTGTTTTCCGATCCGGAAATAATTCGTCTGCCTTTTAGCTGGCTGCAAAAACCTTTAGCCTGGTTTATCTCGACGCGACGGAGCAAAACCTCTCAAGAAAACTACCGCAAAATCGGTGGTGGCTCCCCGTTACGACAGATAACCGAAGCCCAAGGAGAAGCTTTAAAAGAACAGTTGGCTCAACAGGGGGAACAAGCCAATATTTATGTGGGAATGCGTTACTGGCACCCCTACACCGAAGAGGCGATCGCTCAAATTGTCGCTGATGGAATTGATAAATTAGTAATTTTACCACTTTATCCTCAGTTTTCTATTAGTACCAGCGGTTCTAGCTACCGACTTCTTGAAAAATTATGGCAAGAAAACCCCAAATTTCAGGAAATTGAATATTCTGTAATTGCTTCTTGGTACAAACAACCCGGTTATCTGCAAGCAATGGCTGAGCTAATAGCCCAGGAGTTAGATCAGTTAGATAACCCGGATGAAGGTCATATTTTCTTTAGCGCTCATGGGGTTCCTAAAAGTTATGTAGAAGAAGCTGGAGACCCCTATCAGCAAGAGATTGAAGAGTGTACGCAGTTAATTATGCAAACTCTCAATCGTCCAAATCCCTATACTTTAGCTTATCAAAGTCGTGTTGGCCCGGTGGAGTGGCTGCAACCTTATACTGAAGAAGCTATCGAAGATTTAGCTCATAAAGGCGTTAAAAATTTAGTAGTTGTACCCATCAGTTTTGTTTCCGAGCATATTGAAACCTTAGAAGAAATCGATATTGAATATCGTGAAATTGCCGAGGAAGCAGGAATTAAAAATTTCCGTCGGGTTCCAGCACTCAACGTACATCCAGTATTTATTAAGGCTTTAGCAAATTTAACTATGGATGCATTGAAATCTCCGAGTATTTCCCTTGCACAAGTTAATCAGATGAAGAAGAAAGTGAAATTTTATCCTCCAGAACGTTGGGAATGGGGTATCACTACTTCCGCAGAAATTTGGAACGGCAGAATAGCTATGCTCGGTTTTCTGGCTTTGATGATTGAAATACTCACCGGACATGGTTTATTACATGCGGTAGGGCTTTTATAGTCATTTACAGTGTATTTTAGTTTGACTAGTACTTCACCAGATTAATTTTGAGGGGCGTGCATCTAATCCGCCAGGGGTTTTCAACCCCAGGCGAATTTTATATCTAACCCTGGTAAACTAAACCGGATATTGATGTGTTAAATATGTAAATTGAGGTACAAGCTTGAATCAAGTGAATCGGTAAAAAAATATGACTGATAGCAAATTACCCGAACAAAATGATTTTGGAACTAATAGTGGTAATTATAGCAAGCCTATTAATAGTTTTTATCTTCAAGCTGATTCCGTAAATACTTTTAATAATGATGAGAATACTGTAAATAATGTTGCTAATGAGAAATTAGTTTTTGTTCTTACAGGTAGCGTACATGAAATTAATCCTGTAAGACAAAGAATAATTGAAACCCATCTGCGAAAAGTTTCAGGTGATAGGCAATTAGCCGTTAGCAGTATAGAAGAAGGAAGCATTATATTAACAGGTTCGCTTGCTTGCTTGGAGAAACTTCAAGGGTTATTTGTGGAAGGGAGATTATTGGAAGTTTTGGGGATTCCCGTTAAAGATGTGTTTTTCTTGGGAAAGGAGACGAAAGAAACACAAGAAGAATCCGATTTAGTTCGAGACATTTTTGAAAATGGGGCTTTTGGTAAAGACTTAACTAATGCCAACCTCAAAGGAATTAATTTAGCCGGTGCAGACCTTAACGGTTGTGACCTTAGTGGTGCTAATCTGGAAAAAGCGGACTTGAGCAATGCTAACCTTTTTTACGTTAATCTCAGCGGTACGATAATTGATTCTCAAACAAAGCTGGATGATAAATGGTTGCTGGTTTGGCAAATTGTTAATCAGCAACTCAAGCAACAAAATCTTGTTGGTGTCGATCTTAGCTGTACATATCTGATTAATGCAGAACTCAGCCGTATACATCTGTGCGATGCTAACTTCAGCGATGCCAATTTGGAAGGTATAAATTTCGCTCATGCCAATCTTGAAGGAGCGAATTTCACTAATGCCAATCTTGAGGGAGCCAATTTAGAAAATGCCAAGCTTAATAATGCTAACCTGACAAATGCAGACCTGAGCTATACAAATTTTAGAAAAGCTAATTTGAGATGTGCCAATCTGATAAATACCGATTTGAGTAATGCCGATGTTAGCAGAGCCAATTTGAGCGATGCCATCCTTAATAATGCAAATTTAATTCGGTCAAATTTTAGCGATGCAAATCTCAGAGGCAGCAACTTGATAAAAGCTTATTTAAGCGGTGCAAATTTAATTCGTGCTGACCTCAAACGTGCTAATCTCAAAAATGCTCATCTTGATGCAGTTTACCTTATAAGTGCCGACCTCAGACGTGCTAATCTCAGTAATGCCTTCCTTGATGCCGCTAATTTTAAAGGTGCGAATGTAGAAAATACTCGTTTTGCCAATAATCCCGGAATTTCTCAACAGATGAAAGATGATTTGATGCGACGGGGAGCGGTTTTTTCAGGTTAAAGGTAATTCGATGGGGATTAGGGAAGTAGCTTTGGAAAATTATTTGTGTCATTACGAACGCAGTGACAACTGAGCAAAGTATTTAGCTTCGCTGGCAATGACAGGTGTGATAGAGGTTTGCATAAGAATAAGGTTTTTCAACAATACAAAGAAGACACTCAAAAGCGAATTTCTCACCAATGATTCCGGATTGCTATAGTTTTTTGGCAAGAAGGAAATTATAAATTTAATAGTTAGGAATTAATTATTGTTAACTATCAACCTTGCTATCGCTGCTATTCAAAACAACTTCAAGTATGTTTAATAATTCCTCAAGGGTATAAGGTTTCAATAAAAATGCTTCTACTTTAATATCATTCGTATCTAATAACTGACGATTGAATTCAATTCCGCTCGTGGCAATAATTTTGACATTAGAATTCATTCGTTGCAAAACTTTAATTGTCTGAAATCCATCTACAGAGGGCATCTGTATATTTAACAATACTAAACTTATTTCATGTCTGTGCTGTACGTAAAGCGAAAATGCTTCAGCACCATCATTAGCAGTAATTATCCTATAGTTATGGATAGAGAGGGAATTTTTGGTTATCTCTCGAATATGCGTTTCGTCATCTACAACCAAAATCAATTCATTGTTACCGTTACTTATCTCAAACTTAGTAGTTTGAATTTGGCTTGTTTGATAACTCTCACTAGCAGGTAAATATACTTGAAACTGACTACCTTTATCTACTTGAGAGGAAACTTCGATAAAACCACCGTGGTTTTTGACGATACCAAATGTTGTCGAAAGCCCTAATCCGGTTCCTTTTCCTACTTCCTTAGTAGTGAAAAATGGTTCAAAAATTCGCTCTTTAACTTCTTCGGATATTCCACATCCGGTATCGGCAACAGTTATCATTACATAGTTACCTTCTTTCGCATCCGGATTCATGCTGCTATAGGTTGAATCGATAATTTTATTTTCGGCTGTAATAGTTAGAGTACCTCCTTCAAACATAGCATCGCGAGCGTTGATACATAGATTCATTAATATCTGATGTATTTGGCTTGGTTGTGCTTCTACCGTCCAAACTGTTGCTACTTTAGTATTATATTTAATTGATTTAGGAAATGTACTTTCAACAATCCGGGTAATTTCTTTTATCAAGTGTTGTAACTGTATGGGAATATAATTTCCTTTCATTCCCTTTGCAAAAGATGTAATCTGCTTGACAAGTTCGGCTCCACGCTTGGAGTTATCTTCAAACATCTCAAGTATCATCTGATTTTCTTCATTCAGAGATAGAAGCTGCCGTGACAATAATTGAGTACCCATTAGAATCGGAGCTAATATATTATTAAGATCGTGAGCAATACCGCTAGCTAATGTACCAAGACTTTCTAGACGTTGCGCTCGATAATATTGTGCTTCGAGTTGTTTTTTCTGGGTGATGTCGGTATTAACTATCAAAATTGATTGTGGTTGATTATCTTCGTCGTGCATTAATGTCCAACGACTGTAGACAATTATTTGCTTACCGCTTTTAGTGAATTGCTGTAACTCTCCTTGCCAACAGTTATTTTCTAAGGCATTAGCAAAAGCTAGTTCAAGTTTCGGTGAATCGTTTCGATCTAAATCTTGAAGATTCTGGTAACTAACTTCGGGAGCAAGCCATCCATACAAATTTTCTGCTCCCCGATTCCAGAACAATATCTGGTTTTTCAAATTGCAAACTACAATTGCATCTGTAGTAATATCGAGTAAAGCTGCTTGCTGTTTAATTTTTTCTTCTGCCTGTTTGCGATCGCTGATATCGCGAATCATTAATCGTTTATCTACCAGCTTACCTTCTCGATCGTAAATGCTGGCAATCGTAATTGCAGCATTAAAAAGTTTTCCATTTTTTGGCTTGATAAAACATTCCCAATTCTCTACCGGCTCTAATAAATTGAATTGAGTACGAAGCTTTTGACGATTAGACTTATCAACAAAAATAAATATTGGTTTACCTATAAGATAATTTTGGCTAACATTAAGCAAATAGCTCGCCTTTCGATTAGCCTCTTGAATCATTCCATTCGCATCAATTACCAAATACGCATCCGGAGCAAATTCAAATAAATTTTCATAACGCTGTTGCTGTAACTTAGCATTATGATTAGCAATCAATAACTCTTCGTTTTGTTGACGTAATTCTTCTTCAAAAACTGCTTGCTCTTCCAAACTAGTACTTAATTCTTGATTAACTTTTAAAAGTTCTGCGGCTCTTTGTGCAACTTGTTTTTCTAATTCAATTGAAACTTGCCGAGTTTGTTGGTGTTGGTTAATTTCACTTCGTAATTGTTGATTTACCTGTATTAATCTAGATATTTTTTGCTCTAACTGAGATTCTAATATCGTAAGTTCACAGTTTTTTTTTTACACTAAACTTTACGGGCAAACAACTACTTAAAGTAACAATTCCTACTAATTCTTCATCATTTCCCACTACTATTAATTGCTGCAAATTAGAGTAGTGCATTTGCAAATAAGCATTACATATCGAATCAGTTGAATGCACCGCAAATACGCGACTCATCACCGTTTCTGCTTGAATCTTGCCTAAATCTTGTTTTAAAGCTTGAATTAACTCTATATCTCGTTGTGCAATGACTCCAAGAGGGAAAACTTCTTTCCTCGCTCCTACTAATCTCTTTTGTGCAATTACAATGCTATCAGTATTTTCCGAAGTTATAATCTTAGCAATACTGGCTAGATCGGCGGTAGGAGATACATGAATTACTTTAGTCTGCATTACTTCCGAGACAGTTCTTATTTTTAGTAAATCCTCAGAAGATTCGCTGGAAAAAAGATTTGTATTTAGCATTATTTACATTAATTAAACTTATATATTTGCAATATTCAAAAAAACTTTTTTACCGCTAATTAAATAAGTTTTTTCTATATTCGCATTTACGCAACCGGCACATTTCCTTTTACTGATGCTTGTACACTGACTGATACTGAACGTAATAATAAAGAAATCAGTGTACGTTACCATCTGAACTTTGTAACCCTTAAATAAGTTCTGTTTTAAATATTATTTTCTTAATAATTATAAATCTTAATTTAAGCTAAAATGAAAGAATAATACATAATAATTAATTTTTGATGTTCGTCAATATAGTTGTAGATAAAAAATGGAGAATGGGTAATAGGTAAGAGGTTAAAGGTCAACAAGAATTTCTAACAACTAACAACTACCCACTAACAACTAACTCCCAACAACCTGTACAATAAGGAGCGTTGTATTCGGTGGCGCGGACGTTGATTGAACGCTATACTCTGCCCGAAATGGGCAATATATGGACTGATGCTTACAGGTTCCAAACTTGGCTGCAAGTAGAAATTGCAGTTTGTGAAGCACAAGCCGATTTAGGTTATATCCCTGCCGAAGCTGTACGGGAAATTAAGGCTAAGGCGAATTTTGATGTCAAGCGAGTGCTGGAAATTGAAGCTGAAGTCCGTCATGATGTAATTGCTTTCCTAACCAACGTCAACGAATATGTAGGTGACGCTGGACGCTACATTCATTTAGGAATGACAAGCTCTGACGTGCTAGATACTGCCTTAGCGCTACAAATGCTCGCTAGTTTAGATTTAATTATTCAAAAGCAGGAAGAATTAATTACAGCTATTCGCGAAAAGGCTCGCGAACATCGCTACACTGTCATGATTGGACGCTCCCACGGTATCCATGCCGAACCCATTACCTTTGGCTTTAAACTAGCTGGATGGTTAGCTGAAGTTTTACGCAATCAAGAACGTTTGCATACCCTCCGCAAAACCATCGCAGTCGGACAAATTTCCGGCGCTGTGGGAACTTACGCCAACATCGAACCCCGCGTAGAAGCTCTCGCTTGTGAAAAACTTGGACTTCAACCAGACATCGCATCCACTCAAGTCATTTCACGCGATCGCCATGCCGATTTCCTCCAGCAACTAGCTTTAACAACCGCATCCCTAGAACGTTTTGCTGTAGAAATTCGCAACTTACAAAGAACAGATGTCCTCGAAGTTGAAGAATATTTCTCCAAAGGACAAAAAGGTTCCTCTGCAATGCCCCACAAACGCAACCCCATTCGTTCCGAAAGATTAACCGGAATGGCGCGCATTATTCGTGGTAACGCCGTTGCAGCCTTGGAAAACGTCGCATTATGGCACGAACGAGATATATCTCACAGTTCCGTAGAAAGAGTAATTCTCCCCGATTCTTGCATTTTGACTCACTTCATGTTAAAGGAATCAGTCAATTTAATTAAGAATTTGCTGGTATATCCCGAAAACATGGCGCAAAATATGAACTGCTACGGTGGAGTAGTATTCTCTCAAAGAGTGCTATTAACCTTAGTTGAAAAAGGAATGAACCGCGAACAAGCTTATCAAATAGTTCAACAAAGCGCTCATACAGCATGGAATACCAAAGACGGTGATTTCCACGAGTTAATTGCTAAAGATACTCGCGTCACAGACAAACTATCGTCTTCAGAAATAGAAGCCTGTTTCGACCCCAAACACCATTTACAGCACCTAGATGAAGTTTATCAACGATTAGGAATTTAAACAGTGAACAGTGAACAGTGAACAGTTAGGAGTTAGGAGTTAGGAGTTAGGATTTCTTCCCCATTACCTATTACCAATGCCCTATGCCCTATCCCCAATTCCCATCTTTCTTTTTTTCCGGTTAAACTAAATACGCAACTGAATGTCTAATTGATTACCTACTTTTGTAATTAAGATTTCTGGGTGCGTGTATGATTGAACTCTTGGCTGTACTTTCGGCTTCTGCGGCGGTTGGGATACGAATAGCCCTTCCGGTACTGTTTTTCGGACTTTTGCACGGTCAACGGCTGTGGTCGGAGGTGCCTGTTTTATCCAATATTTCTTCATCATTTCTACTAGGAGTATTGACTAGTTGGTCTGTAATAGAGCTTACTGCTTCAAAAAAGCTCATGGGACAACGAATATTACAAATAGTTGAAATATTATTTTCTCCCCTCATGGGTGCAATCATGGGTTTGGCTGTAGTTTCAGCCACCCAAGCTCCAACTTGGCTAATTGGTATAACCGGCGGTTTATTTGCTTTGGTACTGCAATTAGTTCAACTTGGTTGGTTTTTCCGCTTGCGGGGTTTACCTTTATGGTTTGTCTTCATTCAAGATGCTTTATGCATTGCTTTGGTATTATTTGCTTTTGGCGCTCCTACACCTGGAGGCTTAATTGCGCTACTTTTGTTATGGTTTGCAATTTATAGCGGTAAACTCTGGTATGACTGGTATCGGCAGAAGAATTAACAGTTTTTTCGCTAAATATACGGGCAATTACCAAGAATATTTATCTGGATTTCATCAAAATATCTATATGCCTGGTTTAATTGCTTAATTTAATAGTTAAAAAGTTACAGATGATGAGTATAAATATTGTTGAGCAGTATTGTTTGTAACTCACCACTATGTAATAAACGTCTTATTTATTAAAGCTTCAATGAGATATGTATTTTCCCCTTGCATTTGCTATTAAATATCGGTTATCACTGATATATAGCAAGCAAAAGAAAACATTACCTATACGAAACAGCAAACTAAATTTATTTAATTTCCTTTTTTTTAAAACTTTCTCTTAATATTGCATTTTCAAATTCGGTAAGACTTATAAAAGTCCTACCGATTTTTTTTGCCAACAAAGTTCAGTGTAATTACTAGTACTCGAACAAGCCAACATTGTTGGGTGAAAAAAGGAAGTAGTAAGTAGTAAGTAGTAAAAGAATTACCCCTGCTTTGTTGACTTGGTGGAGTATTAATGGTTTTTTATTAAAATTGACGGGTTAGTTGTAGGTTGGGTGAAACGCAGTGTAACCCAACTCGGATGTTGGGTTGCGCTATGTCCTATCGGACACGCTTCGCCCAACCTACGAAGGTTTTTCATTAAAATTGACGGGTTAGGGCAAACAGAGGAGGCAGGGGTTTTCAACCGCCGACGGATTAGATGCACACCCCGTAAAATTAATGATATTTTTTATAAGCAATTAAGCGAACTGATATAACCCCTTAGAACATTGAAAATTCAAAAGGCGTTGCATAAACTTCTTAAACTGCCCTCTAGTAATTAACAGAGCGGTTGAAACAAACAACAATTTCACCGCACATATCAAACTTTAACTCATATTAATACACGCATCGCAGAGGTATCTTGTCATGGAAACCAAATTTATGTTGCAAATGTCCGAACTAGCTAACACCGAAACCAAAAAGCATATCACCGTCTTGGGTGCGGGAGTTGCTGGTTTAGTTGCTGCTTACGAATTAGAAAAAATGGGTCACACGGTTGATATCATGGAAGCTAGCAACCGCATCGGTGGTAGAGTTTGGACTCATCGCTTCGGTAGCGAATCCGACGCTCCTTATGCCGAACTCGGTGCAATGAGAATTCCTAGCGACCACCAACATACTTTACACTATGTTGAAGAAATGGGTTTAACTGATAGATTATGTAAGTTTGTCACCGTATTTGAAGAACAAAATGCTTTCATCAATGTTGAAGGTAAAATCTTCAAAATGAAAGATGCTCCTAGAATTTTTCAACAGCGCTATCAAGGGATTTTTACTGACGAACGTTACAGCGAAGAAACCCGATTATTTGCAGCTTGGTTAAAAACCATTGTCGATACTATCTCCCCCGGTATTTTACGAGAAAGTTTGGATAATGACCTCAAATCCCATTTGATGGATGAGTTGGAAAGATTGGATTTATCTCGATATTTCTTAGAAGACGGTGAAAAGATTGATTTACAAGGTTTTGTGAAAGATAATCCCGGCTTCCGCGCTCGTTGCAGCAAGGCTTTAGATATGTTCTTGGGTGACATTGTAGTTGAAACCAGTTCAGATTTACTACAAATTAAAGGTGGTACTCAACTACTGATTGACCGTTTAGTTAATTCCATCAAAGCAGAAATTAACTGCAATCGTCCAGTTGTCGGAATCAAAGTTAAAGACAACTATACTCAAATCGATTATTTAGAAAACGGCGAAAGAAAAACTCGTAACTGCGATTATGTTCTTTGCACAATCCCCTTCACCGTCATGCGGAAAATGGAATTATCGGGATTTGACGATAAAAAATTAAATTCCATTCACAATACAGTTTACTGTCCGGCGACAAAAGTTGCTTTCCACACCAAGGAAAACTTCTGGGAAAAGCAAGGTATTAAAGGTGGTGCTTCCTTCAGTGGTGCTGGCGTGCGTCAAAGTTACTATCCTTCAGTTAAATTTAACCAGGATTTGGGTAGCGTGATGTTGGCTTCTTACACAATTGGTGATGATGCCGATCGCCTGGGTAATATGAGTGAAACTGAGCGTCACAACTATGTCAAAGATGTTGTATCCAACGTACACCCAGAATTACAGCAAGAGGAAATGATTCAAGATGTTGCTTCCATTGCTTGGGGTAATTACGAATGGAGTGCCGGTGGTTGTACCGTACATTGGGATGATTCCAACCACACTGCTAACTATTTAGAAGCAGCTAGAGCGCAAAATACCTTATTCTTCGCTGGCGAACATTGTTCTAAATATCCAGCTTGGTTACAAGGTTCAATTGAATCTACATTAGAAGCTGTTTACGATATCGTTTCTCATCAAGCTGCTGTTTCTGCTGCAACTTCTTACTCTTCCACAACTGCTACTAAGAAAGAACTTGTTACCGTGTAAATAAGTTGAGAGTTATTAATTATCAGCGATTAATTATCAGTTACTAATTATAAAGAATTGAATTAAAAACATAGATGTGTGTTGTAAAGGTGTCTGGAGATTTTCGAGGCATCTTTTTTTATTACTCTTCCAACTGCTCTGGGATTATTTACAGCGCTTTGCAGGTAGATGAGGTACATTCCCCCTGCTCCCTGCTCCCTTGCCTCAAACTAGTATTTTGTACCTCATTAAGATGAAATCCGCCCTAAATTACTCCCCCTCTCCTTGATTCGATAAAATAATAAACAATTAGAATTGGGGCAAGCTTGATGTCGAGTCAATTACCGAATTGCATTTCCACACCTCCTTTGTGGCAATTAATCAATTGGATTGGCGATCCAATCGAATTTCAGAAGAAATACAGCCAGAAGTATGGAGATATTTTTTCTATGCGATTATCTGGACTTGGTTCTTTTGTAATTATTGCTAATCCCCAAATCATCCAAGAAATATTTAGCAAAGATGCTAAATTTGATATCGGCAGAGCCAACGAACTTGCCGAACCCCTGATTGGCAAGAATTCTTTGATGATGATGGACGGCGATCGCCACCGTAAAGAGCGCAAGTTATTAATGCCTTCGTTTCACGGAGAGAAAATTCAAGTTTACGCGCAACAAATTATCAAGATTACCGAAAACATTACCAGTAAATGGCAAATCGGCGAATCTTTTATTGTTCGCTCTACCATGCAGAAAGTCAGTTTAGAAGTAATTTTACAAGTTGTTTTTGGTTTAAGTGAAGGAAGCCGCTACGAACAACTTAAACCTTTACTTACCGATTGGCTCGATATGACAGATTCTCCCCTACGCTCAAGTATGCTATTTTTCAAATTCCTACAGAAAGATTGGGGAAATTGGACTCCTTGGGGAAAGATGAAAAGAAGACAGCAACAAGTTCGTAATTTACTCCAAGCAGAAATTGAAGAGAAAAGAAGCAAAACGAAAACAGTAGATAAAGGTAATGACGTTCTTAGCTTGATGATGGCTGTACGTTATGAAGATGGTCAAGTTATGAGCGATGAAGAATTAACAGATGAACTGCTAACTATCTTATTTGCCGGTCATGAAACTACTGCTACAACATTAGCATGGGCTTTCTACGAAATTTATCAAAATCCAGATGTACTTGAAAAATTACAAATTGAATTGGCAAGCTTAAAAGAAAATCCTAACCCATTAGAAATTGCTAAACTCCCCTATCTATCAGCCGTATGCCAAGAAACTTTAAGAATGTACCCAGTACTTCCGGTACTTTTCCCACGCATCGCTAAATCGCCAATAAACATAGGCGGATACCAATATGATGCCCAAACCACATTTATGCCCAGTATCTATTTAGTACATTACCAAGAAGATTTATATCCCAATCCTCAAAAATTCGATCCAAAACGTTTTCTCGAAAGACAATATTCCCCTTCCGAATACTTGCCCTTTGGCGGTGGAAGTCGCCGGTGCTTGGGATATGCTTTGGCTTTACTAGAAATGAAGTTAGTTTTAGCGACTATTATCTCTAAATATCAACTTGCTTCTTCAGACGATAAACCCGTAAAAATACAGCGTCGTGGTTTCACTCTTGCTCCTACTGGTGGAGTGAAGATGGTAGTTAAGGGAATGGGTAATGGGTAATTGGTAATGGTTTTTCAAGAACCTATACTTTGAACAAAACGATAGCCAACATCATATCTTTTTTGCTTGCGTAAATGTCCATATTCCTTATCCCATCTTCCTGTTTCTAAATCTTGTTGTAACAGCAACAACCCTTGTTCAACTTCAACAGCATCTATTTTCGCAAACGAAGAAATACCATTACGAATATTAGAGTCGAGATACAATTCCGGTCTTGCCCATCCAACTGCCGCAAAAGCATCTGATAAATTATGCGGCAATCGAAAAGGAACTATTTTGACTCTATTCCCCGTAACCGCCTGAATTTCCTCGCTTAACTTGGACATTGAAATAAAAGTAGATTCAACATCTTTAATCAACGTAGGAAAATATTTAGTTAACCAAAATCCCGAAATCATTGCTGGGTCGTAAGTTAACAATAATATCTGACCTTTTTCACCTACAACTCGATGAATTTCGCGCAATGCTTGCCGATAATCTTGAAAATGGTGGAAAGCAAGTATGATTATCGCCGCTTCTGCCGATTGATTAGGTAACGGTAAATTTTCTGCATACCCATCAATCCACTCAATGCTGGGATGGGATATTGCCTGACTTCTCATCGTCGCCGCAGGCTCTACCGCAAGAACTTCATACCCATGTTCGGCAAGAAAGAATGCATAAGAACCAGTTCCAGCACCAATATCTACAATTGTAGAAATTCGCGAATGTTCCAACAATTCTAATAATTTTCTTGCTATACGTGGGTCTCTTTTCCTCGTTTGAGCATAGGTCTTCCCTATCTTGTCGTAAAGCGCCATCTTCTCAACTCAACCTTAATCTTGGAAATCAAATCTAGCACTTACCCATCAAACTCTTAAAAATCGCAGTTTCTCTAATTTTAAATTTAATCTCCAATCATCTCACCAAAAATCTCATCATATTCTCAAATCAAAATCAAAAATCATCATTCAATAAACAAAACTTGTTAAAAAATCAAAATTAATTAAACTTTTATATTCATACTCCGTTACAATCGCTTTACCTTCATTTACATAAACATATTTATTGACTCTATTCTCAATTAGCTCGCGAGATTACAAGACTTTCAGCCAAAATGTGATATTGTTATTTTGAGGGAAGCAGTATGTTTATTTTTTTAATTTGAACTAAATAACCCTTTAATAAATAGCAATTAACTTGACTTTTGTATTACGTTGGCGAAAAAACGTATTACATAGTTCAAACGCACTCTACTTAAAAGTCGAAGTTTAGATAAATAAATGCAAAGTTGAGTGTAACTTTCAATACTAATTCCAGGGTGTTGACATACTTGTATTGACAATAGAGCAATTTTATAGGTTTAAAATCGGGTTGTTTAAATCAAAGTTTTTCAAACTAATCAACTAGCAGCAATATAAAGATAACCTTGATATTTTACCTGTATTAAATGTTGGAAATTGGCAAATAACTATTGAAGATGTATTTAAATAGTTGAATTTGACCGGGTAAATTAAACAAGTTTCCAACAAACTAATGATAAATAAATTGCAGCTACCAAATAAACTTCGTCAAAAAGTAGATAAAGAACTTGAAATAGGGGAATCTATTAGATGGATTGGGCAACCCGTACCTCGTGTTTTTACAGCATCTTCTATAGGCACCTTTTTATTCGCTATTCCTTGGACAGCTTTTGTCGTATTTTGGGTATTGACAGCATCAACAGCTAGCATTTTTTTTGCTCTCTTCGGTATACCTTTCCTCATTGTTGGTTTTGGGATGTTGTCTAGTCCTATATGGTTAAGGCTATCGGCGAAAAACACAGCTTATGTAATTACAAATAAACGAGCTATATCTATTTCTATTCCAATTACTTCCTTTGGTAATATCCTATCTGCCACTATTAGAAATTATCCGCCTTCTGAGTTAAACAATATATATCGGAAAGAACGAGGGGATGGTACGGGTGATGTGGTTATGGCAGTTCAACAAAGCACTAAGTATATCAACAATCGTAGAAATCACACGACCGAGGAAATAGGATTCATGGGAATTCGCAATCCGCAAGAAGTTGAGAAAATTTTAAGGAAATTGGCTCAAGAAGCTCAATGACAACGGTATTCAATTCTCAAACGTTTGGGAAATCTACTATTTTTCTCGGAATAACTATTGCGGTTAATCTCTGATAATCCCAACTTTTGAAAATAATCTACTTCTTCCAAAGATAAAGGATATGGTGGGCCGTTTGGTTCTTCGGGAGTATCGCGAGTCACTGTCACAACTAATAATGTTCCTTCCTTGGCAACTAATTGAGCAACAGCTTTCATAGCTTGCCAACGTACTGATAAAGGTAAAGATTGAATTGTTCTCGCTTCAAAAACGAAATCAAACTTTCCTATCCAATCGTAACTAAAATCTAAATCAAATAAATCGGCAACAACATAGTTAACAGAAGAATCGGGGAACCTTTGTTTGCACCAATCTATTGCCGTAGGAGAAATATCAAAAGCAGTTACATCAAAACCTTTTTGGGCTAACAATTCCGCATCGTCTCCTAAGCCGCATCCTATAACTAAAGCTTTGATTTTCAAACCTTTGCCGAATTCGGGATTTTGATTTAACCAATCTTTAAGATAGGCATTTGCTGTCATATTTGCCCAAGGTACTTGCTTTGAGTCTCCTTTGGCTTTTATATACACGTTATCGAACCAGTTTTCACTCATTTTTGATTAACGAAGGAAGAAGGAAGAAGGAAGAAGCGATATTGTTTTTTATCGCTGTTACCCCTTGTCTGTGCATATTCTATTGTGACTATAGCCTACTTGCTTATCCCAGGCATTTCAATAAAGTTGGGTAATTTTTTAATGCGATCGCACCATTGATTTATGGCAGGATATTTATCTAAACTCACACCACCTTCTGGCGCTAAAGCAATATAAGGAAAACAAGCAATATCGGCAATTGTAGGATAATCCAAGGCCAACCACTCATGTAATCGTAAATGCTTTTCAATCGCGGGAAGAATTTTTTCTGCTTTTTGCCTTGCTATATCTACATTAATTCCAAAACCAAATTTTGTTCCTACTCTCGCATCGGCTGGGCCGCGAGCAATTTCGTTGGCTGCTGTTGATAACCATTGAGTTACTAACCCCATGTTTTTGGCATCGTTAGGAAACCAATCTCCACCATATTTTTTAGCTAGATAAACCAAAATCGCTTGAGAATCTCTCAAAACTAAATCATCATCTTGCAATACCGGAATTTGTCCCAAAGGATTTAACTGTAAAAATTCTGGTGATTTATGTTCCTTAGCCATAAAATCCACCGGCACAAGTTCGCATTTGATATCTAGCAAGGATAAAAATAAACGTACCTTGTAGCAATTGCCGGAAAGCTCTAAGTCATATAGCTTCATTATTCAATTCCTCAAAAATCTTGAACCGAACGTTCGGTTTAGTAACGTTAACAACTGTACCGATTGTTCGGTAGAATGTCAATAGAGTAAAGAAAATGATTAATGTCGAAAGAAGAAGCGATATTTAAATTAATTCCAGCATTTAGGAAGCATGGTTATGAAGGTACTAGTTTGACTATGCTTTCCAAAGCCACTGGATTGGGGAAAGCGAGTCTTTACCATTACTTTCCCGGTGGTAAATCGGAAATGGCTGCAACGGTGTTTGACTATATTGGTAGTGAATTGGGTAAATCGGTGTTGAAAACTTTGCAAGGGGAGGGTGAGCCAAAGTTAAAAATTCAAGCAGCTTGTGAAAGTTTGCGAGAGTTTTATGATTCGGGGAGAAATTCTTGTTTTTTAGCGATTATGTCTTTTGGTGAAGCGGATAAATTGTTTCACGATAAAGTTAAAGCCAGATTGGAATTAATGATTGAAAATTTGGCAAAAGTGTTGGTGGAAGCGGGAATTGAAAAAGAGATTGCGAAAATAAGGGCACAAGATGCGATCGCACAAATTCAAGGGGCATTGGTATTGGTGAGAATTTTGGATGATACCAAGCCTTTTGAAAGAGTTATTGAGGGTTTGCCGGGAAGGTTATTGGGTTAATTTGTTCTAGTCAAGTTTATTTGAATCGCTTGCAACGCGAAGCGAAATATTGTTTATTTTGATTGCTGTAATTACATCTAGAAAGGCATGACGATAACCCGAAGTGTTTGCCTAACAAGCTTTTGGTATATCTTCTGAAATTATGGTGTACTAAAAAATTATTTTTAGCAAATCAACACCAGCATTCGTGACGAGTTAAGGCTGTAAAAATATGACGTTAACTTGTCAGGAATGGGTGAAATCAAGACTAAACATTCTGAGGATAGAGTGAATGATAAATTTCGCGAAGATGTTTTAAAGCTCTTTCCTTACGTTTTCTCAATGCAGCCTCGTTCTTACATCTAATACCCCTTTCTTCTAGAACTTGAATAATTTCTTTCCATTTTAATTTTTCTATTATTTTGAGTTTAAGAATTTCTTTTTCCTCTTCATCTAATTTTTCAAATGCTAACAATACCCTTTCTAAATCTTCGTTAACGTCCTTAAAATCAAGTAGACTGCAATCTGTAGGAGGTTCTATTCTTTCTTCTTCGAGTTGGCAAATTCTATTACGTTGTCTGCTATATTCTCGAATTATGTTGTAAGATGTGGATCTAATCCAGGGAATAGGGTTTTCAATGTATTCTCCTTTCTCAATTTGTTTCACACCACGTACATATGCTTCGATTAGGATTTCAGTGACAGTAAAACTACGTGATAGGTTAAACTGAGCAAGGCTACGTAGGATAAAACCCAGCATTGAATGAGCAGAAGAACTACCAGGAAACAGCAGCGTCTCAAACTCTGCATCAAATGCTTGGCGAGAATTATAGATTACCATCCAATCCTCCAGTTGAGTAAATAAGGCACAATTGAGCTTTTATTCATACTGCATCAATTAACTGTACCTTTTAGTGTAAAAAATAAAGATTTTGTGACATTTACTTAATTAGAGTCACAAAAACTACTAGTACATCACTAAATAGAGGTAGTCACAAAAGCCTTATTTATTCACACTTATTAGGAGGTTAAATAGAACCAAATATGTTCTATTTTTTTACCATTAAGATACTGCACTTTGTAAATAAGTCGTTACTTATTAGACGGTGTAAGTCTGAACAGAATTTGGTGAGGAGCTAAAAAATGATTGATTTATCAAAGATAAAATTAATGAATAGTCAAAAATTACCTTTAACTCGCAAGCAAAAACAAATTATTCAAGAATATTGCTATTTAGCGGCTCTAAAAACTTTATCGGAAGAGCAGTCTGAGCAAATGTCTAAAATACTCGAAATTGCGATAGGTGATGAAGTAATTGACTTTCTCATTGGTGAAGCCGACCATTTTATTGGTCATAAGTTTAATATCATTGATGAAACTGTATGTAAAAATCATCAAGCTAATTTAAAAGAGCGTATTGTACTGGAAAAACCAGAGGCTGATAAAATTACTTCGTGAAAGCATTCGAGAAGGCAAGTTTTTAATTGATAGAGCGTAATCAATAAACGCTCTATCAATTATTGTGATGAATTATAATGCCATGATGACTATGAGTGCTATCAGTGTGAGGCAATAGGAAGTAAACATTAAATAAGCAACAACTGCTGCCATACCTTCATGTTTCTGCTCTTTGATATTGCCAATTTTTTCCAGGAATAAGCTAAAGATTTGAAGCATTTTAACTAATCCAATTATGTTGTGCTTTAACTATTAGTGATAAATACTCATAGTTTGTGACTTGATAAGATTCATACTCTGGATTGTACGGTTTGTATTTAGTATTTTGTTTGGGTGCAGATTACTGAATAATTACTAGGTGGAGTTTCTCGAAGAATTGATTTGGGAAGAGGGGAGGGGGAAATTGACCAATAAATGACCGAAATATAGTCTAATAAAAGATTACATCTAATTGCATCGATAAATAGACAATGTTCTAATATAGACGTATATTATACAGCAATAAAGATAACATATTTAAATATTAAAGTAATTTATAATACAGTGAATTAATAAACTTTTAACATATCTAAACACCGTTCCAGTTACAAATCATCATTCTTATTGCTGATACCATTTTGTGATTTGAAAACTATATCAGTGTTTGATAATAATTTTTTTAAAGCTTCGAGTATACCTTCTATTTGTAATTTTTGATCTTCAGTAAATATTCCAGTGACTGTAAGACTATATTTAGTCTTTTGTGTCTCTGTCTCTGGCTGTGAAAGACTTTTAAGATGCAGTGTACTCGTTACTCTAGTACTATCTCTATCAAAACTTTTCCAGTCAACAACGCTTTGCCAATCTTCTATGCCGATAGCTTTACACAAATTCATAAAATGTTCGGCTGAAATTGCCTCTCCTCTCAAAAATCGCTTTAATGTAGATTCTGAACTATCAGCCATACGTGCCCACCTTTTAGATGTTCGATTCCATCCTTTAAGTTGTCTTTTTTCTTCAATTTCTTGCAAGCCCTCTTGCGACAGCTTATAAGTTGTTCTTCCCATTAGTAACACAATGTTATAAATATCACTTACAGTACTAATGCGGAATTATATCACTTTTACATGTCTACATCACGGTTTACTTCAGTGATAATACTTTGTATATCAAAGTACTGTTAACTGTAATTTTAATAATAGTTGCTGACCTAAAGGATTATTTAGGGTTTTTTAGGGGTTTTAAAAAAGTTTCAGACTGAACCTGTTCTCTTCCTACTTATGAATATAATGTATATAAAAGAATACACTAGATTAGTGGTAAATTAAAAAGTATACATTAAAATTTAAGGGTAACAATTTAGATAGTTGTTGAATCAAAGCACTTTATAATAGTCGGCAGAGACTTTGTTACTTATAGAATTAGAAAGTATTTTATACTACAGACAAGTTTAAGAACAGTTTAAATGTGTTCTAATATATAGTTCAATTTTGGAGCTTTAAGTTAATATAAATATTGCCCAGAAAAAGTAGTTGTTTTACTTCAACATTTATCAAGCTGCCAACTTTATAAACGTCCGAGCCTTTAAACGCCAATAGTAAACTCCTTATTAGCTGGGAATTAATCGCTCTTCAATACAAAAGTCAGAAATTACTATACATATTTTTATTTGACCAAAAAATAAACTTATTTGACCGTAATGACCTAATTTAAAATAGGCAGAATAAAAAATAAGAATTAAAATCAAAAATGGCAGCTTGATAAAATAGTGAATTTGAATAATGTCTCATGCTTTAATACAAAGGAAACAAGGTAGGGAAGGCGAGCTAGTTGTATTGGTCATCCTTTCAATGAATGCGATCGCAGTTGTTTGGGCTACGATCATTAATATGTGGGTTGCCAAACTCGCAAGTGTAATGATGGTTGTAGCGATTGATTATACTGCGAGCCATTTAGACCTATACAATACCTACATTGGGGATACCAAAATTAGAAGCCTGCCTGGAAGGTACGAACTTCCACACAGGCTTTCTAAAAAAATCATTTCCACAAACAAAGTCTTCAACTAGTAACAGATAGAGGACTAACTTTACCAAATTTGCTCGGTAGGTACGAACTATCGGCAAATATTTACTTTATTTCTGGAGTAATTTGACATATATGCATTTTAACATTAGCAAAATCAGCCCTAAAAACCAAGTCAATATTGTCGAAAAAACTAACTCAAAGAACAAGTCAAAACGTTCGCGGTTATCGTTACCGAGAAAATCTGTTTTGGCTGTTTTAGTTTTTCCGGTAACTATTTTTCTATTAACTGGATTGATAATGGTTTCAAGTGGCTGTTCACCCGTGTCATTCCACTTAAAAGCGGGTACTGGAGGTTTTGAATTTCAGTTGCAAAAGGGTAGTTGTAATTTACCACAGTTACCACCACAGTAGTAGGTTGGGTTGAACCCATACGCGAAGTTAGTAGGTTGGGTTGAACCCATACGCGAAGTTAGTAGGTTGGGTTGAACCCATACGCGAAGTTAGTAGGTTGGGTAGAACAAAGTGAAACCCAACGTCAACATATAGGATGTTGGGTTTCGTTCCTCAACCCAACCTACTACTATAAATAAAAATGCAACTGCACTCCAACCCACCAAAATATCCCCACAACATAAAAATTGTGCGTGACGCTATTAACTACCTTCTAACTACGAACATACATAGTCACATCGTCACACACCCTACAATTATTTCTCCCTATGCCCAATGCCCAATCCCCCATTCCCACACAACAGTCAAAACCCGCTATCATATAGGCGTTAACAAATTACCAACAGACAAGGGAAGGGAGTTGTGAAAAGCAATAAGGTAAAGGTATTTGCTTTGGTTTCGTTCGGCAACATAATATTATCAACCCTTTTGATGTCTGTTGGGGTGGAAGCGGCGAAACCTAAGAATTATGTAATTGCTCAAGCTTCGACGGAACAGCAAATTGAACGTTTGGAGCAGCAGCAGCAAAATACTAATCAATATATTGAACAAACTACTTTTCTCTTCAGTTTATTTCTCGCTACCTTAGTGGTGTTGATGATTGGGGTGATTATTTCTATAGTTTTGTTAAGACGTGCGGTTTTTCGGGAAGTTACAAATTTAGTGACTGCGCGTTTTAAGGAGTTGGGTGATTTAGAAGCTAAAATTGCTAGTGCTAATAAACAGGTACAAAAACTCATTGAAGAAGCAGAAGATAGTGTTGATGAGTTGAATCGTGAAGCTAAGGTTTTAAGTGAAGATATTGGCAGCAAGCAAGAAGGTTTATCGGTTTTAGTTTCCGATTTATCTGCGTCGAAGCAACAAGCTTTGTCGGAAATTGAATCGCAAATTGCTGTTTTTAAGCAAGCTTTGAATAAGTTGGATGCAGAATTTACTGGTAAGCTGTCGGAAGTGCAGGCTAATGCTCAGCAACAAGGTAATGCGATTATTCAAAATTTGGAAAGGTTGAGTGCTGAGTTTATTCCCCAGATGCAGGGTTTGCAGTCGGATGTTTTACAGCAGAAGGATGATGTAGTTGAAAACCTTAAGCAGTGTAGGGTTGATTTTGTTAGCGAGTTAAAGGAACTTCAATCGGCGGCGGAGCAGCAGCGAGATTTGATTTTGGTTTCTTTGCAAAGTCTTTCTGCGGAGTTTAAACCGAAGTTAAATGTACTTGAAGCCGATTTACAGCAACATAAGGATTTAGCGGTAGAAAATATCAAACAGTCGCAAACCGATTTTACAACCGAGTTGCAGCAGTTACAATCGGCGACACAAGCCCAGCAACAGCAAACTTTACAGCAATTACAGCAGCAAGAAGCGAATTTTGCTCCTCAACTGTCGGCGATTTTGACTCACGTACAAAGTCAGAAGGATGCGATTATCGAGAATCTGAAACTTTCCGAAAATCAGTTTGCTTCTCATCTGTCACAATTACATACCGATTTACAAACCCAAAAAGACGGCATTTTACAAAGGTTTGCCGGTACGGAATCCGAATTTGGCAATCAATTATCTCAGCTTCAGCAAGATGCTCAAAAACAGCGAGATGCAATCTTACAGAGTTTAGAGAAATTAGAAGCCGATTTTGCTCCGCGACTTGATGATATTGAAACCGATGCCAGAAACAAAGCGGGACAATATAAAGATGAAATGTTGCAAAATCTGGAAAAATTGCGCTCGGAAATTAGCGTTGAATTGCAGCAAGCTCAGAAATTGATTCAAGAGCAGGTTGATTTAACTCAAAATAATGTAGTTAATTTAGAAAGCTCGGTTGCAGCTAAATTAAAGGAATCGCAATCGGGAATTCAAGAGCAGAGACAGCAAACTCTACAAAGTTTATCGCAGCTAGAAACCGATTTAAGGTCGCAATTTGCTATTTTACAATCGGAGGTGCAAGTGCGTAAGGATTCCGCTTACGAATTGTTGCAAAATCTAGAAAAAGAAGCGAGCAATAAAATTTCAGCTTCCAGCAGCGGCATCGAATCTCAGCAAAATCAAACTTTAGAAAGCTTGCAGAAATTAGAAAAAACCGCTCAGGAACAACTTTCTGCTTTACAATCGGAAATAACAGCCCGTAAAGATTCTAGTTTGGATAAATTGGATAAATTGGAATCGACTTTAAGCGAGCAATTAAAGTTAGTGCAATCGGATGCGGAAGCTGAGAAGCAGCAGATACTACAAAAGCTATCCGAAATTACACCCAGCGAAATTGCATCTTCTGCCGTCAGCGAAATTTTGCAGAAGTTAAATAAAGTAGTAGAGCCGGTAGAAACATTAAAATCAAATCATCCTCAGTTATTTGTCAACGTTGATGAATTTGTTACTCAAGGTGACGAGTTATTTGCAGCCGGAGATTATCAAGCAGCCATCGACGCTTATAATAAAGCCTTGGAAGCACAGCCAGAAAACGAAAAAGTTTGGTATCAGTTGGGTTTAACCTTGTGGGAATTGCAGCAATACGAAGACGCGATTCAGTGTTTTGATAAAGTATTGGAAATAAATCCCCAAGATGCCGATAGCTGGTACCATCGCGGTTTAGCCTTGATGGAGTTGAAACGTTATGAAGGTGCAATTTCCGCTTTTGGTAAAGTCGTGAAAAAGCAGCCAGATAACGAAAAGCTGTGGTTTGTGTTGGGAATGAGCTTGGGAAGAATCAAGCGCTACGAAGACGCGATCGCAGGTTTTGATAGAGCGTTGAAAATTAAGCCCGATTATTACCAAGCTTGGGTTGATAAAGGCGTAATTTTAGGTAAATTGCAGCGTCATGAAGATGCATTTCAAGCCTTTGATAAAGCCGTAGAAGTTGAGCCAACAAATGCAACCGCCTGGATGAATCGCGGCATGGCTTTAGAAATGTTGGAGCGTTACGAAGATGCTGTTGTTTCCTTTGATAAAGCGATTGAATTTAATCCCACACCCAAAGCTTACGATAAGCGGGGTTATGTTTTAATTGAATTGGAAAGAGATGAAGAAGCATTAACTAGCTTCGATAAAGCCTTAGAAATTGACGAAAACTACGCCAGCGCTTATTACAATAAAGCCATAGCTTATAGTTACCAAAATAATGTTGGTGAAGCGATTGAGACTTTGAGAAAAGCAATTGAATTGAACGAAAAGTACAAAGAAGATGCTGTAAATGACCCAGATTTTGAAGGGATTGCAGAAGATGAGAAATTTAAGGAATTGGTTAATGGGTAATTGGTAATGGGTAATTGGTAATTGATATTTGTAGGGGAGGCAAATTGGGGTGTGGATTTTCCTCCCCCAATATTGCCGTTGTGCCACGGCTTGAATAACTTTGGTAAGAAAGAATTAATTTGTTGATGCCGTGACGCACCATTCGATAATTTTAAATTCAAAATAGATTGTAGGTTGCGCTCGCGGTGCTTTTATAAATATGAGTTTTAAACAAGAAATTTGAAATGGCACCGTAACCCAATATCATCTGTGGTTGTTTCAAATTATTTATGTTGGGTTACGACACGATTTAAATTAACTGTTTTTAATTAAATTAATTTTGGTGTCTAACCCAACCTACGAATTTATTACCCTTGAGACAAAAAAGACAAATTAGTAAAAATACAATGACAACAGATACTTCTTTAGAAAAAAGACTTGCAGCAGTAGAAGCAGCAGTAGCCAAATTACAGAAGCAAGTTGCTACTTCTGAGTCAAGCAATTGGCTGCAACAAATCACAGGCTCTTTTAAAGATGAACCTGCTTTTGAGGAAATAATTGCTTATGGTAGAGCAATTCGTCAAGGAGATGAATCTATCCTCGAAACGGAAGATGATTCATGAAATATCTCTTAGATACTGACCATTTAAGCATTATTCAACGTCAAACAGGACAGGATTTCATCAACCTTTCAACCCGCATAGCTCAACACCCGCTCTCAGATTTTGCTGTTTCAACAGTAACGTTTCACGAGCAGATACTGGGTAGCCACACTTATATCAATCGCGCTAGGAATGCGGATGAGATGGTGAAAGGGTATGAAATGATGACACGACTTATCCGTGACTTCAAAGTATTACCACTCATTTCGTTTGATGCGGATGCAGCTAAAGCATTAGATAAATTGCAACCGCAAAAAATTAAATTAGGAAAGATGGATAGTAGGATTGCAGCAATTGCGTTGTCTCGTGGATTAATTTTATTGACTCGTAATCGTCGAGATTTTAGTAAAGTAACAGGATTAGTCATTGAAGATTGGACAATTTGAAATATTAATCAATACAGGAAGTAGGGTGTGCCACGGCTTGAATAACTTTGGTAAGAAAAAGTTAATTTGTTGATGCCGTGACGCACCATTCGATAATTTTAAATTATTTAAGAGAATAGTAATTGTAGGTTGCGATCGCGGTGCTTCTATCAATATGGTTTTTAACTAGAAAATGATAAATTGCACCGTAACCTAACATTATAATAGGTTGTTTCCTTCTTATTGATGTTGGGTTACGACACGATTTAAATTAACTGTTTTGATTCAAATTCCTAAACGTGTCTAACCCAACCTACCAAATAATTAAAGATGTCAGAATTACTCACTATTTTAAATAGCATAAGTACATACATAGAAAGTAATTATCCCAATGTTGCAGCAAAATTACCTCCAGGCTTATCTTTAGAAACAATTCAAGAAATATTTGAAAATCAACCTTATCAATTACCGCAAGAAGTTTACGAATTTTATCATTGGTGTAGCGGTTGGGATTGGGAAACTGAAAATTGGGATTCGCTTTTTGCTCCTTACTATGGCACGATGACGCTATGTAGTCCAAAAAAAGCTATAGAGACTGCTTTATATTTTGAAAAAAATGGAATTAGTTACATTGGTAAACATTTAATTCCACTTTTTGGTTATGACAGAATATATCTTTGCATAGTAGAAAACTGGCAAGAAAAATTTCCTTCTCCCATAATCTATGTTTCAGAATTGTATGGAGTTGAACTTCATTACGTTAGTTTAACAGCCATGATGCAGGTAACAGCAGAAACCTGGAACACCAGTACGGCTTATATAAATCAGGAAGGATTGGTGGAATGTGATGAACAAAAATTTATCGATATTTATCGACAGCATAATTCTGAATTACCTCAAATGGTATTAGCCCGGTTTAAGCAAGAATTAGAAATAGCTGGTTCAAATTCTTCTAAATTATACAAAGTATGGAATAATTTATCTGATGAATTAGATTGGTTAGATAAATGTTTTCCTAACTTATCTTTTGAAAACTTTAGATATGAATTAGTAGAACCAATCATAAAAGAAATGAATAAAAAAGAAGAATATAGCTACAGTCATTTTGCAACAAAAATCTTAGGAAAACTTAAGTACAGCTATTGACAAAATATGGAAAAATAACAACAAACCGCTATGGGAGCAATCCCGTTTGAATGGATGTTCGACAATGCAAAAATGCGTACTATTTGTCTAGCGTACTTTAAACCTCAGTGAGTAGATTGGGTTAGATTTATAACTTATTATTTAATTTTCAAGCCCGAATCACAGTAATATCCCGTTGATTTTCAGTTTTTACAACTTTTGTAGACAAACGTTCTTCAATCGGTAAAGCATTTTTACGTCTATCAAATATAAATAACCAACCTTCATTTAACCCCAAACGAGCTAAATATGACTCCAACTGCTCAATTCCATCATTTTGCGGATCGCGTTTCTTTTCACGCCATACTTTCAATTCTATTCCTAATGTAACGCTTCCGTAACGCAAACATAAATCCATTCTGTCACTACCAATTGCATATTCCCGCTCTAAGGTTCCACCACCGTTAACAACGCGATGTAAAAAAGCCATTAATACAATGTGGGGTGCAATTTCATGGTAACTGGTGCTTCTTAATAATGGTTCTCCATGCTGTCGCCAGAATTTAATGAATGCTGCTAATAATGCATCTTTATTTAATTCACCTTCAGGGGTTAACCAAGTGGATGCAATCACTGGTAAAGAAGCCATTGGTGTTACTGTTAATACTCTAGGTAAAACCTCACGATAAATTGGATTAGCAATGGTTAATCCACCTTGGGGATGCATTTTACATAAACCTAAGTCAATCACAAATTGAATATCATCGTTGGGTATATCTCCTAATTCCAAACCAGCTAATATTGGTTCGATGATTGCTTTTATTCTTGGTTCCCGCAAACGTTCTGCTAAACTATCAAGATGGGTATCTCGACGTGCAATTAATATTTCTTTAGCTTCTAAAATATGTTCTTTTGTAATCGCAATATTTCTATCCTTAACCATTTTTTCCACAACTTCCTTAGCTAATGCATTTACTAACCAAGGTTGTCCTTGAGTTAGATCGAAGGCTGTTGCTGTTGCTTGGGGGGTAAAAATCTGTCCCGTTTCTTCTGTATGCTGCTGGTATAGTTCTTCTACTTCTTCTTTGTTAAAATTTCTTAGAGTAATAGAACTAACTTTAATATTAAAAGGGCTAGCTGTATTTAATCTCTCACTCCCACCGGAAGCAACTTTGTAATCCCTTACATCCCGTAAACCAACTAATCCTATAGAAGAAGGAAAACTTTCTGGGCGAATGGGATAGCCATCCCTTAATTGCCGCAGTACTGAAATTAAGGTTTCGTTTTGTAAAGAATCAATTTCATCAATAAATAATACCAAAGGTCGGGGTAAAACCTGTGCCCAAGCTTTTAAGCTGGCTAAAATTCTTTGTCCTGATTCTTCGTAAATCCAAGTTGGGGGTTGTAAATCTTTGGGTAAACGAACTGACATTAAATTTCGCCAAGAACCTAAAATTGCCAATTCTGCTGCATCCACATTATTGTTAAAAGCGCTTCCGACTTCTACCGATACCATCACAGCAGCATAACGCCCGCTTTCTGTTAATTGTTTTGCAAGGGCTAGCATTGCGGTTGTTTTACCCGTTTGTCGCGGCGCGTGAACGACAAAATAGCTTTCTTGTTCGATGATAGTTTCCAAGTCGGGTAAGCGACTTGTAGGTGAAAGCATATAGTGTTTATCAGCTCTACATGGACCAGCAGTATTAAACCAACGAGACATTTAATTATCAGTTAGCGGACACTTTGAGTTTAGACGATTTTGGGAAATCAGTAGGTTGCGATCGCGGTGCTTTTGTAAATATGATTTTTAACCAAAAATTAGAAATTGCACCGCAATCGAGCATTATAATAGGTTGTTTGAAATTATTGATGTTGGGTTACGACACGATTTAAATTAAACGTTTTCTATCAAAGTAATTTCGTGTCTAACCCAACCTACCAACTAATTTAAGAAGTAGGGTGTGCCACGGCTTGAATAACTTTGGTAAGAAAGAGTTAATTTGTTGATGCCGTGACGCACCATTCGATAATTTAGAAAAGCATTATAGGTTGCGATCGCGGTGCTTTTGTAAATATGAGTTTTAACTAAGAAATTAGAAATTGCACCGTAACCCAACATCAGCATTTAAAACAACCATAGATAATGATGGGTTACGACACGATTTAAATTAACTGTTTTCAATCAAATTAATTTCGTGTCTAACCCAACCTACGAACTGTAATTTAAATTAATTGGTGCGTGACGGCATTTTGTAATTATTTATTTATGCAATACATCTTTCATAGCCGTCACGCACCCTACAATTTTTATTCAGAAATTGGCAAGGAATCGGAAGAAAAGCTAATTTGATTGATAATATCTTGCTCGGTTATAGCGTCAGATTTGATACCGTTAAAGCCAAACTCAAGGGATGAGCCTGGTGCAATGGAGGCATTCCAACCGACATCTGTAATCAGATATTCGTTTCCTTGATGACTTTCAATGCTGCCATTCCAGATTTCTTTAATCTCGAAAGGAGTGTTTAATTCTAATTCCCAGTCATTTACAACTTCATTGCTGTTGTTAGTAATTTTAACTTTGGCTGTAAATCCATTATTCCATTGATTTACTAGGGAAAAAACCACATTATCAATTGCTTCATTCGGTGTATCTGGGTTGCCGCCAGTAGTAATTGGATCGATTGGATTATTACCTGTATCGGAATTATCAACGCTACCAGTAATTGGATCGATTGGATTACTATCGGCTATTCCATCAAGGTTAATACCGGGGATTTCAGTTAGTGCTTCTCCACCGAATTCGTCTGTCATGCGTGCTAGAGCGCCGGTAAAAGCTGCATTATAGTCTAGTGCAACTTCATTAGCGATATAGTCAGTACGCCTATCTTGATAAGCATCGTCATTTGCTGCGGAGGGGCCACCGACTAATGCACCGTAGAGAGTGTATTCGTTAGAATCAGAGTCACTGATATTAGTTGTACCAGAAGCTGCTCGATGGTGAGGATTCTGGGGGTAGTTTTCGCCGAAACCTACCATGTAACTAAAGTTATTAGGATTATCCCCCAAAATATAGTTAATCTGGTTTTCCGAGAACTCCGTGTATTTACCCTGTTTATCGTTAACGGTATCACCATAGACACCTGCTAAAAAGGCTGTATTTGCTGTATAGCGTAAGGAACCCCACTGACTCAACCAAGCTAAACCACCGTCAGTTTTCTGGATGCCATCATTAGGATTTACCCAATTATCCAACCAAGCTTCTACATCCTGCTTGTATTGAGATTTATCAGTAAGTTGAGCTAATAAAATAGCTGTACCATAAGATTTTTCATCCCAATTATGCGTCCAGCCAGAATCGATACCCTTGTAGTAGCTTTGGGCTTTATCTAAGTATTGGCTATCCGTCTCGCCGCTAGCCTGAATTGCTTTGTGTAACCAAACCGCTCCCCAAGCAAGTTCATCTTGATAGCCACTCCAAGAATTGTAGAAACTCCCAGCATTAGAAATAGAATCAGAATATACCCCTCGATGCTGCTCTGCAAACCGATAAAGCCCTTTAGCTTTCTCCAAAAGCTTATCGGCATAAGCTGCATCAGTAGAGCGGAAGGCTATGGAAGCAGAAGCTAGTGCGGCGGCGCTTTCTGCTGTCAAATCCGAACCGGGGTTTTGTGCATCTACCTTAAAAGATGGTCTGGACATAGTCATATCTTCCGGCGCTCCCCAGTAAGCATGGTCTTTTTGCCCATCACCTACTTGCCCCCAGAAAACATCATCTGATGTAGTTGCGGTTCCTTTATCGTCGTATGCTTTGAGAATATAATCAGTTCCCCATCTGATATTTTCGAGGGTATCATCAAGCTGACCAACTTTTTCATAACCCTCGCTATATTCGATTACACCCCAACTCAGCATTGTCATTGAAGCTGCCATCGGGAAGCCGAATTTAACATGGTCCCCTGCATCGTAGTATCCGCCACTTAAATCGCGGTTGACATCCGCACCATCGTTAACGGCAGAATCATCCCGCCAAGGAATTACATAATCATCGGGTAAATCTCCAGAACGCTGAGCTAGGTAGAAAAGATTAGACTTTTGTAGAGCTTCACCGTAATTAAATTTCGGTTGATTCTGATTCATCTTTAATTCCTTATTTTCTACAGAGGTTTTTACGCAGACGTTGATTAGAAGCCTCGAAAATTGCATACCACAGATGCTTTCTGATAACGCTAACGATACAAATCCTTGTCAGTAAAATCTCAGATCAAAAAAATCATACTTCCTTCCGAAATAGCTGTATTCCCCTCACATAATAGATAATCAGCCTTCTCGATTAAACTTCAATTTCTTTCCGAACGATTCCGCATATTTATGAGTAGTAAATATGCTCATTTATCAAAATCAAAAAGATACAGCATTTTGTAGATAAATTTTTACGGCAAGAGTGTCATAGTTAGTTTGGATGTAAATCAAGAAGACGAAATATGCTGACTTAGCCGTGAAAATCAATCTTAGAATAAAAGTTTTGGACATGGCTTTATGAAATACAACATATATTAGATGTAATAGTTTTTATTTAAAAGATATCAGTGAACTTATTTGTTTGTGTTTACATTTGGAAATTTATATTAGAAAAAGCAATCAATATGAATAATAAGCATATTTCCACTTGCAGATATATAGTATGAGCAGTTAATAATGCTTGAGGTTTTAGTTCAAGTATTTGCGATAAAATCAAAATGCCAGTTAAATGTAAGATAATTAAAAACCGCACAGAAGGCTTTTTGCTAAGTTTATTTAAAAAAATATAAAATAATACTTAAGATTTTTAACAAAAAAGTAAATTTATTATCAGTAACTTTACAATCTTGAGATTTATTGATGCCAAAATCGTTGCATTACAAATTTTCTAGCCATTAATAAATCACGAGTATTTACCATGTCTACTACTTATATTGGAACATTTGATGACGATAAAAATAAGGATTTTACACCACCCTTACCCGCTTCTATTTCTGGTGACAGTGTATTTGGCGATACCGATGCTACCTTAAGCCACGGTGAAGAAGGTGGCGATGACAAAATAGATGTTACTGGAGATGGAAATAGAATTTCCGCTGATGCCCTGAATATTACAGATAATGCTGAAGCTGGTGAAGATAAAGTTACGGTTGCTGGTAACGGTAATTTAGTTGCAGGTGATGCTTTCAGTACTATATCTGGGCACGCTTTAGCTGGAGACGATAAGTTAACTGTAACGGGTACTCGCAATCAGGTATCGGGTGATGCTGGTGAGAATATTTTAGGAAACGCTCAAGCAGGAAATGACAAAATAACGGTTATAGGAAATGAAAATCTGTTAGTAGGAGATACTCCCGATTTAATTATTGACAGTGCCAAAGGTGGAGACGATAAACTGCAAGCTCATGGTAATGGCAATAATTTAGCTGGCGATGCCGAAGAGATGCGCGGCAACGCTGAGGCAGGAGACGATAATTTCAAAGTTGAAGGTAACGGCAATGGTATATTTGGCGATGCTCCTTTGATGTTTGACAATGCCCAAGGGGGAGACGATAAATTTCAAGTTATCGGTGATGGTAATGGTATCTTTGGCGATGCCAGTACTATGAGAAACTTTACCAAAGCAGGAGACGATAAGCTCAAAGTTGAAGGTAATGGTAATGAGTTATCCGGCGATACTAGTTTGGATATGTTCGATGAAGCCCAAGGGGGAGACGATAAGCTCCGGGCTATAGGCAGTAGCAACCGTCTGTTTGGGGATGCTCGTCGAGATATGTTTGGCAATGCCAAAGGTGGAGACGACAAGCTAATAGTCAAAGGTGGCGATAACATATTGTATGGTGATGCTAAATCAATGTTAGACACCTCGCAAGGAGGAGACGACAAACTAATTGGTGGTGCAGGAAACGACATCCTTTATGGTGATGCTGAGTTTATGGATTCTGGGGTTCATGGTGGCAATGATATCCTTAAAGGTGGCGAAGGAAATGACACTTTATTCGGTAGCGTTAGCGGTGTCGGAGAAGTAGATAAACTCACCGGTGGCGGTGGTGCCGATGTCTTTGTTTTAGGAGATACCGATAAAGCTTTTTATCTAGGTAATGGCAATTCGGATTACGCTTTAATTAAAGATTTTGATTCGAGTGAAGGAGATAAAATCCGATTGTTTGGCGATAGTAACAACTACGTGTTGGGCACATCTCCACATGGATTAGCACATGGTAAGGCAATATTCTCCGAATCGACTCACGATTTGATTGCAATTGTCAAAACTTCTCAATCCCACCTTGATTTAACCGATAACTCTATATTTGAATACGTTTAATTTCTAATATTTCACAGTAGTTAAAACTATAGCGCACCTTGAAAAAAACCAAGGTGCGCTATTTATAGCATGGTAAATTAATTTTGCCGCCAATACGTTTTCCCATCATAAGTTAAATCTTACCCAAATACGCAGTAATTAAAGTAACATAGTATTATTTATATTCTTTTTTAAAAAAATAAAATGACTGCTTTAACAGAATTAATGTTGATACTCGCAACTGTGGTGGGTGTGGTAGATGGAGAGACGATTCGTGCAAAAAATAGCGGCGGGCAAGTAGCAACTGTAAAACTTGCCTGTATTCATATACCGACTAGAAAATCCCGTAGAGATGAAGCCAACCAAAGATTGAAACAGCTTTTACCGAATGGTAATCCCGTAGTTATTCGGTTTGCAGATACCTATAAAGAATCACAAATTGTTGGGGAGGTATTTTTAAATAATAAATCGATAAATTTGCAAATGGTGAAAGAAGGTAAAGCCGTTGTCGATAAAACTTCTGTAGAACAAAATTGTTATGAAAGCAGAATTCAGTATTTGGTAGCAGAAGCTAATGCTAAACAGCGAGGTTTGGGTTTGTGGGAAAAATCTAGATACGTGATGAATCAGTGAGCAGTAATCAGTAATGTAGTGGGAGCCGGAAAACTCCTTAATTCCATCAGTAAATCGATGTTTACTTACCCCCTCTTTAACAGAAAAGATAGCGCTTTTCGATTGAGCAAAATACACTAATATCTCACTCCGTGCTTTTGGTAACCCCTCTCCTTAGTAAGGAGAGGGGAAGGAATGAGGTTGAGAATGTATTGCACTAAGCCTGAAAACTTCTATATTCTGACTTAAGACGCTAATTATTATGGTAATAATAAAATGCAGTACCGCTATCCGGGTGATAAAGCAATACGGAAAAGCTACCAGGTGAAATCTGATTATCTGAATAGCATTTATCTACGTCAAAATCTTGGGGATTCCACCACGAGCGTTGAATTTTTTCAGAAAGTAATTCTTGGCAAGCCTTGGAATCTATAGGCTCTTCTTGAAGTTCGTTTCTGTTATTTTTAGTTTCGTTGATTACTTTTTCGATTAAGTCTGCTTTTGCATTAAAACGAGCGTAATAATTATAATCATGCCAATAACTAGAGGTTGCTACACGAGCATTAGAGATAGCTTTTTTTCCAAATCTTATTTGTAGGCTAGATAGCGCTTGTTTACTTTCATATTCTTCTACATTATCAGCAGTAAATACGAAAATAATTAAACCTAATACGCCGATTGCTGAAATCATTGTAATTAAAGCAAAACCTATAATTAAATTTCTAACTATCTTTATTCCTTTAGTCATTATATATAGATATAAGTATATTAATATACTATACTATCTACTCATCGTTCGTAGTTGCGTGTCTTTGCGCCAAACATTTAGCACAACAAGACGAGGATGGTGTTACTACTAATCTTTTAACCGTTAAGTGAGCGAAGCGATTTGTCCCATTAATTTTGACGGGTAAAACAAAAAGACTGAAAAAATTCTCCCCCACTCCTAACCCTCACCCGTCATATTTAATGAAAACGAGTAGTAGGGTTTAGCTACTTGTATGTACGAGGTAAATCAAACCTTTTTCGTAAATTACTGATAAATCAACTGTATATATATTAAATATATTCTAATTATTTACTATTTCTTTTTATAAGGAATAATAGCTGTTTGGAAGTCTGTAGATTTTAAACTACTCATCTTAAATCCAAAATAAAGTTATGGGAGAACATCAACCTGCTACAGAAGAGCGTTTTCTGATATGTGGTTTAGGGGGATTGGGGCAGCAATGCGTAATTGCTTTGAAACAATTTGGGGTAAAGGTTGTTGGAATTGAGTTAGTAGAGCCGAAAAGCTGGAGAATTCCTGGTGTTGATAAGTTGCTCGATGAGTTAATTATCGGTGACTGTCGTCAAAATAGTACTTTTGAGCGTGCGAAAATTGAACTTTGCCGCGCTGTTTTAATTGTCACTAGCGATGAATTGATTAACGCCGAAACTGCGATCGCCCTCAGACAACTTAACAAAAATGCTCGCTTGGTAGTTCGTTCGACAAAGGAAAATTTAAATCAACTTTTGGAAGAGCAATTAACTAATTATGTTGGTTACGATCCCATCCATTTATCGGCTGCATCCTTTGCTCTTGCTGCTTTGGGGGGAGATTCGTTAGGATTTTTTAATTTAAATAATAATTGGCTGGGAGTATTTCAGCATAAAGTTTGTCATGGAGATATTTTTCACCGCCGTCAGCTTTTTGAAATAAATTCTGGCTCGCGAAAATTACTTTGCTATTTACCGAATAAATATGATGCCTTTAATTGCTTTTATGATTGGGATTCTGAAACAGTAATTAAAGAAGGTTCTACTTTAATATATGTGGAACAATTTGATAGATTGCTGTCGAAACAAAGAAAAGGCTCGATTAGTAGTAACAATAAAAAAAAGCCAGTGTGGCAAAAAACAGCAAATGTGATTAATCAAATCAAAATTAGAAAAAAAATTCTAGATTATTGGCATTATGGTTCCCAAAGCCGTCGGTTGGTAATTGTTTCAATTTTAGTAACTTTTAGCTTGGTAACTGTAGGAACAGTATTATTTTATATATTAGTAGGAAATTCGACTTCCGTAAATCCTTTATATATTACGATTAGTCTACTCTTGGGTGGATATGCCGATTTCTTATATAGCGTACAGCCCAACTCGATTATTTTACAGTTTTTAGGTTTGGCGTTAGCGGTAGCTGGAACGGCTTTTGTCGGGGTATTATACGCTCTAGCTACCGAAAAACTTTTGTCAACTAAGTTTCTCTTTTCTAAAAAACGCTCTCGGGTTCCCGAAGAAGAACATATAGTAATTATTGGGATTAAAAGAGTCGGCAGTAAAGCCGCAAAAATATTACAGCAATTTAATCAACCTTTAGTAGCAATTGCTTTAGAAGACGACTTTGATGACAACCATTTACCAGATATACCTATATTCAAAGGTGATTTAAACGAATCTTTGAGTAAAGTAAATCTTTCCACAGCAAAGAGCGTCATTGCTACGAGCGAAGACGAAATATTAAACGTGGAAATGGGATTAAAAGCTTTGAAAATTAACCCCAAAAGTAATTTAGTAATTCGTACCTTCGGACAGCGTTTAAGTGAAAATTTGGCACAAATATTACCAAAAGCTCAGATTATATCAGCTTATGCAGTCGCAGCAGAAGCCTTTGCTGGAGCCGCATTTGGTGAAAATATTCTTGACTTATTCCGCTTGCACAATCAAACAGTTTTAGTCACCGAATATCAATTTACCCAAGTTGATACTTTAAATGGTTTAATGCTTTCCGAAATTGCTTACGGTTATGGTGTAGTACCAATTTTATATCAAAAACCACCGCTTACAGAGGAATTAATGCCTAAAGCATACAAACAAATAGAACCAGGTATTCGTTTAACTGTGCTTGCAACCATTGATGGCTTGAAAAGAATGGAAGCAGGAAGAATTGGTATTTATCCCAAAAACTGGCAAGTAGTCATTGAGAGCGTCAATACAGAAGAAGCCAAATTTGAAGGAGCAAATCAAATTGCCAAAATTTCAAACTATCCATTGGATAAAGCCAGAGAATTACTTAATAATTTACCTCAAACTTTACAAGTACCTTTATACAAACTTCAAGCGCAACATTTAATCAGGGTTTTGCAAAAGCATCAAGTTATGGCCAATTTAAAAAGGATTTAGATAAATAATTTATCCAATTGAAAGCAATCTATTACTGGTGTAAAAGCATGGGTTATAAGTATTAGGTTTTACTTTTGATACTGAAAGCCTAATTCCTCTACCCCTTTCCGGATGCGGGAATATTCCTCTTCCTTCTTCCCCTAGGCTCTTTGTGTTCTAAAAGGGTTTTTCTATAATCCCGGTTGTACCAGAATTGATATCAGATGCTGTCAAGATGCCCGCAACACAAGACAAAATTCTTTCTTAATAATACTTTTCTTTGCTTTTTCGCCCGCTTTATCAATACTTATCGTATTAGTAAGTATATGTAATTGATAATCAGCAATCAAGAATTGTAAATAGAAAAAGATTAATACTTTAGATAGATAGTAAGAATTAAATAAATCGGATACTAGTATTAACTAGTCAATAATTATACTATTGAGAAATAATACAAAGTGTCATATATAACTTGATAATTTCGATTTTGCTAGGTTTAATAACCATATTGATATTAATTATTACTATAACCCCTATGAAATTTATACGTTTAATTTGTATAGCACTAATGGGAATAACCATAGTAAATGCTAAACCGACTGTAGGTATTCCCACGAAACGAAATCAAAAAACTATTCCCAGCTTTACTCAATTGTGCAAGCAAAAGCAAAGCTTACCCAAGCAAACACAATATACAGTTGAAGTTTTATTGCAAAAAACAGGTACTAGTAATTGCGATCGCGCCCAGCGAAAACTCAGAAAAAAACAGATACTAGACCTTTCTTCCCATAAAATAAGCGACTTGTCACCTCTTGCCCAGCTAACTAATTTAAAAGAACTTTATCTTTCTTACAATCAAATCAGAGACTTATCACCTTTGTCTCGATTAACCAACCTGAATTTTCTTTTCCTTGAATCAAATCAGATAGGTGATTTATCCCCGCTTTCTCAATTAACCAATTTGACTTGGCTTTTTGTCGGCGAAAATCCGATTAAGAACAAAACCTGTCCCGTACAACCAGAATCTATATGCGAATTTGAGAAAAACGGCGACGAGCTTTTACTTCCTGAAGATATAGACATAGTCGCGCAGTTGCCATAGTTATCAATTATTGATTTATGGTGTTAACTTTCGTATCAAAAGCTTGCAAAATAAGATTCTATAAATATTGACTATGGAATGCGTTTAATTTCAAATCGACGCATCTCGCCAGAACCTTGAAAACCCTATAGCTTGGTTGAGATGTGTCGATTGGGGTATCTTAAACCCTTTGCCCTGAAAGGGGATGGAAGCTGTGAGGACTCGATCTTAAGTATTATTATGCAAGTTTATTTTGAGACCAGAAGAATGTGAAACCAGAAAGATTTTTGATTTGTTTACCTGTTTGTGAAGTTGCTGCGAGCGAGCTAAATATCAAATTAGCAATGTGATTAAATTTACATCTTCCTCAATTATGAGCAAGTACGATCAATTTAACTAGTGACTGGCTCCTCGTTAAAATAACTCTTATGACATACGAATCTCGCGCTCAAGCAATCAGGAAAATCATCGAACGCGAACCAATTCCCGTCGATCCTCCTAGTAATTTTGAAGATATTTGGGAGGAATATGTTTTTAACCTCAGCAAAATGAAGCAGTGCCTGCCCAAAGCTGTGTTTAAGTCGCTCCAAAGAACCATTGAAGCAGGCGAAAAGCTTGATGATTCTATTGCTGATACGGTGGCATCGGCAATGAAAAACTGGGCTTTAACTAAAGGTGCGTCCTATTATGCCCAAGTTTTTTATCCTATGACTAATGCCACCGCAGAAAAACACGATGGGTTTATCTCGACTCAAAGTGATGGTACGGCGATCGCTGAATTTTCTGGCAATCTTTTGGTTCAGGGCGAACCCGATGGCTCATCTTTTCCTAATGGCGGCATTCGCTCTACTTCTGAAGCAAGGGGCTATACGGCTTGGGATGTCACCAGTCCAGCTTACCTGATGGAAACCGACAACGGCATAACTCTTTGCATCCCCACCGTTTTTGTTTCTTGGACGGGTAAACCCTTAGATAAAAAGACTCCTCTGTTACGCTCTGTCGCGGCAATGAACAAATCGGCTAAGCGGGTATTAGGACTTTTAGGAAACAGCAATATTGCTCCTGTTAACTCTAGCTGTGGTGCGGAGCAAGAATACTTTCTAGTTGACGAGCATTTTGCTAATCTTCGTCCCGATTTACTGTTAGCGGGTAGAACTTTGTTTGGTAAACCTGCTGCTAAAGGGCAGGAATTTGACGACCATTATTTTGGAGCAATTCCCGAACGAGTTCAGGTATTTATGCAGGATGTAGAACAGAAAATGTACCGTTTAGGTATTCCTGCGAAGACTAGGCATAACGAAGTAGCCCCCGCTCAGTTTGAAATAGCACCTATTTTTGAAGCAGCAAACGTAGCTTCCGACCATCAGCAGTTAACTATGACTTTGCTGCGTCAGACTGCTAAAAAGCACGGTTTTATCTGTTTGCTGCATGAAAAACCCTTTGCTGGTATTAACGGTTCCGGTAAGCATGTTAACTGGTCTGTCAGTAACTCTACTCAAGGGAATCTACTCGACCCTGGTGACTCTCCCCACCAAAACCTTCAATTTTTAATTTTCTGTGCGGCAGTAATTCGCGGCGTACATGAGTATGGAACTTTGATGCGGGCGGTAATTGCCCATGCCGGTAACGACCATCGTTTGGGTGCTAATGAAGCGCCTCCCGCGATTATGTCGGTATATTTGGGTTCTCAGGTAGAAGAACTATTTAACAACATTGCTCGGGGAGAACTAAACGACCAGTATAGTCAAAGCGGCAAAATGAAACTTGGGGTAGAGACTCTGCCAGAGTTGACTAAAGATGCGGGCGACCGCAACCGTACATCTCCCTTTGCATTTACTGGCAACCGTTTCGAGTTTCGGGCAGTCGGTTCTTCTCAGTCGGTTTCAGGACCTTTGATTGCGCTCAACACGATTCTAGCCGATTCTCTAACCACAATCGGCGATTTGCTAGAAGCACAATTGAATGAAGGAAAACAAACAGAAGATGCTGTAGTTGCTGTTATTCAACAAATAATGAGCAAACATGGTGCGGTTATCTTTGGTGGAGATGGCTACTCCCAAGAATGGCAAGATGAGGCTCAAAAGAGAGGTCTAGCTAATCTCCGCACCACTGCTGATGCTTTATCGGTACTAAACCAGCAAAAGACCATAGACCTGTTCGAGAAAAATGATGTACTTTCATCTGAAGATTTAGAGAGCCGCTTTGAAGTTTATGCAGAACAGTATATTCTCTCGATTGAAATGGAAGTTAAGTTAGTTATCGATATAGCTAAAACAGTAGTGTATCCTGCGGCAATAAAGCACTTAGACAATATTGCTACCACCGTCACAAGTTTAGAAGGAATGGGTGTTAATCTCAATCGAGACCACATTAACGCTGTTGCCTATTTGACTAACTCTCTAACCGACAACATAGACAATCTACAATCGGCGATCGCTAAGTCAAATTTTGAGAACACCAAAGAACACATGCAGTATCTTGCTACAACTATATGTCCTTTGATGCAGGATGTTCGGGCTGACGTTGACGCTCTTGAAGCGGAAATTGCAGACAATTTATGGCCTTTGCCAACCTATCAAGAAATGCTGTTTATCAAGTAATGTTATCTAGCTATATATGCTTGATATTTTGCAATTTTAAATTTATTCTAAAGTCGCCGATTGAGCGGCTTTTTTTGCATTTGCGAATAAACAATAGACTTACTATATAAGCGGAAATTGTAGTTTACTTCGGATTGCTAAATATATTTTTGACCGCGATTCCCAATTCCCCATGCCTGAACCGTAACAGTTCTTATTATTACTTTTAATCTAATCCCGTATCTTTGATACATGTTTTCTGTTACACCAATATGTGAAAACACATTTTCATCGTAAGTAAGGGATTAATTATGCCAGCGACTAAGGAAAAAACTCAGGCTCGCAAGGGTACAACTGTTGATGCTACTGTTGTCAGGGTTGTAGATGGCGATACTATCCGCGTTAAAGTCCAAGGTGCGGAGGAAAGTTTGCGGATTTTGTCGCTTGATACTGAGGAATCCAATGCAGGTAGTCCAAAACCGGTTTCACCTTGGGGAAAGCAAGCAAAAAAGGAAGCTGAAAAATTATTTAAACTTGGCGATAAGGTGAAGCTGGAATTTCCCGGTGATGAGATAGTCGAAGAATGTATGCAAAAGTATCGGGGAAATTACGGTCGTTTATTGGTGTTTGTTTATCTTGATGACGGTACCGATTTTCAAGAACACATGATTGAAAAGGGTTTTAGTCCTTATTTCATGAAGTATGGTTATGCAACACTTCCAGATAACCACGAACGATATATGCAAGCGGAGAAGGAAGCACAAATAGCTAATCGCGGGATTTGGAATCAAATTGAGGTGAATGGTTCCGCAGTTCGGAATTATGCGGCTTTGGGGGTTTGGTGGTATTTAAGGGCGGAAATAATTCAAAATTACCGTCGGTTTAAGCAGGAAAATGAAGGTGCAAGCGTATTTAATACCCGACTTGATTATGAGAAAGTATTGGAATTAGCGAAGAAAGAAGAAGAAGCAACTATTTTTACTGAGTTGCGTAATCCCAAGCGTGTTGCGGGGAATAGTATGCTTATCGGCATTGGCTCTGTAGAGAAGCCTTTTTCTATTTTTATTCCTAAAGTTGACGAAGCTGCTGGAGAGAAAATAATGAGTTTGATTACTAACCGCTATATCTCTACAGATGAAGAACATCCCCGTAGAAGCTATGCATATGTCAAAGGTAAACTGAGTATTTATCGAGATAAACCCCAGATTATTGTGACTAACGTTAAGCAAATTATGGATTTACCGCAGCTTGATTAGGGGATTGTTAGGAGTTAGGAATTACCAACTACCAATTATTAATGCCCCATGCCCATTAGTAATTACCCATGCCCATTTTTTTTAAATCGCGGCAAGATATAAATAGAGGCAATTTTAATTTAGGTAATTATTATGTTTCCTTTCTGGATGAATTCTTGCTGCGGTAGCGATAGTTTTTCTACTACAAGACATCAAGAGAACAAATTAAAGTTTCTCAAGTTTATGAGAGACAATGTTGAAGCTAGATTAGCTGCACTTAATGCAGCTATTGAAACGATTGAAAATCAGTTAAGCCGCAACAGCGATACTGTTTAATTGGGCATCGGGCATCAGTAACTGCGAAGAAAAGGGAGAGGGGAGATTGGGAGACAAGGGGCAAAGCAAATAATTATTTACTCTTAACTCCTAACTCCTAACTATCTCCCATGCCGATTATCAAATAGATCGATCCAAGTTATAAGCGGCGCTGATTAATGATAAATGGGTAAAGGCTTGGGGAAAGTTTCCTAATGCTTCTCCGCTGGTACCTGTTTCTTCTGCGTACAATCCTAAATGGTTGGCGTAGCTTAACATTTCTTCAAATATAAGTCTTCCTTGATGCAACTTTTGGGAATCTCTTCCTCTTCCGGCACGGGTTAAGGCTTCTACTAACCAGAAGGTACATAAATTAAAACTTCCTTCTTCACCTTCTAATCCGTCGCTATAATCTTGGGTGTTGTAACGAAATACCAAGCTGTTGGATAAAAGTCCACCTTCTTGGGGAGATTTCATGATTGCATCAAGTGTTTTGAGCATTCTGGGGTCATTTGGTGACATGAATAAGACTAGTGGCATGATTAGATTGCTAGCATCTAAGGTAGTGCTGCCATAATGTTGGACAAAAGTTTGTAGTTTTTCACTCCATCCGTTTTCCATGATATCTAGATAAATTTCATCGCGAACCTTGAGCCATTTTTCGCGGTTAGCGGGGAAGGAGCGTTTTTCAGCTAAACGTAAACCTCTATCAACTGCTACCCAACACATTAATTTGGAATAAACAAAATCTTGTTTTCCGTCGCGGGTTTCCCAGATTCCGTGGTCTTTTATATGCCAATTATCGCAAACCCATTCGACATATTTATGTAGATTAACCCAAGTATCGTAGGATATCGGGGTTCCATATTTGTTAAAAAGATACACCGCATCCATCAATTCCCCGTAAATATCAAGTTGGGTTTGGTCATAAGCACCGTTACCGATACGAACCGGTGAAGAACCCTTGTATCCTTCTAAATGGTCTAAAATTTCTTCTTTGAGGTCTTTTCTGCCGTCAATACCGTAAACTATTTGCAGTTGAGAATCTTCTTCTAAATGTGACGGACAAAGGGATATAATCCAATCAATAAAGTTGCCTGCTTCTTCGGTAAATCCAATTCGCATCAATCCATAAAGAGTGAAAGCAGCATCGCGAATCCAGCTATAGCGATAATCCCAATTACGTTCGCCACCGATACCTTCAGGTAAACCGCAAGTAGGGGCAGCTATTATTGCTCCGGTAGGCTCGTAGGTAAGCAATTTCAACATCAAAGCCGAACGCTCTACCATTTCTCGCCATCTGCCTTTATAGGTACACTTAGAAATCCAACGTCGCCAAAAATCTATAGTATGCTCGAATATTTGTGTAGTTTCTTCTGGGTTTAACGGCAAACCACAACCTTGCTCGCAATCAATTTCTCGTAATATAAATACTGCTGATTCGCCTTCTTTCAAACTGAATTCGCCAAAAACTCCTTTCTCATCTTGCTTAAGAGGAATATCTGTTACCAATCCCAAATTCAAATCATCTGATTTGAAAATTACCCCACCTTCACTAAACTGCGTTTCATGCTTACCGCGAGCGTAATTAAAAGCAGGTAGACATTCCATACGAAACTTCATGCTATTCCGCACGCAACTAACTTTCCTTACCAGCCAGTGATAGCCTTTGTCTTCAGGGGATAATCCTACGGGCATAAAATCAACAACTTCCCCAACGCCACAATCAGCAAGAAAGCGTGTGATTAAAACATTAGTTTCAGGCCAGTAAAATTGTTTGTAAGTATTTTTGCAAATTGTAGGGAAAATTTTGAAATAACCACCCTTATGTTCGTCGATAATAGCAGCAAAAACACTTGGTGAATCATGTCTGGGATAGCAAAACCAATCGATTGAGCCATTCTTCCCCACCAAAGCGGTGGTATGCATATTGCCGATAATCCCGTAGTCTTCGATTGGTTGATAACCCATGATAATTGGTAATTGGTAATTGGTAATTGGTTATTATTCACTTCCCGCTTTATAGTCAGTTATCTCTCCTGATTTCTTACCTCTGCGCTCTCTGCGTCTCTGCGGTTTTTAGTGGATAATCTTCTGAGAAAGGGAGTAAATATGAAACACAAGAGCCAAAATTGATTTTAAATAGTTGATGAAAAAAACACTTCCTCCAATTGATTTTATTTAAATGAACCAAAAGATGGATGCTAAATAAATGGAAAGAATGTTTTATTTGCAAATATTCCGAAAAATATCCCAATTAGCAATTAACAATTACCTTCTCCTAAACAATCTCGGCTCTGTAGTCTCCCGCTTACACTTTAAATATTGTAAAAGTTCCACCAACCCGGTTTCTTGTTGTGAAATTAGAAAGAAACCGGGTTTATTTGAGCTTCTAGAGAACAGTATAAGATTTCGGTTCAACTCAACCGCAAATCTCTACATTTGCAAGTTCCTTGATTTATTAGTAGACAGTAGAGTCTAGTTATTAAACTAAAGCAACATCAACATCCGAGGGTTGCTTAACTCCTCTTTGACGGCGAATATCTCCCCAAATTCCCGTAGCTGCGATCGCGCCGTCAGAAGCAGCCACTATTACTTGATTTAGTCCCATTTTTAAATCCCCAATCGCGAAAATTCGGGGGTGAGATGTGCGACACATTTTATCTGTTACCAAATTTTCACCTTGAGTTTGCAAATTCAACCCAGAAAGATAGGCTGAATGAAATACCGAGCCCATCGAAACTAACCCAGCATCCAATTCAATTATGGAACCATCCACCATTTGCACCCCAGTCATTTGATGGTTTTCGCCGATAAATTGCTTTATCGGTTTTTCTATTAACTTATATTTATGCTCCCATAATCTATCGCGAAATTGGGAACTAACTTCAAACATATCTTGAGTAAATAGAGTGATATATGGAGTAAACCAGCCCAAACTAAAAGCAACTTCCAAACTACGCTGATTTCTACCAAATACACCAACCCTTTTATCTGCCATTTCGTAACCATCGCATATCAAGCAGACGTGCAGATTATATCCTGCATATTCATAAACATTTTGAACATCGTCAACAAAAGGTAAATTATCAATAATACCGCTAGCTGCAATCACATATTTAGCGCGAAAAACTGCATAAATACTGTTTTGACGACCTATTTTTACTTTAACCTCAAAGAAATTTCCTTTATCAATTACCTCTTCAACATAAGCATTAAGTAAATCTCCTCCCAAAGATAAATAATGGTCTTTCCCATGTTTTAATAAAGTGCGGCCTTGAGTATCTGGTGGTAAACCAAGATAATTGTGAAGTTCCTGCATCCAGAAAGAGCGAGCTTTACCTTTATCTATAACTAAAGTATCTAAAAGGTATCTTTGTAAATAAATTCCGGCAGACAAACCACCAACGCCACCACCGATAACAACAGTATCGTAAATTTTGTCCGTGGATTGTTGTAAATCTTGTTTTGATAATTGCATAAACCTTGTGGAGTTAGTTGTAAGGAGTTAGGAGTTAGCATTTCGCTAATTATCAATTTTCAGAATCGGATGGTGCGTGACGCTATAAGCTTGATTCATTAGTTAAAATTTTGACTTAGCGTCACAGCATCCTACTAATAAGCAATGCCCAATGCCCTATTCCCAATTTAGAATTAATAAAAAACCTTGATAAGACTAAAACTCAGCACAGAAATGAACACCCAGGAAACAGCACCTAAATAAAGAGGTTTTATTCCACTTTGTTTGATATCGCGAATGCTAGTTTTCAAACCCATGCCCGCCATCGAAATAGTTAGTAAGAAATGATTGATTTGTGTGACTGATTTTTTTAGTCCTTCAGGAAAAACATTACCACTATTTAGTAACATTAGCGCAATAAATCCAAATACAAACCAAGGAATTGGTAATTTTTTAGACTTAGTTTCTTTCGATGAATTGTTAGAATCCGATGATACAAATCCCAGAGTTAATACAACCGGAGCTAAAAAGATAACTCTCGATAGTTTGGCAATCGTACCGAACTCACCGCTGACTTCTCCACCTTGAAATGCTGCTGCAATTACCTGGGCTGTTTCGTGAATGGAAACGCCGCACCAGATACCAAACTCTTGAGAATTTACCTGTAAAAAAGTTGATAGGAAGGGATAAAGCAACATGGAAAGAGTGCCAAAAATAGTTACTATTGCCACGGCATAAGCCGCGTCTTCGTCTTTACTTTCGACAACACCATTAGTAGCAACGATAGCGGAAGCTCCACAGATAGAAGTGCCAGCAGCAATTAATTTTGTTAGTTTTTGATTAACTCCAATTTGTTTACCAAACCAACAGGTAAATATAAAAGTACTGGTTAAAGTTACAAAGACAATTAGTAATCCAGCCGGACCAACTGCGATTATTTGAGGTAAACTTAATCGCAATCCGAGAAGAATAATAGATAGTCGAAGAATACGTTTTAAAGAAAAAGTAATTCCTGGTTTGAATATTTGAGCAACTCCAACCGTATTTTTTAATATTATTCCTACAATAATGGCGATGATTAACGAACTAAATAGTGAAAGAGAAGGTATTTTCTTGAGATACTCGGCTATTATAGCAACCCCAGCAGTTAATAAGAGTCCTGGAATTATGGTGTTAAATGATAAATATTTTGTGATTTCTGGTTTAAGATTTTGAGGTGGACTTTCCATCTTGATAAATCCAATTAATGAAGATTAACAGTTTGAATATAGTGAAGTGAATTTGTAGAACATGAACCTCTCCGCTATTTTGGAGAGGGGTGCCGGAGGCGGGGTGAGGTTCCCCTAAATGTTGATAAAAAATTTAGATGTAATCTAACTCTGGATTTTGAGCCATCATTTCCGAAATTTCGTCTGATTCGGAAACGACAATATTAAAAACATCTTTCATGAAGCGATAGTAAGCTGTATAAATTTTAGTTGTACCTTCCTTTTCGACAATAAAGAAAGGTGCAGAAGAGACGTTATATTTTTTTGCTAAATCAAATCCTTTACTATCAGATTGTTGCCGTTCATCTGCTGCAATGATTTCGTCTATTTTATCTAGTAAATTTAATTGTTTAAGTTCGTTTAAAACTTTTGCGGATTTGCGGCAAGAATTGCCATCTGATTTGATTTTTTGAACTAGTTTGATATTCATGGTTTTGAAATAGGAATAGTAGGGCGTGTTATAAACGGAACGTTTTAACGCACCGCTTTCTTTGGTGGGTGGTGCGTTACGCTGCGCGATAACGCACCCTACCGTAATTAACCGTTGTTTTGATTTAAATTAATTTCGTGAAAACCACATTCTTTGTCAGGTGATGTCTTTAATGGTGGAAAGATTATTAGCTATTCTCATGATTCTCCTCTGTTTATTAACACGAACGAAATTAAACTGTAGTCAGCTTCATAGAAGAAGCTACAATCTCTGCAACTTCCGGACGTGAGAACTCTGGTGGTGGGGTTTGACCGTTTCTTAACATTGCTCGCACCTTTGTACCTGAAAGATGTATTATTTCTTCCTTGCTACTGGGGCTGGTTTTGCCAGTTGCCGTTGATTGGCTGCGAGTACAATAGAATGCGTGTTCAAATTTTAAGGGAGTAATTTGTCACTCGTCCTCTGTAAATTCATCAAAGATATATTGCGCGTCGTAAGTGCCGTAATCATCGCCAACGCGATCGCGTGCATGATTGCTTCGCGGGGTTCTCTAAATTAATCTGGCGGACTACTTCTTGTTAGTATGAAAGGTTTAATTAATATAACCGCAGAGAGCGCAGAGGACGCAGAGGAAGAGGATAAGAAGGATTATTCGGTTTTCAATAAAATTGATGTTTAACCCCTCATAACTTACGTGGTGGAATACTAACTGTCATGGTATTGCTCGCTGATTTTCATCGCTTCATCAAGTGTTGCTTCTGGGTTATCTTGTTTAGCACGCTGAACGTAATTAAGCTTTAATTCTTCTAATAAGTCAGAAATCAACGGTTGCAATTCTTGCTGAAGCTGTTTATCTTGAAGTTGTTTGCGTAAAGCAACTCGGAAATTTTGGGTTAAATTCTCAAATAGCAAACGTCCTTGAGTATCGGCATAGGAAGAAGCTAAAATCTCATAAGTTGCTTCAGCAATGTAATCGGCTAATTGTTCGCTGATTTCTGCGGGAATCATGCTGATACCCGGTATATTTTGCAATACTTGATAAAAGTCAGATTCTTTTAAAGCACCTTTAAGACTGTGTTGCAAAAACACTTCCACATCTGGCTGTACTTCTGGTAAAACCCTGTAGATAACTAATTCTAGTATGCGATCGGTAATTGCATCAAAATTATCAACTTCACCAACTTTAACGTAGTTTTTTGGTTGAAGTAATGAACTGACTGCATCTCCGGATTCCACTGCTTCTTGAGTTTGATTAATTAAACGTACCATCAAAAACATTGATATACGATTAGCTAAATAAGCTACTGGTTCGTAAGTAACTTGTTCTAATATGCGTTCGGTATTGATGTAAGTCGATCTATGCAGCTTGACTGTAACGGGAATAACTCGCAACCATTGCCATTTAGGAAGTAAAAATAATCCGTCGTACCAGTTTCTCAGAATTGCATCCCACCAGCTAAGATTTGATTGTTTTCGAGAAACCCAAAAAGTTTTAGCTAAAAGTTCAAGAGTAAAAAATGCCACAAATACACTATCAATCAACCAAAATTTATCAACAAATAAACCGTTTTCATCAACGACACGATAATAATTAAGTTCTAATAGCGGTCTAATTTTACTATCAAAGAAAGATAATGCTTCTTCGATTCCAACTTCTCTAAAATAATCTTGACTCCAAAATTCAGCAAAAGATGTTCTCGCTGACAAAGTATCCATTTGATATTCCATTCGCCGATTCAAGGTAGCAAATGTATTGGATTTATTCGCCGACAAAAAAGGATTTTCTGTAAGTATATCTATACTTTGTTGACGTAAGCTAGCAAATATTGAAGCGGTTGAATTAGCTTGTAAACGATTTTGTTGAAGATGGGTTTCTAATAAATCAACCGTATCTAGATAACCTTGAGTAACCGGATGCGGTTCTATACTTTTAACCGAATCATAAATAGTAATAGCGGGAATATACTGTAAATAAACGTCCCTCAAAGGAATATAGCTGAGGTTAAATAGTATTAGTAAAAGATTAATAGCGGCAATAATAGCAATGAAATTGTTCCACCAATTGCCTTTTGATTGCTGGGGTTGCTCGAAAGTTGTTTGCATCACTTTACTAGATTTTTTGATAATCTGAGTGTAGCAAATGGTGTTTGTTAGAAGAGAGAGGGAAGAGGGGGAGGCAAGGAGAAAAAGAATTATTTAGCTACTCTTTACTTTCTACTTGCTACTCGCTACTTACTACTTACTACTTGCTCTCACAGCTTGCTCTGCATTCGGGGAATCTGCACCCCAAGAGCAATCATTAAAGTAGCCATATAAGACGTTAAAGATAACCACAGTAAATGATTATTTTGCAAATACCAAGCTATTCCAGCCACGGGAGCAAATCCCAATCCTAAAGCAATTAAAGCAGAATTACGCAGTCTTGTTCCTTCTTTTAAACCTACAGTATAACCTTCAAACATAAAGGCGATCGCACCACAAGTAAGCAATGGTAGCAACCAGTCTCGATAAGTTAAAACTGATTTACTAATATCGCTATGATTAGTCAAAATACCAAAAATTGTTTGTGGAAATAGAATTGATACCGAAGCAAATATAGATGCAATTAACACTCCGGTAAAAATTGATACTTGCAGTAACGGCATCATCTGCTCGGTTTCTTTTTTACCTTTAAAGTTACCTATCAAAGACTGAGTAGTTAAACCAATACCGTTGACTGTAAACTGACTTAAAAGCACAATTTGCAGCAGCAAGCCGTTTTCTGCAATTACCTCATTTCCCATTGCCGCACTCAGATTAGTAAAAATAGAATAAGCGGTAATCATAGCTAAATAGCGAATGAGAATATTGCTTTTGAGTACAACACTCGCTTTGAGAGCTTGCCAATCAAATATATCTTTAAAAACTGCCGGTAATAAATTGCTTCGTAAACTTAAACCAACCCCAATCAACCCTACTAATAGCGCTAAATATTGACTCAAACATGTAGCCAATCCCGCTCCTGCACTCGCCCAACCCCATCGACTAATCATAAAATAGTCCAAGACTATATTAGAAGCATTGCCTACAAAAGAAATTAGCAATACCAAGACATTCATTTCCCTTCCCAAAAACCAACCAATCAGTACAAAATTGAGTAAAACCGCTGGTGCAGCCCAAATGCGAGCATTGAAATAATCTATACCAAAAACTTCAACATCAGAAGAGCCAGCCAAAATTACAAAACCAAGTTTCTGAATCGGATATTGCACAATTAGGATAATAACGGCTATAGCTAAAGCAACTAAACCACTCCGCAATAAAGCTAATAAAATACCTTTCTCATCATTTTCTCCAACAGCTTGAGCAGTAATAGCATTAGTACCGTTTCTAAAAAACTTGAGAATCCGATACAGATAATCAAACAAAATGCTCGCTAAAATAACTCCTGCCAAATGTCGAATATCAGCCAAATGCCCGAGAAATGCAGTATCAACTATTCCAGCTAAAGGCACCATCATATTTGATATAACGCTTACAGATGCTAATCGGTAAAAACGAGGTAAAAAGCTACTGTAGCGAGATGGAAGCGTAAAAAATGAATTTGAAGTATTCAAAGGTTAAAGGTTTATCAATGTTCTAATTTAATTTTGTAATACTATAGGTTTTCAATCAAGCAAATTGAAATTACTCTACTAAAATTTGAGGTTGGCAGTAAAGACTTTAGTACTAATTCAAAAACCAAAATACTTATTACGAACCTTCTTATAAATCCCAAACCGACTAAATCAACACAAAATATAGCGGTTTTCAGTTAATTTCAATTCACTTTAAACCTCACCGCCATGCTGTCGGGGGTGAGGTTAATCTGTATTTCATTGAAGTGAAAACTGCTATAATTTCCCAACAAATTAAGCAAGAGTCAAAATTTCCACACCATCATCAGTTACAGCAACGGTATGCTCAAACTGAGCCGAAAGTTTTCTATCTTGGGTAATTACTGTCCAACCATCTTTAAGAAACTTCAGTTTATAAGTACCTTCGTTTAACATCGGTTCAATGGTAAACACCATTCCCTTCCGCAACTTCATGCCGGTACCTCGCTTACCATAATGAGGAACTTGAGGCTCTGTATGAAACACTCTGCCAACTCCATGTCCAACCATATCCCGCACTACTGAGTAGCCATTTGCTTCAGCATATTCCTGAATCGCCGCACCAATATCGCCAATTCTGCCATCAGGTTTAACTTGAGCAATACCACGCATCATTGATTCTCTGGTAACTTCAACTAATTTCTTCGCCTTATCCGATACTTCTCCCACCAAAAACGTTCTAGAAGTATCGCCGTGATAGCCGTCCAAAATTGGAGTTACATCAATATTGATAATATCCCCTTCCTTGAGAACTTGCTTCGAGTTGGGAATTCCGTGACAAACAACTTCATTAACGCTGGTACAAACGTGGCCTGGATAAGGTGGATGATTCGGAGGAGCATAACCTACAGTCGCGCTTACGGCACCATTTTCTTTCATAAAACGAGCCGCTTCATCATCTAATTCTTTCGTAGTCACTCCCGGTTGCACCATCGGTTCAAGATGATCGAGGAGATTCGCTGCCAGCTTCCCGACAACACGCATTTTGTCTAATTCCCTAGAAGAAAGTAAAACAAGTCCTTTCCTTTGCGTTTTATTTCCACCTATAGAAAGCAAATTTTGATTGTTCATATTTATGTTTGTTTAAACCAAATTTTGTTTAGAGATGCTATGCTATGCTAGCACAGCATGAACTAGCAAATTGCTGGAAAACTTGATATGGGTGGTAAAACAAACTTAGATAGAGTAGTTGCTTATGTTCCTCCCGAGTGGAAAAAAGAACTAGAAGAATGGGGAGAAGAAGACGAGCGTTCGGTTTCTTGGTTGGTTGCGAAATTGATTGATAAAGCTTTGCAAGAACGAAGAGAGCAGAAGAAATCGGTAATTAGTAATTGGTAATTTTTAAATCGTAATTTATCACTTCTCCTCTCTTTTTTCTTGCTCTGCGCTCTCTGCGCTCTCTGCGGTTATATTAATTAAGCTATTAAAACTAACGGGATAAATTACTAGTAGATATAATGTTTTTCAGTTCATTTTTGTATGTTCGTAGAATGTAACACTTTTGACCTTTGATGACTTCGTTTGTACAACTTTTGTTGATGTTTTACGATTACAAGAGTACTCACGCAGGACAAAATGAACAATTCTTCTACCGAACAAACTTGGCAAACACCACCGCAACCCATCAATAAAATTTTAGAAGCAGCACCCCCGCCGCAAATTCGTATTTCTCCTGACAGAAAGTATATGCTCGAATTAGAGCAATCGCAGCTAGTGCCCATTGCTTTACTTGCTGAAGAAGAAGTTGCTGTCGCCGGTTTTCGGTTAAATCCCCAAACGAATGGCCCGGCTCGTCACAATACTTACTACAGTATGAAGATTAAAGCGGTAGATGCTCCCGAAAATGTCAGAACAATAGAATTACCGGAAAACCCCCGCATTGGCTTCATTAAATGGTCAACAAATAGTCAAAAAGTTGCATTTACCCTGACTCAAGAAACAGGTTTAGAACTTTGGGTTTTGCAAATTGCCGATGGAACTATCAAGCGGTTAACCGAACCAGTGCTTAATGCTGCATATGGAAGTCCGTACCGCTGGCTTGATGACGAAACATTGATTTGCAAATTTGTTTCTCAAACTCGCGGCGAAGCACCAGCCAAATCTCATATTCCTCGTGGCCCTTCAATTCAAGAAAACTTAGGTAGCAAAAAACCAACTCGCACCTATACAAATTTGCTCAAGAATACTCGCGACGAAGCATTATTTGAATATTATTTAACTTCAACTTTAGAAAAAATCACTATAGAAGGAAATCGCACTCAATTAGTTGCACCTTGTTTAATTAGCGAAGCAATACCTTCTCCAGATAGTAATTTTATTTTAATTTATACCATACATAAACCGTTTTCTTATCAAGTTCCCGCAGCACGTTTTCCCAAACAAATATATGTAATTGATAGTAGCGGCAAACAAGTTTATCAAGTTGCAAATTTACCCCTTGATGAAGAACGTTCCATCAAATTTGATGCAGTACGCAAAGGTAGAAGACGTACATCATGGCGCAGCGATGCTAAAGCTACATTAACTTGGGTAGAAGCACAAGACGAAGGCAATCCAACTATAGAAGTTAGCGATCGCGATGTTTTATATATACTAGAAGCACCGTTTACAGATATGCCAACGGAGTTATGGAGATGCAAATATCGTTTTAATTCCGTACTCTGGGGTAAAGCAGATGCAGCCTTAGTTTATGAAAAATGGTACGATACCCGCCGTTACAGAGCTTGGCGAATTTGCCCCAATCATCCACAAACGCCACCAAAATTAATATTTGACCGTAGTTTTGAAGATAAATACAATGCTCCAGGAACACCGCTAACGAAATTAGGAGACTATCGTTACAAAGTTTTACGCTTCGCTCCCGATGGTCAAAGTATATACCTCAGCGGACGCGGCGCGTCTCCCGATGGCGTATATCCATTTTTAGATAAATTAAATTTGGAGACTCAAGAAACCGAACGGTTATGGCAATGTCAAGACCCTTACTACGAGGAAATATTAGCCGTTACAGATGACGAAGCACAAAACTTAATTACCGTGCGTCAGTCGAAAACCGAACCAGCCAATTTAATACGGTTTTCTCGGAATCATAATAATGAAAAGATACTTACACATTACCAAGACCCCGCACCAGAATTAGCAGGAATTCATAAAGAATTAGTACAGTATCAACGAGCGGATGGAGTACAGCTATCAGCAAAACTATACCTGCCCCCCAACTATAACGTTGAAACTGATGGTCCCTTACCAACAATATTATGGGTGTATCCCGAAGAATTTAAAGACAAAGAATTTGCAGGACAAATAACTACACCCGAAAATACCTTTAGTCGTCCCGCACGTGCTTCTGTATTATTCTTGTTAACCCAAGGCTACGCAGTACTTTCCGGTGCAACCTTACCCATAATCGGTGAAGGAGATAACGAACCCAATGATACTTATGTAGAACAACTAATTGCCGGAGCGCAAGCCGCAGTTGATTATATAGTAAACCGTGGAATTGCTGAGAGAAAACATATCGGTATCGGCGGACACTCTTATGGAGCATTTACAACAGCAAATTTACTAGCTCATACAGATTTATTTTGTATGGGAATTGCCAGAAGCGGAGCTTATAACCGTACTCTAACACCATTTGGTTTTCAAGGAGAACAGCGTAACTTTTGGGAAGCACAAGATACATACATAAATATGTCACCCTTTACCCATGCATCCAAAATCAAAGCCCCATTATTATTAATTCACGGTGAAAATGATAGTAATGCAGGAACATACCCCATGCAAACCAAACGTTTATACCAAGCCTTAAAAGGATTGGGTGCAACCGTGCGATGGGTAGAATTACCAACAGAAGCCCACGGTTATCGTTCCCGCGAAGCAGTGGGACACGTACTTTGGGAAATGGTTAATTGGTGCGACAAGTATTTACAGTGAACAGTAAGCAGTGAACAGCGAGCAGGTGTCATGCACCATCCAAGTCTTGTGAGAATAGCGTTTGTATCGGAATTATTAAAAAGTTTCTCTTCCTCCTCTTTCCTCTGCGCCCTTCGCGCTCTCTGCGGTTTTTTTAATTCCGGTGCAACCAGAATTGACATAAGCCCTGAAGAACTAGAAGTTAACTGATAACTGCTCACTGCTGGCTGTTCGCTGATTAAAACTTTTTCATATTATGACTAATGGGGTCAAAATCAGGAGTAAAGCGAGTGCTTTGATCGTAACAAGCTCTATCAAGATTTGCCCCGTACATTTTGGTATACTTGAGCCTAGCTCCTCGGAGATTAGCATCTTTGAGATTTGCACCGCTTAAATTAGCTCGTACTAAATTAGCATTAGTTAAATTAGCTCCTCCTAAGTTAGCTCCCCATAGTTTAGCTTTGGCTAAATTAGCATTAGTTAAATCGGCAGCAAACAAATTGATACCAACCAAATTGGCTCCTATTAACTTTGCTTTGACTAATTTGATTGCCGTAAAATCTCTTTCCCCCGCATCGTAACGTCGCTGTAATTCTTCAATATCCATTTTATTTAACCTTTTTTAATAATTGAGAAGCTATGTCATTCCATTCTTCATCTAAACTAACTTTAGATTCTGGTTTTCCGCTGCGGTTATACCAGTAACGGGCATTATTCAAATCTCCTTCCCTACGATGCAAGTATGCATGAACCCAAGCAGTATCGCTATCGTCAGCATCTCCTATAAACGTATGAGCTTCATCCCACCCATATTTTTTGTCGTACCATAAACCCTGTAACGACAAAGGTAAAAAATCGGGACATTTTTCTGATTTTTCTATTAATTGCTTAAATTCTTCTAAATTCATTTCTCAGAATAATTATTTAACTGCTGAAATTTAAGATATTAATGATTATTTCTATTTTTTGCTGAATATAATACTATCTTAGGGAGTAAATTAGATTAAGTTTAACGAATCTTTCCTCCTCGCTGGAAATATCTTTTATCTTTTGATCTATAAGTAATAGAGTAAACTTGATATTTAACAATAATCAGTTAAACTAATTGGCAATTATAGCTTTTAAAATTAAATTTATTGACTCATAAAAGCAAATATTATAGCACTAGGTAATGGCGATTAGGCAAATCATAAAAGCTGAAACCTATAGTTTTCATCAACCTTTGACCTTAACATAGCGCTATAAATATCAAAAATAAGATTAATATTAAAGGAGACTAAAAACATGAATAATATTGCCAGAAAAATCAGGGGTTTGTGGATAATAATCTATGCATTAATGCCAATAATTTTAATTGCGATATTTATTGTTATTTTATTAGCTATAGTTAACGATGTCAGAGATTTAGTTAGCGGGCCAATAAATCAAATCGACGCGAATCTAACTCAACTACAAAGCAATGTCGGAGAAGCCGGAAAGATAATAGAAACATCTCTAGAGCCAATTAAAAAATTCAACCAAGATATACAAAATGCCTTTGCAGCAGTCGAACAAGTGCCTATAATCGGGAATATCAAGGTTATTGATTTTAGCGATGCATTTAATAGTATTCCGCAAATTCAACAGCTATTTGAATATTCTCAATCAATTTTATTTCAACTAGAGCAATCAGTTAAAGAAGTGCAGAACATCGCTATGGAAATACTAACCTTAATTGCTCTGGGAGGAACAATAATTATTCTCCTGTTTTTACAGCTATTTATTGTTCCATATATTCGGTGGATGCGTAATAGAATTAAAGCAGGATGGGATTTGATAAAAGGTTAGAGGTTATAGGTTATAGGTTAAAGGTTAAAGGTCAAAGGTCAAAAATTTAATCCAAAACCAAAAATATTGTAGTTCACAGTTCCTAACTCTTAACTTGCTACTTGTGAAACAGTTGCGGTGGTGAGGCGGCGCGTTGCGGAGGTTCCCTCCGTTGTAGCGACTGCCGTTAGCGTAGCGTGTCCGAAGGACATAGGAGATAAGGGTTCCCCGGCATAAGCCTTCCTGTTGTAAGCGTTCACGAAGTGAGTCGTTAGACTAAGCTTTCTCGTTAGCGGAGCGTGTCCGATAGGACATAGAGTACCCGAAGGGCTACTTACTACTTACTACTCACGATGGCAACATTTAACTCTTAACTTCTAACTCTTAATTCCCAACTCCTAACTGTGTCACAGGTTCTCCGTCAAGAAAGGTGATTAATTCTCCGGGCTGAATTTGCGTCCAAACTTCGTTATCTGTCAGGGGAGTCGTAGCAATAACTGCTACTCTGTCACTAGGACGAGTTAATTCATTGAAATCCACCGTTACATCTTCATCAATTAAATGGGCAGCAGCAAAAGGTGCTTTGCGAACTATATAGCAAAGCTTAGTTGAACTATAAGCAAAAAAGTGTTCGCCGTCAGTTAATAGATAGTTAAAGATACCGTGTTTAGCAATTCGATTAGTAATTTTTTTTAGAACTGCTAGCAACGGTTCTAAAGGTGGTTTTACCATTGGAAATTGTTGTCTCAAACTTTCCAAAATTAAACAAAAGGCTTTTTCGCTGTCGGTGGTACCTACGGGTTCGTAAAAATCCATAAAAGGCAAATCAAAATCTTTCAAATCCCCATTATGAGCAAAAACCCAATGTCTCCCCCATAATTCTCTACGAAAAGGATGACAATTTTCGAGAATAATTTCACCTTGAGTTGCTTTACGAATATGGGCTATGACATGAGTCGAATGAATCGGATAGCGTCGCACGAAATCCGCAATTTGGGAATTAACCGAAGACTGAGCATCCATAAATATACGACAACCCTTTCCCTCAAAAAAAACAATACCCCAACCATCTTTGTGATCGTCAGTTTTACCTCCCCGAGCCGAAAAGCCTTCAAAAGAAAAGCAAATATCAGTTGGTACGTTGCAATTCATTCCCAAAAGTTGACACATTTATCCAATATTCGATTAACAACTATCAATTATCAACGAACAATCACCAGTTATCAGTGAACAGCGAACAGTTACCAGTTAACACTCATCTTTAAATTAATATACTTAGGCAAGCACAAGCATATAACTTTTAACTCCTAACTCCTAACTGCATCTGTCGCGCTGCTACCATATAGCGAAAAATATACTCAAGTATTTCGATATAGTTACGTGCTTCTTCTGTGGATTTGCCCCAAACGGTTACGCCGTGATTGCGAATTAATAAACCTGATATTTTCGGAGGATTAGTTTTAAAACGTTCTGTAATTTCATCTGCTATACGATTAACTTTGAGATAGTTGTGAAAAACAGGCATTAAACAACAAGGATTTTCTTCCCAAATTCCCAATCCTTTCAGCATTTCTAATGATGGTAAAGGCAATTTACCTGCTTCAGCCAAGTTGGAAGCTAAATTTGCTTCTACTGAATGAACGTGATAGCAGGCTTTTGCTTCTGGAAACAAACTATAAATACATTGATGGATTGATGTTTCTGCCGATGGTTTTAAATCAGCCGAACATTCTACCCTTCCATCCGGGTAAATACGAACAAAATCAGTAAGCGTTAATTCTCCCTTAGAGCATCCACTGGCTGTAATCCAAAAGCTACCGTCGGCTAAACGAGTTGAAAGATTTCCCGCAGTTCCCGCCATCCAGCCCTTTTGGTAAAAGTTAGATGCAGCATTAATTAACTTAAAACGGGGATCGGCTAAAGTTGTACTTTGCATTTTTGGTAAAACTTACTTCCACTTTTCTGCAAGGCGATCGCGTATATTGATAAAGTCATCCCAGAGAATATAGGGTTTAGAATGTTCCTCAAGATACTGTGCTAAACGTTCGCGAGCAAATACCATTGGTACATGCAACGACATATTTAAATCGGTTAACGAATCACCTATAGCAATTCTCTCATCAGCTGGATACTTTTCTATCACTTGAACTTTGGCAACTAATTCATCACCTTGTTCAAACTTAGAATTTACCCGTAAGTATTCCCGATTAGTATCGACATCAACTGCATAAATCGCTTCGACTTGGGAAAGTAAATCCCCTAAAACAACTTCTATAATATTTCGCAGCCCCCCCGAAACAATAACTATAGGAACATCATGAAGTCGTAAAAAACTCAGAAATTCCTCAAAACCCGGACGTAGCGGTTTATAGCGAACGTAATCCATCATTTCTGGGTAACGAAAAGACGGAATAGATTCCAAAATCTGCTTCACTCCTTGCCGTAAGGTTATTTTTTTTGCATACATTTGAGGGATTAATTTTTCGGAAACCTCCGGAGCAAAATGTTTCAATACCGCAACAAAAGTTTCTTCCGCAGTAATAGTTCCATCAAAATCACAAAAGACAATTCGCTTCATGAATTAGCTATTAGTTGTTAGTTGTTAGTTGTTAGTTGTTAGTGGTTAAGAATTACAACTTTGAAGCCATATAATACTTTTAGCTAAAACATTACGTAATTAACTTAAGACATTAATGAAGACTAAAGCCTATAATTCTTTAACCTTTAACCTTTGACCTTAGCCTAACGATATAACCTTCTCCCTCCCCGTATATTCAGGAATCCAACCTTCCTTACCAATGAAATAACGTACAGCTTTAATCCGACGTGCGGGTGTTAAATAAAACCAATGCTCGCAACCGGCAGGAACGTTAATATATTCTTGTGGCTGTATTGTCAGTTCTACTTGGCTGCCATCGGGACGTACAAAACCAAATATTCCTTCTCCATCTACGATGTAGCGTACTTCATCATCTGCATGGGTATGTATGCTATCAAATTTTTTCAACATATCATCTAGATTTGGTATTTCCGGATGCAAAACTATCAAGTCTCTTTCTTGATAGCCTGCTTCTTGCTTTAACTGCTCGAAATACTTGTCCAAACCTTGTAATACTTCTTCTTTTTCGCTATCAGCCAAACTTGCTTTCGTCAGCTTTTGATTTATCTGTCTATTTTCCCCAATCGCCCAGTAATCCAGTTGAACCTTTAACGGAGCTAACTCTCGGCTAATAGATTGCAAATCTGTATAAACTGTACCATCTTCTAATTTCAGAATTGCCATAATTTAACTCTTTTAATTTCTGATGTGAAAAGTATTTTGAATTACACAAATTAACATATCATTCAACAAGATTTTCCGGACGGCAATAAGCTTTATAAAATAGAATGTTTTAGAACATTAACAGTTCATATTGTCAAGTGTCGAATTAATGCCCATATATTAACTGTATCGCTTCAAACTTAGTTGTAGAAAGGGTTTAAAGGATATGGGCACATATTGAGAAAGTAGTTTAACATAGCAAGAAAGAGCATTCATATTTCTTAATAGATAAAACCAATGCTTGATCCAGCTTTATGTCATCGCCCCGTTAGTCAATGGCTCCAAGTCAAATCAGCGATCGCCGATTGGCTAATGACTCCGATTTTAGTAGTATTACCACTATTGTTTTTAATTTTCTTACCTTGGATTGCTCCCCGGTTTCGTTGGAAACGTTTGTGGAGTGGTTTCGGGGTTTTATTATTAGTAACTTATTTTAGCGCTCAATTTCCTTTAACAACTGCCGTTGCCAACAAGGGTTTAGTTGCATTTGTTCCCCCAGATAAAGGACAAACCGCAGATGCGATTGTAGTCTTAGGGCGCGGAGGAGCTTTTAGAGATTCGAGAGTTAAAGTTGCAGCCAATCTTTGGGAATCTCAAAGAGCGCCTGTAATCTTCGCTAGCGGCTCCGGTGACGGAACCGAAATAGTTAACAAACTAAAACGTCAAGGTATACCTTCAGAAGCTCTTAACGAAGAACACTGTTCGAGAACTACCAAAGAAAACGCTTTGTTTACAGCTTCGTTGTTAATGCCCCAAGGAATTAAGAAAATTATCTTGGTTACAGATCCACCCCACATGCTGCGTTCTTTACTAACATTCCGCAATGTCGGATTTGAAGTAATTCCCCACAAAAGCCCAGTACCCCATCTGACTCAAAGCAGAAAAGCAATGATGATGATTTATGAGTATATGGGCTTAGTGAAATATGGTTTGAAAGGAGAATTTATTCCTCAAAATATGGCTCAACAAGAACAACCAGAGTTTTTAGGTCAAAGGTTAGAGGTTAGAGGTTAAAGGTTAAAGGTTAAAGGTCAAAGGTTAATCTTGAATTGCAAGTAATAGTATTTAATTCAGGACTTACGCAAACGGCACATTTATATTGTAGGGTGCTGTGACACTTTTAGTATTCTTAAACGTAGTAATAACCTTTTATAGTGTCACGCACCAACCAGTCCACCAGACAATTGCGTAAGTCCTATAATTAATATATTTTCTTTTGGGGTGCTGTGGAACATAGCGCCCTTATTCTATTTTTAAACACTAATACCCAACTACCAATACCCAACTACCAATTACCCATCCCCCATGCCCTATGCCCTATGCCCAATCCCCTATTCCCTATTCTCAGATTCCAAAAGATGCTATTGTAATTCATTGTCCACTATTTAGTACAATAGAACTATTTAATCAAAATATATGTCCGATTTAATTTTGTTTTGGCATCGTCGCGATTTACGGATTTCTGATAATACTGGAATAGCCGCAGCATTGGAAAAAACTCATAAGGTAGTGGGTGTTTTTTGTCTCGATCCTAATATTCTTAAGGGAGATGATGTCGCAGCAGTTAGGGTAACTTATATGATTGGCTGCTTGCAGAAACTTCAAGAAAGATATGCTCAAATGGGCAGTCAATTATTAATACTTTGGGATAATCCAGTTAAAGCAATTCCGAAGTTAGCAAAAGCTTTGAATGCCAAAGCTGTATTTTGGAATTGGGATGTGGAGCCATATTCCCAACAGCGAGATACAGATGTTATTGAGGCGCTGCAAGAGCAAGGTATTGAATATTTAGAAAAGAATTGGGATCAAATTTTAAAAACGCCAGCGGAAATTCGTACAGGTGCCGATAAACCTTATACAGTTTATACACCTTTTTGGAAAAATTGGATTAGTAAACCGAAAGATTCTCCAGTTAAAATAGCTGATGAATTTGAAGGATTGACAGCAGAAGAAAAAGAAACAGCAGCTAAAGCCGGAGCGGTTGAATTGCCCACAGCGAAAGATTTAGGATTTGATTGGGATGGAGAATTAATTATTGAACCTGGGGAAGAAGCAGCAAAAGAGAGGTTAGAAGAATTTTGTTATAGCAATATTAATGAATATCAAGAGCAAAGAAACTTTCCTGCAATTGAAGGTACATCAAAATTAAGTGCGGCTTTGAAATTTGGCGTAATTGGTATTCGTACCGTATGGGCAGCCACCGAAGAAGCATTAGAAAACAGCCGTAGCGATGAATTAGAAAATAATATCCGTACTTGGCAAAAAGAAATAGCTTGGCGAGAATTTTATCAACATGCAATGTATCACTTCCCAGAATTAGCATCGGGAGCTTATCGCGACGCTTTCAAGAATTTTCCTTGGGAAAATAACGATGAACATTTTCAAGCTTGGTGTGAAGGAAAAACTGGATATCCAATTGTTGATGCTGCAATGCGACAGTTAAATCAGATTGGTTGGATGCATAACCGTTGTCGGATGATTGTTGCTAGCTTCTTGACTAAAGATTTACTATTAAATCCCCAATTAGGCGAAAAATACTTTATGCAAAGGCTAATTGATGGGGATTTATCATCTAATAATGGTGGTTGGCAGTGGAGTGCTTCTAGTGGCATGGACCCCAAACCAGTAAGAATTTTTAATCCAGCATCTCAAGCGCAGAAATTTGACGCAGAAGGTGAATATATTCGGCAATGGGTACCAGAATTAAGTTCAATGGATGCCGAACAATTAGTAACAGGAAAAATTACACCTTTAGAACGTGAAGCTGTTGGTTATCCACAGCCAATTGTGGAACATAAAAAGCAGCAAAGAGTATTTAAAGAAATGTATAAAAATGAGAAAGAGAAACTTGAAACATTAGGTTAAATATAATTTAGACATCTGAACAATATTTTGTCAGATGTCGAATAATTAATAAAAAGGTCGAAAATTTAATCTGGTAGTTGAATTATAGGTGAACCAGTTTCTTCCGAAACACGTTCTATATCAAAAGCTTCGATATTATCTTCAAAACGACTGAATACTACTCGAATTTCATCAAAACCAATTGCTGTTGAAGCACCTCTTGGTGTACTACATTTTATACGCATTAGACTCGCAAACGGACTGAATTGTTCGTTGGTATAATAGCTGCGAATACAATCAAAACCAACAAAACCTTCCAATGCTACTTGATTTAAAGCAGCTACACCCATACGACTATTAATTAAGGATTTTATTTCATTATTCTCCTCTGATTCACTCATCCGTTTCCATCCATCTACTCTAAAGATAAAGGGAGCGGCGAGAATTCGATTTATTTTCGACCATGTTATTGGACCAACGATCCCGTCAGCAGTTAATCCTTTAGCTGTTTGAAAATCAATTACAGCTTGTTTTGTTCCCGACCCAAATCTACCATCAATTGCACCAGAATAATAACCAAGCTCTTGTAAATCCTGCTGTAATCTAATTACGTCTGGACCTGTTGAATTTTGTCTTAAGGTTGGTAAATTATCGTTCATAAGATTTCTCTATAGTTAATATGATGTTATTTGCTACAAATACAATCGACCGATTCCCGATAACTTCGATCAATGCAACAAGGAATTTACCTTTTGCATTTTTATTGTTAACCTTCCATAAATCTTACCTAAATTCTCAGCAAATTTTAAGTAATTAAATTTATAGTTATCTACATCTCGCAACGATGAATTTACTTAGTTCATAAGTTGCCTTATAGTTTCAGTAATTCTGTCAGCGACCTTTTCATGAATAAAAAATTTTTACCGATATTTATTGCATTTAGCCTATTTGGTGTAATTTCTCAAAAAGCTAATGCTGCGTCTATAAAAGCAAGCAACTTTAGGGTTTGGGATGATCCACATCTTCGATGAATGCTTCACGATCTTCGCAATGACAATACTTGTATATATTATCGGTAAAGTTTTATAGGACTCAAAAAAACTCTGCGTTACTCTGCGCTTGCCTCCGCGCCTCTTTGCGTTCCGAAATATCCTTGATTCAACCCGCGAAGTGTCATAAACAACTCACACCAAGATATATATCTAAGGAATGATGTAATTATTGTATAAAGAGGGTGAGTTGTATTATGTCATCCAAATCTAATCGCCCACTAAAATTTGAAATTACGCTGCCTTCAGAGCATCCGCATTTATTACAGGGGCTAGATGAATGGTTGCGCCTGAACCTGATATCTGATAGTCAAGTTAGACAATTCTGCTGGCAATATCTTAGTTGTAGGGTAATTCTAGAGCCTCAAAATTTACCCCAAAAGCCAACTGAAACAGTAGTTCCTCAACCACGTAAACCTGCGGAGAAACCCAAAGTTACTGCTACACCCAGTTTCTTAAGTAGTATGTGGCATTCATTACGGGCAGAATTCAGCGTGCGTTGGTTGCTGTTTTTAGGAATGTTCACCGTAGTAGTTTCTTCTGGTGCCCTTGCTGCAAGTCAATGGGAAAGATTTACAGCTTTTTTGCAATACGCAGTTTTATTTGCTTATACCTTGGGTTTTTGGGGGCTAAGTTTTTGGACTGGCAAACAGGCAAGTCTACGGTTGACGAGTGCCGCTTTGCATATTGTCACAATGTTATTAATTCCAATTAACTTTTGGGCAATAGATAGCTTTGGTTTATGGCAAAATCCGATAAACTGGCTGTTGATTGGCATTGCTGCGATTAGTTTAACCCGAATAACTGCCTTACTTGCAAAGCAGTCAATATTTAACGGAAGTATTCCAGTTAGTAAATTATCTTTGATAAATATTCTCGGATTAAGTTATCTGCACTGGGGTTGGAAAATTTCCGGATTCCCTTTAATTGCAGTTTATTTAGCTTTTATAGGAACAGCTATAGTTACAGTTTTTCAACATATTAAAGTTGATAAAAGAGACGGGGAAGAAAAGTTACAAAATAAACTTCCTCAATCATCTTGGGGTAAAAATCTACCTGCTACTATAATTATTTACTCCTCGATAATATTATTGCTGCGAGCAATTGTTGGTGCTGGCATCAATATTTCTCAACTAGGTTTAGCTATTGGTATTTGCGGTTGGTTAATAGCTTGGTTAGCGCAACGAGAAATTTCTACTCCCTCTACCCTTACCTCTCCCTCACAAACCATCGGCGGTATCTTATTATTCCTCGGTTGGTTCGTAACGATTTGGAGTAATCCTCTACAAGCAACTGCCGTTAGCGGTTTGGGGTTATGGTTTTTTCACAGTCGGCTGCATTTATATAGTTTAAGAAGAGATTTAACTGCTTTCTTCGCCATTGGCTTGCAGTCAGTTTGTGTGGGTTGGCGATTATTACCCGATGATTTGCATTCTTCGATTATTACATTTGCCACTCAACTTACTAATTCTCAAGATAATCCTTCGGCGCTGTTGAGCGTTGGATTATTTCCCTACGTTATTTTCATGGTGGCGTTTACAGACAGACTTTATCAAAAAGACAAACCTAATTTAGCAAGCTTTGGTGAAATATTAACCTTAATTTTAGGACTTTCTTTAACCGCGATCGCAATTACAAATCCCGCATTACGTTCCCTTAACTTGCTGTTATCGACAATTACTACTACAATCGTCACCCACCAAAAATTTAACAAAACACTTTCTCCCCCCTCTCCCCTCCCCCTAATCTACCTAACTCACACAACCGCAATACTGACTCTTTTCTCTTGGATAAATTTATTCTTCCCGAGTCTTTCGCAACAAATTTGGGCAGTTGTTTGTTTAGTTGTAATGGTTGCTGAATGGTTATTGTGCGTTGGTGATGGCATAGTTAGGCGTAGTGCATGGCATATTGGGTGGATGCTCGCTGGCTCTAGTTATTTACTGCTGTCAACGAATTTACTATTGAGTAATAGTATTGATTTCAATCCAACAAACTGGGGATTAACTTGGTTAGCCACACCTGTAACGCTGAGTGTTATAGGCACCCGTAATCGAGAAAGAAATTTAAATCGGCAAAATTTTAAAAATCTTAGCATTCTAACAGTCATAATTGCTCAATTTTTAACTTTACCGCTACCGCAAATTAGGTTAATCGGTTTAGGCGTAGGTACGGTAACGATGTTTGTAAATACGAGATATTTAAGGAATCAGCCATCTGCGGTAATTACAGTAGGCTTTTGTTTAAGTTTGATTTTCACCGGTGTATGGCAATTTGCTCGCCTATCCCTTGCAGGTTGGTTTGTATTGACTGCGGTGATTACTCTTTGCTTGTGGTTGATTCACAAATCATTGCAGCCCAAAACTCAGTTAGCAACTATATATGCAGTTGCTACAGATTTTTGGGCTAATGCGCTTTGCGGTTGCGAATTGCTGCTGTTAAGCATACATGCAATCTCAATTTACTTGTTTGTTGAATCTAATGTTTTACTGTATGCAGTTGCCACAGCTATTATTCTACTAGCTTTATCGTTCCGTCATTTCCACAAATTCGCTAACTGGACATTTTACGGTATTGGCTGGAGTGTGGAATTATTGGAATTATATCTGATTGAAATATTAGAATTCGGCATTTACGAGGTTACTAACAAGCAAGCACCCCAACTTATTTATGTTGCGATCGCAAATATCGTTTTAGGTTTAATTACACAGCTTATAGGCGAAAGGTTGCAAAATAAGCACTATGGTGGAGAACTTCCCAACCGCTGGCATATTCTACCTTTACTGTATGCTGGTTTTGGGGTGTTGCTACGCTATAACACTTTTGATAGCTGGACTGGTTTATCAACATTAGCTGTTGCTTGGATTGTAATTAGTATCGGAAGACGCAATCAAAAACTAAAACCATTAGTGTACTTAGGGCTGGTTGGAGTATCAATAGCTGCATATGAGCTATTATTCTATCAACTCAAGCAAGCTGCTTCTGGTGGTGCTGTTGGTGATGGTTGGATTATCTTAGCTATGCTAGCTACGATTATTGCTTATAGTTATCGGCTATTATCCCGTTGGTTAACAAGTTATCTCAAGCTCAAACCCCAAGAGTTGAAAATATTTGCTCATTTTCATTGGGCTTTAGGCAGCGTGTTATTAGTAGCGACAATGGGTTATCCAGTAGAAGCTTATAAGTTAGCTTTAGCAACGGGATTATTTCTGAGTTGCTATGCAATATTTCAAGGAAGAAATAGCGATGCATCAAGCTCGCAATCCAATTCGGAGATTGCAGCAGCAGACATCTGGGTTTATATCGGTTTAATCCAAATTGCCTGTTTCAGATATTTTATACCGCCAGCTTCCATAGTAAGCGTTTTTCTACAGCAAATACGTCCTTGGATAGCAGGAGTTTCTGGCATTGTTGGTTATGTACTCTACATTTTACCGTGGGAGCGTTGGGGATGGTATAAAAAACCTTGGCGCGTAACTGCATATATACTGCCGTTATTTTATCTATGGGAAACCAGAATACAAATTTATTCTATTTCTTTATTACTTGTAGCCGGTTATTACGTTTTCATTGCTAAAATTGTCCGGCAAATTCGCTTTACTTATATCAGTTTAGCTTTAGTTAATTGGGTATTGTGGCGTTGGTTTATCGATTTAAATTCCACCAGTGCTTTATGGTACATTTCCTCAATAGGTTTATCCTTGTTATATATTGCTCAATTTGATTTGCAGCTTAAATTACCGCAAAATAAAGCATATCGTCACGGTTTAAGAATATTAGGTAGCGGAATTATTTATGGATATGCAGCTATATTCTATCAAAATACAGTTTTAATACCGGGAATTTTGAGTTTGATTGGTATATTTACAGGATTGGGATTCAGAATACGTGCCTTTTTGTATATGGGCACCGCATCTTTTTTGATTACGGCTGTTTATCATTTAGTAATATTTACTTTTGACTATCCTTTTCTTAAATGGGTGGTAGGGTTGCTAGTTGGAATTACTTTAATTTTTATTGCAGCTAATTTTGAAAGTCGTCGTCAACAATTATATTCTCTACTGCGGAATATCAATAATGAATTAAAAGAGTGGGAATAATATTATCCGGAATTTAGAGACAATTAATTGTAATATCATTTTAGAAGACTTCTGAGTTCGCTACCAGAAGGTATCGGAATTATTAAAATTATTCTCTCTTGCTTTTTATTTTCTTCTGTGCCCTCTACGCTCTAGAAAGGGTTTTTTGATATCTTGCATCATTATCGTTAAGTCAAAAAACCCACCTTGCACTCAATTGCAAAGCTAATATACAAAGTACGTTAAAACGCATTAAAATCCTTGTCCAGTCTTCTAAATAAGACTTTATTTTTGATTTTCATTGCTTTGATTGTTCGCGTTGATATTCCTTTGCAGTGCCACAATCATTACTAAATACTAAACAAGAAAAATTGCATTATTAGATAATCATTTAATAAGTAATAATTGCTATTTAAGATATATTTATAGTTCGATGACATAATTATTTTTGATTGAGACTCTATTATAATAGGATTTAAATCATTCAAAAATGTTACTGTAATAGAAGGTTTAACTTTAGATTGCTCATATATTTTATATTGTTAAATACAATTAATGATACAAACTAAAATAATTTTAGTATAACCATTTTTTTGTACATCTGAAGCGTCATCAAGTTAACACTAATATCAATATTTTTATTTTAAACTAGTGAGTAACACTTTCGCTAATTCATTGGACTGAATTAAGGTTCGCTATAACACCTTTTTACTTAAGAGTAAAACCTAAAAATGCAAATTGAAAATGATAGATACCCAAATCCTCAAAAACAAGGTAACTTTGGTGGATGTTTGCTTACAATAATAATGTTGTTTTTATTTTTAGGTTTTTTCCCTTTATTTAATTATCCGAGTAAAACAGAGGTGCCTTACAGCCAATTTCGCAATCAAGTAAGGGAAGGAAAAGTTGGTAAAGTTATAGTTGAAGAAAATAAAGTAGAATATTTTCTCAAAACTGATTTAAATAAAACTAAAAAAACGAAGTCGGGTAAATTTATACCTCCGGACAAAGCTTATGTAACTGTTCCCTTACCAAAAGACCAAACCTTACCTAAGTTGCTCGAAGATAACAAGGTAGAATTTGGAGTTCGCCCTGATGGTGGTCGAAACTGGATATTTACAGCTTTCGGTTGGTTTATTCCCCCATTTTTAATCTTTTTAATAGTCGTTTGGTTTACTAATCGCGTTCAAAGTGGAGGAGGTGCTGCCAATCCTTTAAACGCTGGTAAAAGTAAAGCTAGAGTTTACTTTGGGCAGACAGATGGCAAAGTAACCTTTGCAGATGTTGCTGGCATCGATGAAGCTAAAGCAGAATTACAGGAAATAATAGACTTTCTCAAAAATCCCGATAGATACACTCAACTAGGAGCAAAAATTCCCAAAGGAGTTTTATTAGTTGGGCCACCAGGAACCGGTAAAACTCTTTTAGCTAAAGCTGTTGCAGGGGAAGCTGAAGTCCCATTTATTAACGTTTCCGGTTCTGAATTTATGGAAATGTTTGTCGGGGTAGGTGCTGCCAGAGTTCGAGATTTGTTTGAACAAGCAAAACAACTGTCTCCCTGTATTGTATTCATCGATGAATTAGATGCTTTGGGTAAGTCCAGAGGTGGCTCTGGGGTGTTTGCTTCGAGTAATGAAGAACGCGAACAAACATTGGATCAGATGTTAACCCAGATGGATGGTTTTGAAGCGAATGCGGGAATAATTATCATCGCCGCAACCAATAGGCCGGAAATACTAGATAAAGCCTTGCTGCGGCCGGGACGTTTCGACAGACAAGTAGTGGTAGATCGTCCGGATAAGCTAGGACGTTTAGCAGTTTTACAAGTACATACGCAAGCAATTAAGCTAGAAGAAAACATTGACTTAAGTGTAATTGCTGGACGTACACCCGGTTTTGCAGGAGCAGATTTAGCCAATTTAGTCAACGAAGCAGCATTATTAGCCGCTAGAAATCACCGAGAAGCAGTAACGCTAGCAGACTTTAATGAAGCCTTAGAAAGAGTCGTAGCTGGCTTAGAAAAGAAATCTCGCATACTCAATCAAGTTGAAAAGAAAATCGTTGCTTACCACGAATGCGGTCATGCAATAGTCGGTGCCTTAATGTCAGGGCAAGTAGAAAAAATCTCTATTGTGCCTAGAGGAGTAGGTGCTTTAGGATACACACTGCAACTACCAGAAGAAGACCGTTTCTTAATGTTAGAAAGTGAAGTTCGCGGCAGAATTACTACCTTATTAGGCGGGCGTAGTGCTGAAGAAGTAGTTTTCGGTCAAGTTTCTACTGGTGCCAGCGACGATATTCAAAAAGCAACCGATTTAGCCGAACAGGCAGTTACAATGTACGGAATGAGCCAGAATCTAGGCCCAATTGCATTAGAAAAAGCCCAATCTTCGTTTTTAGATGGTTCGCCAAATTCTCGTCGCCCTGTAAGTTCAGTAGTAGCAGCAGCCATCGACAGAGAAGTTCGAGAAATGATTCACAATGCCCATCAACAAGCAATATTAATTCTTAAAGCTAACCGCGACTTACTCGAAGAAATGGCTGAATATCTTTTAGAACAAGAAGTTTTAGAAGGAGATGTTTTATATTCGTACTTAAACAGAGTACAAGCACCCTAGTGGTTTGTCCCATAAAATATGATGGGTGGGGCAGGGAGGGGGAGAGGGGGAGAGTGGGGGAGTGGGGGAAGAAAATTATAAAACCCTCTTTCATGAACCCCTCAAAATTAATGTGGCGGACTACTAATAATTCATCAAACTACTTTTTAACTGTTCACTGATAACTAATAATCCACACCCTCCGGGTGAACAACTGATTTATGATGCAATGGCAACAACTTTTAACAAGACAAAGATTGGGTAAAACTAGTCCGATTGATTCTGAATCTGTACGGACTTGTTTTCAAAGAGATTATGACCGTTTGATTTTTTCATCTCCTTTTCGTCGTTTAAAAGATAAAACTCAAGTTTATTCCTTATCAGGGAATGATTATTTACGTACAAGATTAATTCATAGTATTGAAGTTTCTTGCGTCGGTCGCTCTTTAGGTACAATTGTAGGAAATGAAATTATTCAAAGACATAATCTAAAAGATTATAATCCTTCAGATTTTGGAGACATTGTTTCTGCTGCAAGTCTCGCTCATGATATCGGTAATCCTCCTTTCGGACATGCTGGGGAAGATGCGATTCAAAGCGGTTTCAAAAACTGGTATGCAGCTACACAAATTTATATCAATGAAATTGAAGAAACTGACTTTAATTTATTTGAAGGTAACGCTCAAGGCTTCCGAATTATTAGTAATCTGGAAATGCAGCCTAAAAAAGGGGGAATGCAGCTTACCTGTCCGACAATAGCCGCTTTTGCAAAATACCCTAGAGAATCTTATATTCCCGAACATATACTTAATAGCTATCAAGGTAAAAGTATCGCTAAATATAATTTTTTTCAAGCAGAAAAAGAGTTATTTGCTGAAGTTGCCCAAACAGTAGGATTGATTCGTCGTAGTAATCAAGTTGCATGGTGGGCAAGACATCCGCTAGCTTTTTTAATGGAAGCTGCGGATGATATTTGCTATTTAATTGTAGATATAGAAGACGGCTTCCGCATGAGATATATTTCTTTTGCGAATGCCAAACAACTACTCAACGCTATTGCTCAACGTTCCGAATCTGATATTAAGCAACAAGCGAATACAGAAGAAGAAGAAATAAAATATTTACGCGCTCGCGCTATTAGCAAACTTGTAAAAGATGTTGCCGATATTTTCTTATTAAAAGAGCCAGAAATGCTAACTGGTGAATTTGATACAGAATTATTAGCGTTAAGTAAATATGCTGACGTACTTGATGATATACGTACCGAAACTCAAAATAAAGTAATTAAACATCCAGATATTGTTAGTACCCGTATTGCTGGACATCAAATTTTAGGTTATTTGTTCGATGAATTTGCCAATGCCGTACTATCAAAAGGTGATAAAGCTGAATTTCTTCGGCAAATAATTCCTCAGCAGTATCTCTTTGCCCATCGCGACGATTCGTATCATAAAATTCTGCAAGTTACTGATTTTATTTCTGGTATGACTGATTCCTATGTTACAAAGCTGTTTCAGAAGCTCAAGGGAATTTCTTTATAATGCTCGTAGTAGGGATTTTAGAATCACTCAGCTTAAAAGGCTGGAGCTACCTGTACAAAGCTAACCGTAAGGTGGCTAAAGAGGGGCGCATCTTTATAAAGAAAGTTTAAGTATTTTTATCTAAAAAAGAAAGACGTTGCACTGCAACGTCTCTAAATAATAATCAATTATTACTAATTACCAAATTACTAATTACCCATTACCCTGCATATCTTTAGCATTAACAAATTTATCTGGTGTATCGATTGCAGGAAGTTGAATTACTTGCTCTAAGCTTGGTCTTTTTTCTAGTTTGAATTCATCTAGTTTGACGGGTTTTCCTGTTTTTGCTGATTCGATAATTGCACGAATTATACGAACGTCTGCTAATCCCTCTCTTCCACATGGTTCTGGTTCTTTATTATTCAATATACAATTTGAAAAATATTGAATTTCTGCACCAAATTGATCTCCTGCGGAAAAAGACTGTTCTTGTTTTTCACCTTCTACGGTAATCTCTTGTTTCAAGTCTCCTGCATAGGTATAAGCGCTATCCATTCGCAAATCACCTTTGGTTCCTACAACTCGAAATGTTGCTGTTGAAGCTGCTCCGAAACTACTTGTAAAATGAGCTAACCTTTCTTTAGGAAAACGCATAGAAACGCTGGTCATTTCATCTACTTTTGCAAAGCGTTTTTCGCCATTATTAGCAATAAATGCAAATACTTCTGTAGGCTCGTCTTGGAATAAATAACGAACTGCATTAATACAGTAAATTCCCATGTCATAAAACGAACCGCCACCGTTTTCTAGCGGCTCTCTTAATCTGACATTTCCGTCATCAACCTGCTGAGAAAATACAGAATCAAAAAAGCGGAGTTCGCCAATTTTTCCCGATTGAACTATTTTGACTGCTTCCATATTGGCTTTATCAAAGTGGAGACGATAAGCAATCATTAATTTAACGTTATTTTCTTTACTAACGTTAATCATTTGTTGACATTCATCTTCAGTTATAGCCATTGGCTTTTCACATAAAACATGAACTCCTGTTTTTGCCGCTCTTACTGTATGCTCTAAATGTAAATGATTTGGAGAACCTATATATACTGCATCAATATTTTCGTTTTTCAAGCATTCTTCGTATTGTTCGTAAGTATAAGCCGGAACATTATACTGTTCGCCGAGTTGTTTGCGTTTGGTTTCATCTCCAGATATTAATGCAGCTAATTCAGAATTATTAGTATTAGGGAAAGCTGGTAAAACGTCTTCTTGAACAATCCATCCTAACCCTAAGACTGCATAGCGTATTTTGTTTTTACCGTTTTCTGTCGCCATAGCTGTTTACCTATTTTTAGATTTTCGTGTAGAAGCGGTTTGAATAAGATTTGATTAATGCTTATATCAATAGATTTTTTTACTTCTGCGCTTTAATCTAAACACTTGAACGTGTTGCATCCATCTTCCCATCGATTGAAAACGGTTTGAACCTAGTTTCTGTCTACAGAGGAAGCGTGAAAACACAGTTGATGATATGGTTTATTTTTTTTAGAACTAATTTAGAACTAATTAATATGTAGGTTTTTTCTCTATGGTGATTGATAATTCGTTTATCAATCCAAGCACAATAGAGCAGATTTAATTTATCTTTTATTGAATATATCGCAATCTGATATGAGTCGTGAGAAAGATAGGTGTTTCTATTGCCGGTTTTTCGGAAAAACCGGGAATAAAGTTACTTCGGGATTTAGGAATGCTCTAAAAGCTTCGGGATACCTATAAGAAAAACTCAGAATAATTATGAGATATAAAAAAATCACTTTGCGGGGTTGATGATTACCCGTCGGAATTCATGTAGCGAAGTAGTAAAAAAAAATCTTTTTTATAAAACTAGAATGATAAAGTAAAAAGGGAAGACAATTATCAATGAACAATGAACAATTATCAACAAATTAATTGGTAATTGATGATTGACGACTGATAATTGACCCACCATGATGCTCAATCAACAATTTTTCTTGCAGAAATCAAGAAAAATTTAACGAATTTTTAGTTTTTAATATTTGAAGCGTCTCTTACGCTGCTTGGATCTAGCAATTGCTTTACGCTTGTGCTTTTGTAGGGGCGTTTCAAAGTGGCGATGCTTCTTTATGTCGGGCATAATACCTGCTTTAGAAACCTCGCGCTTGAATCTACGCAATGCTGATTCAATTCCTTCGTTTTCGCCTACAACTATTTGGGTCATTCTTTCTCCTAATCTAAACTAAGGCTGTACAATATTGCAATTAATGCTTAAGTGTAAACAGTAGCATTAACTGCGAGCAAAAGAAGGGCAAATTTATTGTATGCCCTTCATACTCCAAAGTTAAATAATTTTTCAGTTGGTTAAGGTTATATCTATTATATCCTTCGCCATAATTCCCTTACCATCTACCACCGCCACCAGAAGCACTTCGTTCTGGCTTTGGCTTAGCTTTATTTACTCGTAGACTGCGGCCCATCCATTCAGCACCGTCTAAGGATTCTATTGCAGTAGCCTCTTGTGCATCGGTTCCCATTTCTACAAATGCAAAGCCTCTGATACGTCCCGCTTCCCGATCCATTGGTAAGTAAATACTTTTTACTTCTCCATATTCGAGGAATACTTGTTTTAGTTCCTCTTCCACAACCTCATAAGAGAGATTGCCTACGTAAATCGACATACAACGTCTCCAGAAATAACAGTGTGATGAGATTTACATCCGGAGAAGTCTGCAATACATAATCAAACAAACTGAACCACCGAACTCAATCTTCTAGAGATACCATAGCACAAATAAGGCAGCCATGTTGCCCCTAAAAAAGCTTTGATATCAGCATTTAAACTCAAAAATTTCTGCCCACTGAAGAAAAATGCTAAAGGTGTATATTTCTGATGCTATTGAAATTATAATTTAGATTTTCATAAAGGTCAAAGTCAATCGTATATTAGATGTTAATCGTAGCAGGCTTTTGAGGAACCGTTACAGGAGGTGTGCGAAGCAGGGAGCTACGACTTTGAGAAAAATAAATTCTGCCTTTCAACTGTGCAACTTCAAAAAACCAACAGCATCCGGTTTTATTCTCAAAACTGCTGATGGAATGGCGTGTATGGTTAAGCGAGCAATAAGAAAATAAACATAAATTCTACATATACAGCACATTGCAGGTTGTGGGAGGTACAGCTTTATATCAATTTTAAATTAAGTATTAGCGCAGTATAAAGAACAGTTGTCAGGTGCAGTTAGATGCATAAGGGTATAGGCGAGTTTGATCTCATAACTGTTAACTGACAACTGTAAAATACTAAGCACCTTGCAATCTAGCAAAACCAAAGGTGACGTTAAACTCTTCACACCAAATCGCTACGGATTTAAAGTCATCCAAGTCAAAGTTATCTGGAATGGAATAACGTTGAGCGCCATCGAAGCGTTGTAGGGCAGCTAAAGTTACATAGTTTTGTTCTTTCAAGTTAACGGGAACGGTTGAATTGCGGTGTAGAACAACTCTTACTTTTGGACCGCGTGCTGTGGTAAATCCTTTACTGAATTCCAAATAACGTTTACAAAAAACCCTTCTAAAGCGTAGAGTAAGCAAATAATAAGAAGAAGAGTAAACTTAAATAATTCCGGTACAAATGGGAACGATATTATTTCAACTTACCAAAATGATTTATTTGTATTTTCTTCTAATTTCCTAACTCTTTTTCGTAAGTTAGCAATTTCTTTCTGCTGATTGACTATGACGCGATTCAAAGCAGAATTTGTATGCATATGTTCTTTTAATACATTGGTTAATATGGCGATAATCCCCGTAGAATTAAGCATTGTTTTGTCGGGTGAGGTAAAAATTTCAGGAGATTTTTCGGCAATAAATCCAGCATGAATTCTTCTGGTTTCATCTGTTCTATAGCTGTACTTAACAGGCTTTAAATCTTCTAAAATTTGCAAACTTTCTTGAATGGAAAGGTCGGTAATATTATCCTTATACTGTTGCGATGAACGCTGCATGGATTCGTTAAAGACAATGGTATCCGTTGACAAAGTATCGCTAATGTAAGCGTTGCCCTTAACGTAGAGTTGAGATGTTCTAGCTTCGTTGTTTCGAGGTACCGTACCACCGATATTTACCTTTCCTTCAACTAAAAGACCGTTTTCTGGCGCTTTTTTTTCACTTACATATGAAGAGCCAATTGTGGCACTTCCTGCAATTCCTAACAGAGTTTGTTCTTTAGGTTTTTGCTGGGTACCAATACTAACTTGAGTGTCTTTAGAAGTTGCTAGAAAAGTATTTTTGCTTATGTTTAATTCAGCTATGGATAATTGAGTTGATTCGGCAAATTGTACACTGTCTATAATACTTAATTCTCTGGTATAAAGCGTGCCGTTTATATAAGCATCGCCTTCAGTGTAGAATTGAGCATTTTCGGCTTGTTGATT